>JBEIPU010000085.1:0-17035 GCA_040376925.1 Caenimonas sp. | reverse complement strand
GTGATCGAGCTGGACGCCATCAACCCCCAGGTGGCCGCCCGCCTGGCCCGCGCGCTGGACCGCTGGAGCAAACTGGTGGAGCCCTGCCGCAGCGCGGCGCGCGAGGCCATTGCCCGTGTGGCGGCCAAGACGGATCTGAGCAACGACGTGCGTGAAGTCGTCACGCGCGCCCTGGCTGATTAATTGACCCCCCGAAGCGCCTGCGGCGCCTCCCCCCAGGGGGGCGCCACCAGCGGCCCGGCAAAGCCGGTTCCGCGGCGGCACTGGAACAGACACGGCATTTAACGGAGGCCTCGAATGGCAAACAAAATCTCCCTCACCCGCTACCTCGTTGAACAGCAGCGCGTGGACGGCCACATCCCGTCGCAGTTGCGCCTGCTGCTGGAGGTGGTGGCAAGGTCCTGCAAAAGCATCAGCCAGGCGGTGAACAAGGGCGCCCTTGGGGGCGTGCTGGGCAGCGCCGGCAGCGAAAACGTGCAGGGCGAGGTGCAAAAGAAGCTGGACATCATCGCCAACGAAGTGCTGATCGAGGCCAACGAATGGGGCGGCCACCTGGCGGCCATGGCCAGCGAGGAGATGGACGGCATCTATGTGGTGCCCAACCGCTACCCCCAGGGCGAATACCTGCTGCTGTTTGACCCGCTCGATGGATCGAGCAACATCGACGTGAACGTGAGCATCGGCACCATCTTCAGTGTGCTGAAAATGCCCGAGGGCGACCGCGGTGTGGAAGAGGCCGACTTCCTGCAGCCGGGCAGCCGGCAGGTGGCCGCGGGCTACTGTGTGTACGGCCCGCAGACCACGCTGGTGCTGACCGTGGGCGACGGCGTGGCCATGTTCACGCTGGACCGCGAGCAGGGCTCCTTCGTGCTGACGCAGGAAAACGTGCAGATTCCGCCCGACACCAAGGAGTTCGCCATCAACATGAGCAACATGCGCCACTGGGATGCCCCGGTGCGCCGCTACATTGATGAATGCCTGCAAGGCAAGGAAGGCCCGCGCGGCAAGGACTTCAACATGCGCTGGATCGCCAGCATGGTGGCCGATGTGCACCGCATCCTCACGCGCGGCGGCATCTTCATGTACCCCTGGGACAAGCGCGAACCCGACAAGCCCGGCAAGCTGCGCCTGATGTACGAGGCCAACCCCATGAGCTGGCTCATCGAGCAGGCCGGTGGCGCCGCCACCAACGGCCGCCAGCGCATCCTGGACATCCAGCCCACCAGGCTGCACGAGCGCGTGAGCGTGATCCTGGGGTCGCGCAACGAGGTGGAGCGCGTTACCGGCTACCACGCCCAGACCCCGTCCTGATTTGGCTATAATCGTGGGCTTACGCCGGTGTAGCTCAGTCGGTAGAGCAGCTCATTCGTAATGAGAAGGTCGGGTGTTCGATTCATCTCTCCGGCACCAAATGAAAGCCCCTGATTCGCAAGAGTCAGGGGCTTTTTGCTGGCCTGACATGACCTGCGCAGTCATTCCCCCGCGACGCCGCCTGCCCCACAATACCGCGCCATGAGCCCCCCTCCACCAACACTGGTGCTGGCCGGGCTGCTGCGCGAAATGCGCAGCGGCCATGGCATCAGCCAGCTGGAATTGTCCCTGCGCCTGGGCGTGTCGCAGCGCCATGTGAGCTACCTGGAACTGGGTCGCTCGCGGCCCAGCCGCGGCCTGCTGCTGGCGTGGATGGATGAGGTGCAGGCGCCGGTGTCGCTGCGAAATGCGGCGCTGCTGCACGGCGGCTTTGCCGGCCAGGAAGAAGACCCCGGCACCGCCACGGACGACGCGGGCGCCCTGCACATGGCGCGCACCCTGCTGGCCGCGCACGGCCCCTACCCCGCCATCTGTGTCAACGCCGGCTGGCAGCTGCTGCTGGCCAACCCCGCGCGGCTGCATTTCAACCGCCTGGCCACGCCCGACCTGCCCGCGCAGGTGCAGGACGCCACCGAGGGGGTGGACATGATCGACGTGCTGGTGCGCCCCGGCGGCATGCTGCACACCGTGCGCGGGGCCGCCTACGTGGGCTGGAGCCTGCTGCAGCAGCTGCGCGCCGAGGCCTGGGCCAACCAGGCCCTGCGCGCACGGGTGGACTCCTATGAGGCGCAACTGCAGGCCCTGTACCCGCGGCCGCCGGACGGCAGCGTGCGCCGCCCCGAGGCCACCCAGTTCCAGATGGTGTTTGACACACAGCAGGGCACGCTGTCGTTCCAGGCGGTGCAGATCATGATGGGGCTGCCGCAAAACGTCACGCTCGCGTCGCCGCGCGTCACGCTGTGGTACCCCACCGACGCCCACACCCGCGACGTGATGGCGCGGGCAGCTTAGGCGATTGCCCTAAGCGGGCCCGGTGCAACGCCCTAAGGCAGCACCACGCCCGTCAAAGAGACTGCGGGCATGCCCCGCCTGTACGCCAGCCTGCACCTGTGGATCCGCAAAACGACTTCGTCGTTCGCGCAGCTGTGCTCGGCGCCGCAAGACACCGTGCTGGACGACGCAGCCGATCGGCATGGGCTGATCTACCGGTTGCGCGAATGGCCCGCGCTGCCCGAAGCCTGGCATACCGCGCCGGTGTTCCGCGCGCTGTCGGTCATGAGCCAGCGGCCGGTCAACCGCCACTGGCTGATTGCCCGCCAGGGCATGGCACCGGCACAGGCCGACGCGCTGATCCGGTACCTGGTCACGCACGACGCGGTGGACGTGGTGGACGCCACGGCGTTCACGCCCGCGCCGCACTGAGCACCCCCGGCTCAACCTGCGGCGCGCGGCGCCGATAGTCCTGGCATGTCTTTCGGTTTCAGCTTTCGCCCCACACTGCGCCCGCGGCCTGCCGCGCCGGCGCCGCAGCCGGCCATGGCGGCCGGCCCTGGCATGACGGGCCACGAGGATGAGGTGGGCCTGGTCTACCGGTTGCGATGCTGGCCGCCGCTGCCGGCCCGCTGCCGCACGTCGCGCGTGTTCCGGGTGCTGGCGCTCATGAGCCAGACGCCGGTGAGCCAGCAATGGCTGCTGGCCCGCTCAGGCCTGGCGCCGCTGCAGGTGGACGAGCTGATCCTGCACCTGGTGGTGCATCGGGCGGTAGACGTCAGCGACGGGGCGGGGCCGGACCGGCGGCACTGATGTCAGGCAGCCGGCTTGGGCGGTGGCTGCATGGTGGCCTTGCGCTCGACCAGGCGGTCCACCAGGCGTTGCATGTTCGACAGGCTGGCCAGGTGCATGGATATCCAGTGCAGCTCGCCCGTGCGGAACAGCGACAGCGCGCGCGCATCCGGCAGGGCCAGCAGCTTTTTCTCGTCCACGATCATCAGGCCGTTGACGGTGAAACTGCGCCCGTCCACCAGGTCGGCCTTGGCATTCATCTCCATCAGCAGGTCCATCTCGGCCAGGCGCTGGCAGAACGCGTCGGTGCGCAGGTATTCCTGCTGGTAGCGGTTCAGGAAATCCAGCGCGTTCTGCAAAAACGGCGTGTTGCCGCCTAGGGCATCAAACAGCGGCTCGCCCTCCCTGTCGTTCAGGCCGGGGTAGGCTTCGTCGATGCACACGCCCATCTGGCCGCCCGGCAGGTCCGACAGCACGAACGGGTAGCGGCGCACGAACGCCGGGATGTAGTTGGCCGTCCAGTGGCCCTGCGCGTCCACGTACAGGTTCTCGCGGCCGCGCAGGCCCAGCATGGCCACGGGCGCAACGCGCGCGCCCACGCGGGTGAACACAATGGCGTATTCACGCGCGGCCTCGCCAAACTCAGCCCCCGCCAGGTACAGCGAATTGGCCTTGGCAGCAAAGGCAAAGCTGGTGCTGGCCGCGACCTTGCGGTGGCGGTGGGTGTCGCGGTGCAGCAGCACCGGCTTTTCGTAATACACAGCGTCGGACATGCGCGTTTTCCTTCCAGTTCCTGCCGTCAGGCGGCCACAGGGGCGGGCGGCGCAACCGATGCCAGCACCTTGTCGATGCGCTTGCCGTCCAGGTCCACCACCTCAAAGATCCAGCCCGCGCATTCGATGCGCTCGCCGGTGGCCGGCAGCCGGCCCGACACCGCCATCAGCAAGCCGGCCACGGTGTTGTAGCGCCCGCGGTCTTCGTCGGGCAGCTCCCGGATGGACAGGCGCGCGCGCAGCTCGGCCACGGGCATCAGCCCGTCCAGCAGCCAGGAGCCGTCTTCACGCTGGGTGGCCCAGGCATCGGCCTGGGCGCCCGGCTGCAGCTCGCCGGTGATGGCCTCCAGCAGGTCGTGCGGTGTCATCAGGCCCTGCACCACGCCGTATTCATCGACCACGAACACCATGCGGCCCGAGCGCGCGCGGAACTGCTCCAGCAGCTCCATGCCAGTCAGCGTCTCGGGCACGAACAGCGCGGGCTGGGCGTGCGCCTCCACCGTGCCGGTCGCCTCGGGGCCGAGCTCCAGCAGGCGCGCCACGCTCACCACGCCCAGCACGTCGTCCAGCGAGCCGCGGCACACCGGGTACCACGAATGCGCGCCGCCGCGCCCGGCCTGCAGCAGGCACTGGGCAATGCTCAGGTCGGCGTCCAGCCACTCCACATCGGAGCGCGGCAGCATCAGCGATGTCAGTGGCCGGTCGTCCAGGTGAAACACGTTTTGCACCATCTGGCGCTCGTGCTGTTCGATCACGCCGGCGTCCACGCCCTCTTCGAGGCTGGCCACGATTTCCTCTTCAGTCATGGACGGGCCGCCCTTGTTGTCGATGCGCAGCAGCTTGAGCGTGGCATGCGTGCTGACCGACAGCAGCCGCACGAACGGTTTGGCAATGGTGGCCACCCAGGTCATGGGCACGGCCACGGCGCGGGCCACGGTCTCGGGGTACAGCTGGCCGATGCGCTTGGGCACCAGCTCGCCGAACACAATGGTGATGAAGGTGATGATGGTCACAACCAGGGCGGTGGCCGTGATCTCGGCCGCACGGCCCGGCAGGCCCAGCGTCAGCAGCCACACGGCCAGGTCGTCGCTGAAGGCGGCCTCGCCGATGATGCCGTTGAGCATGCCGATGGAGGTGATGCCCACCTGCACCGACGACAGGAACTGCGTGGGGTTCTCCAGCAGCACCAGCGATGCCCGGGCGCCCTTGTCACCGCTTTCGGCCATGGCCGTCAGGCGCGCCTTGCGGCTGGACGCCAGCGCCAGTTCGGACATGGCAAACACGCCATTGAGCAGCGTGAGGAACGCGATCAGCAGGAAATCCATGGATCAGGGGGGAGAATCAACACCATGGCACTTTACTTGATTGGTGATGTGCAGGGCTGCGACAGCGCCTTGGCACGCCTGCTGGCTACCTTGGACTTCTCACCAAGCCGCGACACGATTTACTTGCTGGGTGACCTGGTCAACCGCGGTCCCGAGTCGGCAGCGGTGCTGCGCCGGCTCATGGCGCTGGGCGGCTCGGCGCGCTGTCTGCTGGGCAACCACGACCTCAGCCTGCTGGCGGTGGCTTATGGGCGGCGGCCCACCCACCGCAATGACACGCTGGACGGCATCCTGATGGCCGCCGACCGCGCGGCACTGATCGACTGGGTGCGCCATCAGCGCATGGCGCTGCATGCGCACGGCATCCTGATGGTGCATGGCGGTGTGCTGCCGTCCTGGACCGTGGCGCAGACGCTGTCACTGGCCGGCGAGGTGGAAGCCGTGCTGCGCAGCCCGGCGCTGGCGGACTTCCTGCAGGAGATGTACGGTAACGAGCCGGACCACTGGGACGACAGCCTCACCGGCGCCAACCGCCTGCGCGTGATCGTCAATGCACTGACGCGGCTGCGCTTTTGCACGCCGCTGGGCGTGATGGACCTGAAGACCAGCGGCGGCCTGGACACCGCGCCCGCGGGCTACCTGCCCTGGTTTGATGTGCCGGGGCGGCGCACCGCCGATGCGACCGTGGCCTTCGGCCACTGGTCCACGCTGGGCCTGCTGTTGCGCCCCGACGTGCTGTCGCTGGACACGGGCTGCGTATGGGGCGGCTGCCTGAGCGCGCTGCGCCTGGGCGCGGAGCCCGGGCAGCATGAGTTGATCCAGGTGAAGTGCGACCAGGCACAAAAGCCATAACCCCCCGAAGCGCCTTCGGCGCCCCCCCCCGGGGGCGCCACCAGCGGCCCGGCGAAGCCGGTTCCGCGGTGGCCCGCGAAGATTCACGGTGGTTGCTGAACCGTGGCGTCAGCTTGATTTAAAGAGCGCAGCGACCTTGCGCTTGGGCTTGATGTTGGCCGAGATGCGGGTGCCGGCAGGCTTGGCGGCGGCTTCCCAGGCTGGTGCGGCGTCGGTCGCCGGCGGCTGGTAGGGCTGGTCAAAGAACGGGTCGCGGGGTGCAGCGGCGGGGCGGTACTCGCGCTGCGGGCGCGGCTGGCGCGGCGGCGGTGTATCCAGCGCATCGCGCGGGTCGCCCACTTCGCCTTCTTCGCGCCAGTGGCGGCGGCCGTCGTTGATGCGGCCACGCGGGCGGTCTTCTTCGTATTCGACCGCCTCGACCTCGACCTTTTTCTTCAGCAGCTTTTCCAGGTCGCCCATGAGGCGGCCGTCGCTGTTGGACACGAATGTGACGGCCAGCCCCGAGGCGCCGGCACGGCCCGTGCGGCCGATGCGGTGCACGTAGTCTTCGGCGTTGAACGGCACGTCAAAGTTGAAAACCGCCGGCACGTCCTTGATGTCCAGCCCGCGCGCGGCCACGTCGGTGGCCACCAGCAGGTCCACCTCGCCGGCCTTGAACGCGGCCAGCGCCTTCAGGCGTTCGTCCTGGCTCTTGTCGCCGTGCAGCGCGGTGGTCTTCAGGCCCTCGCGCTCCAGCGACCGTGCCAGGCGCGCGCAGCCCAGCTTGCTGTTGACGAACACAAATGCCTGGGTGATGCCGCGCTGGCGGATGATCTGCTTGAGCGCGCGGCGCTTGTCGTCGTCGCCCACGCTGTAAAAGCGCTGCTCGACGGTGGAAGCGGTTTCGTTGGGGCGCGCGACCTCAATGGTGATCGGGTCCTTCAGGTAGCTGTTGGCCAGGCGCTTGATCTCGGGCGAGAACGTGGCACTGAACAGGAGCGTGGTGCGCTCCTTGGGCAGGTAGCTCAGGATGCGCTGCAGGTCGGGCAGGAAGCCGATGTCCAGCATGCGGTCGGCTTCGTCCAGCACCACGTACTCCACCTGGTTGAGCACCGCGTTCTTGGCTTCAATGTGGTCCAGCAGGCGCCCCGGCGTGGCCACCAGCACCTCGACGCCTTTTTTGAGCTCCAGCGTCTGGGGCTTCATGTCCATGCCGCCAAACACCACGGCGCTGCGCAGGTTGGTGTACTTGGCGTACAGCTTGACCTGCTGCGCCACCTGGTCGGCCAGTTCACGCGTGGGCAGCAGCACCAGGGCGCGCACCGGGTGGCGGGCGGGCGAGGTCGAAGCGTTTTCATGCTTGAGCAGGCGCTGCAGCAGCGGCAGCGAAAACGCCGCCGTCTTGCCCGTGCCGGTCTGGGCCGCGCCCATCACGTCCTTGCCAGTCAGCACCACGGGGATGGCTTGGGCCTGGATCGGGGTCATGGATTCGTAGCCCATTTCGGCCACGGCGCGTGCCAGCGGTTCAGCCAGCGAGAGATTGGAAAAAGATAACGTCATGCAGCCTTGGATTGTCTCATGCGGGCGCAACCCCTACCTCTGTCTGGTTTGACCTTCATTAATACCTTCAACCTATAATTATTTCGTATCCATTTCCCGGAGACGACCATGCATGCGTCACCACCTGCCTTCCAGCACACGGGCACCGAATACGAGTCCGCCTTCCAGCAACCCCTGGGTGAGGCCATGGCCTCAGGCGGCTGGCAAGCCATGCTGGCGGCCATGGGCGCCACCATGGCCGAATCCGTGCGCCAGACCCTGGACGGCCTGAACGAGCTGGCCCGCTGCCGCCGCATCGGCGTCTACGAAGCGCGCTGGATGCGCGAACCGCTGCAGCAGCTGTATGAATCGGGCATCGCGGCGCAGCGGCTTTCGAATCTGGCCCATCGCCACCTTCCGCCCGCCCACGAGGCCGTGGCCCTGCACGAAGTGATCGAAGAGGCCGTGGCCGACCATCGCCTGCGCCGGTCGGGTCACCGCATCCTGTGCCAGCTGGACCCGGTGGACGTGATGTCCGAACCCGAGGCGCTGGTCAGCGTGGCCGGTGCGCTGCTCAGCTGGGGCTGCTCACTGGGCCGCGAGCTGGACCTGCAATTGACCCACCAGCCCGGCAAGGAGCGCGCCACGCTGACGCTGCGCGTGGGCAAGCTGCACGACGCCCAGGCCGGCGATGCCCACCAGGATTCGGTGGAATGGCTGCTGCTGTGGCAGCTGGCCCGGCTGGAGGGCATCAAGGTCTGGCGCAGCGTGACCGCGGGCCGGGTGCGTGCCATGCTGGAGTTCAGCCGCGCCATGCAACGCCACTGCGGCATGGCGGTGCTCGAATCTGGGCCTGACGTGCTGTATTCGCCGGAGGCCGGCAACACCAGCACGATGTGGTGCGTCGCACCGCCCGGCACGGTGGCCGCCGACTTGCCCGCCACCCTGGCACCCCATGTGGTGGTGGGTCGCGTGATGGGTTCGGTCGCCGCCCTGCACGCGGAGCTGCCCGACGCGCCCGACTGCGTGCTGTCCACGCGCGAGATTCTGGGCAGCGCGGCTTTTCGCCAGTGGCGCCATCAGGCCCAGAGCCTGCGCGGGCGCTGTGTGGCGGCCATTGAAATCTGCACCGATGACGGCGTGTTCGAGATCGGCGGCTTCGGCCCCGACAGCGTGGCGCGCATCAGCAGCGGCACGCTCACGCCCAAGCTGCTGGGAGCGGTGGTCTCTGAAATGGGCCGCCTGGCCGAAGCCATGCCCTGAACACCACGGGGCATAAGGCGCCAAAAGGTGGCAAAGTGACGCATTCTGGATAGTTAAGCACTACAATCGAAGCCGCAGCACACACCAGGGAGGTTCTCATGCGCGGCGGCTCATCCACGTTCACGGCCAGTTTGGGCTTTGAGTCGGTTTTCCAGCAGTCTCTGGGTGACGCCATGGCAGACGGCGCCTGGCACCAGTTGGTGGCAGGCCTGGGTATGGACATGGCCGACTCCGTGCACCAGGCCCTGTCGGGCGTGGCTGCATTGGCCCACGCCAAGCGCCTGGGCGCGCAGGAGGCACGCTGGCTGCAGGCGCCGTTGCAGCGCGTGTACCACGCGGGCATCGCCGCCCAGCGGCTGTCGCACCTGTCTCATCTGTCCCGCGCGGGCGACGCCGCCTGCACCGAGGTGCTGTCACTGGATGGCCTGATGGGCGAGGCTGTGGTGCATCACAGCCAGCGCCTGCCCGCGCACCAGATCGCCACCGAGCTGACCCCGGTGGACGTGCTGGCCGAGCCCGAGCTGCTGACCAGCGCCATTGATTCGCTGCTGGCCTGGGGCACCGGCCTGGGCCGCGACGTCCACCTCAAGCTGGTGCGCGAAAGCGGCTGCGCGCGCGGCGAAATCTGGCTGCGCGTCACACAGCTGGACCGACACGCCCACGAGGACCGCTTCATCAATTCGGTGGACTGGTATGTGCTGTGGCAACTGGCCCGGCTCAAGGGCGTCAAGGTGCGGCGCAAGGTCGAGCCCGAGCGTATCCGCGCGGTCATCCGGTTTGACCGGGTGATGAGCCAGCATTCCGGGCTGGCCGTGCTGGAGGCCAGCAACGACGCGCATGCCGCCGACGGCGCCTTTGACCCCGAGCGCACGCAGGTATGGTGCGCCATACCGCGCGGCAACACGGCCAGCGGTGTCTTCGGCGTGCTCAACCCGCAGGTGCGTCAGCTGCGCATGCTGGGCGACTTGCGCAGCCTCACGGATGGCACGAGCGCACCCGATTGCGTGGTGACGGTGGCCGAATTTCTGAACACCGAGACCTTCCGTCACTGGCGGCGCAGCGCGCAGGAGGCGCGCGGCCGCCAGATCGCGGTGATCGAAATCTGCGCCGCACCCAATGTGTTCGATGTGGGCGGCTTCGGCCCGCGCAGCGTGGGCCGTGTGAGCGACAACATCATCGGCCAGAAGCTGCTGACCGCCATTGTGTTCGAGCTGAGCCAGCTGGCCGGCGCCGAGGGCTGACCGGCGCTGCTAAAGGCTGCGCGCGGAGAACGTGTCGCAGGCCTTCAGGTCGCCGGTCTTCAGGCCCATGGCAAACCAGCGCTGGCGCTGTGCGCTGGTGCCGTGGGTGAAGCTCTCGGGCACCACGGCGCCGCCGTTGCCGCGCTGCAGCGCGTCGTCGCCGATTTTGGCGGCGGCGTTCATGGCCTCTTCCACGTCGCCCTGCTCCAGGATCTGTCGTGCGTTTTGCGCATGGTGGGCCCACAGGCCGGCAAAACAGTCGGCCTGCAATTCCAGCCGCACGCTCAGCGCGTTGTACTGGGCCTGGCTCACACGGCCGCGCATGTCGTCCAGCTTGCGGCTGATGCCCAGCAGGTTCTGCACATGGTGGCCGACCTCGTGCGCGATCACATAGGCCTGCGCAAAATCGCCAGGCGCGCCCATGCGGGTCTTGAGTGTTTCGTAAAAGCCCAGGTCGATGTAGACCTTCTGGTCGGCCGGGCAGTAAAACGGCCCCATGGCTGCCTGGCCCTGGCCACAGGCGGTGCTGGTCGCGCCGCGAAACAGCACCAGCCGCGGCTCGCTGTAAGCCGCGCCGCCCTTGGTGAACTGCTGCTTCCACACGTCCTCGGTATCGGCCAGCACCGTGGACACAAACTTCGCCATGCGGTCGTCGGCCGGGGGGCGCTGCGCCGGCCCCTGCTGCACCTGCGCGGTGGGCGCGCCGTCACCACTGAGCACGCCCAGGATGGTGAGCGGGTTGATGCCGAAGATCCAGCCGCCCACGAGCGCAATCACGATCGTGCCCACGCCAATGCCCCGCCCACCCAGCAGGCCGCCGCCCCCGCCCAGGCCGCCACCGCTGCGGCGGTCTTCCACGTTGTCGGACTCGCGGTTGCCTTCCCATTTCATGTCGCACCCTTCATGGCAGATCTCCTGAGCTACAGTCGTTGCATGGTAGCTGCTGCCCTGCCCGTCGTGTTGCTCACCGGCTTTGACGCCTTTGGCGGCGACACGCTCAACCCCAGCTGGCTGGCCGCGCAGGCCCTGCACGGCAGGCGCATCGCGGGACACAAGGTGGTAGCGGCGCAGCTGCCCACGGTGTTTGGCGATTCACTGGCCGTGCTGCGCGGCCTGCTGCGCGCGCACCGCCCGGCCCTGGTGCTGTGCCTGGGCCAGGCCGGCGGGCGCGCCGCACTGTCACTGGAACGGGTGGCGATCAACATCAACGACGCCCGCATTGCCGACAACGCCCGGGCCCAGCCGGTGGACACCCCCGTGGTGCCCGGTGCGCCCGATGCGTATTTCACGCGGCTGCCGGTCAAGGCCATGCTGCAGGCGCTGCAACGCGCCGGCATTGCGGCCGAGGTATCACAGACCGCGGGCACATTCGTGTGCAACCACGTGTTTTACGGGCTGATGCACGAGCTGGCCACGCGCCGCGGCTTCAAGGCGGTGCGCGGCGGTTTTGTGCATGTGCCCTGGCTGCCCGGGCAGGGCACGCCGGCCATGGCGCTGGACGACATGGTGCGCGGCATTGCCGTGGCGCTGCGCTGCGCCTTGACGACGCAGGCCGACATCGCCCAGGGCGCGGGCGCCCTGCACTGACAACCGGCTTTACTCGGGCTGGGCCGGCGCGGCGGCGGGCGGCGGGGCCTGCGGGTCGCGCACCAGCTGCCAGGCCAGCCACATGCCCAGCACCGCATTGGCCACGCCAAACACCCCCACCACCACCAGCCCCAGCGTATTGAGCGGCCGGTTCTGCACCAGCCAGCCCAGGGCCATGGACAGAGCGTTCAGCCCGAGCATGATCCAGAACACGGGGTTGCGCGGCTGAAACAGTCGTGACAGCTTCATGGGGGGCGCCCGCTCAGCCCATGATGGTGTAGGCACCGCCCTTTTCCAGCGCGCGCTGGTAGGCCGGTCGTGCGTGGATGCGCTGCAGGAACGCAAACAGCCTGGGGCGGCTGGCGTCCAGCCCGCCGCGCGCGGCCGCGGCCTCCAGCGCAAAGCTCATCTGGATGTCGGCGCCGCTGAACTCGCTGCCGGCAAACCATTGCGTCTTGCCAAGCTCGGCCTCCATGTAGTCCAGGTGCTGACGGATGCTGGGCAGGATGAACGCGCCCTTGGTTTTGGCCGCAATGGCCTTGGCAACCGGTTTGGCAAAAAACGGCATCTTGGCCTTCTCGATCTGGTCGAACACCAGCTTGAGCAGCAGTGGCGGCATGGCCGAGCCTTCGGCGTAATGCATCCAGTAGCGGTAGCGCAGCCGCTCGGGCGTGCCGGGCGCGGGCACCAGCGCAGGACCGGTGGCACCCTGGCCGTGCTGGTCGATCAGGTATTCCACAATCGCGCCCGATTCGGCCAGCGTGAACGCGCCGTCGGTGATCACCGGCGACTTGCCCAGCGGGTGAATCTGGCGCAGCTCGGGCGGGGCCAGCATGGTCTTGCGGTCGCGCTCGTAGCGCTTGATCTCATAGGGCACGCCCAGCTCTTCCAGGAGCCACAGCACGCGCTGCGATCGCGAGTTGTTGAGGTGGTGCACGGTGATCATCGGGATGAAGCCTTTCGGTTGCGTGGGCCCGATGTTAAGGCGAATGCGCCAGGGGCATTGGGCGTGCTGACAGCCTTTGCACAGGCTCAGCGCCTAAAATGAAACCGAGTCCATCCTCAACGCAGACCTGCATTGCCATTCCGTCGTCTCCGACGGCACCATGACCCCGGAGGACCTGGCCGCGCGCGCCGCGGCCAACGGGGTCGAGCTGTGGGCCCTGACCGACCACGACGAAATCGGTGGCCAGCACCGCGCCGCGGCAGCCGCGCGCCAGCACGGCATGAAGTACCTGACGGGCACTGAGATATCGGTCACCTTCGCCAACGTCACGGTGCACATCGTGGGTCTGGGCTTTGACCCCGACGACGCCGCCATGCGCCAGGGCCTGGCCGACACCCGCGGCGGGCGCGGCGCGCGCGCCATGGAAATGTCCGACCAGCTGGCCAAGGTCGGCATCAAGGACGCCTACGAGGGCGCGCTGCGCTACGTGGGCAACCCCGAGCTGGTCTCGCGCACGCACTTTGCCCGTTTCCTGGTGGAAACCGGCGTGTGCAAGGAAACCTCCGAGGTGTTTCGCAAATATCTGACCGAGGGCAAGCCCGGCTATGTGCCGCACCGCTGGGCATCGCTGGGCCACGCGGTGCAGTGGATCACGCAGGCCGGCGGCATGGCCGTGATCGCCCACCCGGCGCGCTACAAGTTCACCGCCAATGAAGAGTACGCGCTGTTCACCGAATTCAAGGCCCATGGCGGGCGCGGCGTGGAGGTCGTGACCGGCAGCCACACCGCGGCCGAGGCCGTGAAGTACGCCGAGACCGCGCGCGAATTCGGCCTGGCCGCGTCGCGCGGCAGCGACTTTCACAGCCCCGACGAAAGCCACACCGACCTGGGCCTGCTGCCCTACCTGCCGGGCGAACTCACGCCGGTGTGGGAACTGCTGGCGGACCGCGTCCAGTGAACCTGCCACGCGGGCACGGCGCGCTGGCCGGCATTGCGCTGGTGATCGCCGCCGTAGCCTGCTTTGCCACGCTGGACACCACCACCAAATACATCAGCGTCGGTGTGCCGGTGCTCATGGCGCTGTGGTTTCGCTACCTGTTCCAGGCCGTGGCCACCGCCGTCGTGGTGCTACCCGCGCGCGGGCTGTCGGTGCTGCGCACGCGCCACCCCAAATTCCAGTGCCTGCGCGGCGTGCTGCTGCTGCTGACCAGCCTGTTTGCGTTTTTCAGCCTCAAGTACATGCCGGTGGGCGAATTCACCGCCATCGTCATGATCACGCCGCTGGTCATCACGCTGCTGGCGGCCACCCAGCTCAAGGAACGCGTGTCGCCGCTGCGCTGGGCGCTGGTGGTGGGCGGCTTTGCCGGCACGATGATCATCATCCGCCCCGGCAGTGACGACTTCAACTGGACGCTGCTGCTGCCGCTGGGCCTGGTGGCGACCAACGCCTGGTTCCAGGTGCTGACCAGCAAGCTGGCCAAGACCGAGGACCCGATCACCATGCACCTGTATACCGGCTGGGTCGGCGCGCTGCTGGCGTCGCTGGCGCTGCCTTTTGTGTGGACGGCGCTGGACAGCTGGGCGCTGTGGGCCGCCCTGTGCCTGATGGGCCTGATGGGCACCGTGGGGCATTTCCTGCTGATCCTGGCCTACAAGCGCGCGCCGGCGGCCACGCTCACGCCCTACCTGTACGCACAGATCGGCTTTGCCATGCTGGGCGGCTGGCTGGTGTTTGCCCATGTGCCCGACCGCTGGTCGCTGGCCGGCATCACGCTGGTGGCCATCTGCGGCGCGGCGGGCGCGTGGCTGACAGTACGCGAAAGCCGGGTGCCGGTTGCACCCGTGGAGTCCTGAGCGATCATTGCGCCATGGCACAGTACTTTGAAGTCCACCCCGACAACCCCCAGCCGCGTTTGCTGAAGCAGGCCGTGGCGCTGCTGGAGCGCGGCGGCATCGTCGCCGTGCCCACCGATTCGAGCTACGCGCTGGCCTGCCACCTGGACGACAAGGCCGCCGCCGACCGGCTGCGCCAGATCCGCGGTGTGGACGACAAACATCACCTGACGCTGCTGTGCCGCGACCTGAGCGAGCTGGCGAACTACGCGCGGGTGGACAACCGGCAGTACCGCATGCTCAAGTCCGGCACACCGGGGGCGTACACCTTCATCCTGGAGGCCACGCGCGAGGTACCCCGCCGCGTGAGCCACCCGCAGCGCAAGACCATCGGCCTGCGCGTGCCCGACCACCGCGCGCTGCAGGAGCTGCTGGCGCTGCACGGCGCGCCGCTTCTGGCCACCACGCTGATCCCGCCGGGCGAGACCGAGCCGCTGAACGATGCGCACGACATCCGCGACCGCTTTGAGCACCAGATTGCCGGCGTGCTGGACGCAGGTGCCTGCCCCTCGGAGCCCACCACGGTGATCGACATGCATGAGGGCGAGCCCGTGGTCGTGCGCCAGGGGCGTGGCGAGCTGGCCCGCCTCGGGCTTTAAGTCACTCATCACCCGTCTGAGAGAATGCCCCGGTGGACATAGCCAACCTGATTCAAACCGTCGCGATCTACGCACTGCCCGTGCTGTTCGCCATCACGGTACACGAAGCCGCGCACGGATACGCTGCGCGCTATTTCGGTGACAACACCGCTTACATGATGGGGCGCATCACGCTCAACCCCATCAAGCACATCGATCCGCTGGGCACGATTGCGATGCCGCTGCTGCTGTATTTCGCCACGTCGGGTGCCTTCCTGTTTGGCTATGCCAAGCCGGTGCCGGTCAATTTCGGCCACCTGCGCAACCCCAAGCGCGACATGATCTGGGTGGCGCTGGCAGGCCCTGCGTCCAACTTCTTCCAGGCCATCGGCTGGGCGATCCTGTTCACCGTGCTGGTAGCCACAGGCGTGCAGGAACGGTTTTTCCTGGACATGGCCAAGGCCGGCGTGCTGGTCAATCTCGTGATGTGGGCCTTCAACCTGTTCCCGCTGCCGCCGCTGGACGGCGGGCGCATCCTGGTGGGCCTGCTGCCCTGGAAGCAGGCGCAGGCCGTGTCGCGCGTCGAGCCCTGGGGCTTTTTCATCGTGATGGGCCTGGTGATCGCCGGCATCGTCGGCACCTACTGGCTGCGCCCGCTGATGAGCCTGGGCTACAGCGCCCTGGGCCTGCTGCTCACCCCCCTGAATGCCCTGCTGAACTGACATGAGCAACCCTGCCATTCCCCCTTCTGCCATCACCCGCTTCCTGACCGGCATCACCACCACCGGCACGCCCCACCTGGGCAACTATGTGGGCGCGATCCGCCCGGCCGTGGCCGCCAGCTTCAACCACCGGTACGGTGAGCATTTCGTGCTGCCCGAGGCGGCCATTGAAGAGTCGGTAGCCACCCTGCCCGGCCTGGACGGGCGCAAGATGAGCAAGAGCTACGACAACACGATCCCGCTGTTTGCGCCGCGCGAGCAGATGCGCAAACTCATCATGGGCATCCTGACCGATTCACGCGCGCCCGGTGAGCCCAAGCACACCGAGGGCTCGGCGCTGTTCCAGCTGTACCAGGCTTTTGCCTCGGCAGATGAAACCGCCGCGCTGCGCCAGGCGTACACCGACGGCATTGCCTGGGGCGATGCCAAGCAGATGCTGTTTGAGCGCATTGACCGCGAAGTCGCGCCCATGCGCGAACACTACGAGGCCATGGTCAACAACCCGGCGAAGGTAGAAGCCATTTTGCTGGCGGGCGCCGACAAGGCACGCGAACTGTCACGCCCCTTCATGGGCGAGCTGCGCCATGCCGTGGGCTTGCGCAACCTGGGTACCGTAGCGGCTGCCGCCACGGTCAAAACGGCCAAAACGGCACTGCCCGCCTTCAAGCAGTACCGCGAAAGCGACGGCAAGTTTTACTTCAAGCTGGTGGCGCCCGGCGGCGCGTTGCTGCTGCAAAGCCCGGCGTTTGACTCCCCGCGCGAGCCCGGCCAGCTGATTGCCCGGCTTAAAAGCCAGGACAGCGCCGCCATCGCGCAGATCACCCCCTGGTGGCAGGCCGCAGAGGCGCCAGCGGCAGTCCTGGCATTGCTGGCGGAGGCAGATTGACCTTCTTTTGGCGGCATCAGGTGCCAATGCACATGCAGAAAACTGCATTCGGCGTTATCCTCCATCCTTAACCCCTTCTGGACGAAAGAACTTTCCTCTTATGAGCCTCTATGTCATCGACGACCACCCCCTGATCCGTGAAGCCGTGGTGATGATGTTGCGCAGGCTTCGCGGCGGCGCCAATGTTGTCGAACTGGACCGCCTGGGCGGCGTTGAATCCGCCGTCAAGACCCACGGCGCACCCGAGCTGATCTGCCTGGACCTGAAGCTGCCTGACACCACCGGCACGTCAGGCATTCATGAACTCAAGCGGTTGTTCCCTGACACACCGCTGGCTGTGCTGTCCGCATCGCCCGCG
>JBEIPU010000008.1:0-47191 GCA_040376925.1 Caenimonas sp. | reverse complement strand
GTCACGCCCGAAGTCAGCAGCAACGCAGTGTTGATCGTGGGCAGCCAGAACGGACCCATGGTCTGGAAGGGCTCGACGATGCCGCCCGGCGACGCCGTGGCACCCGCCACGACGCTGGGCCACACGGCCTTGAAGTCAGGCCACAGAAGCGCGTTCTCCAGGCTGCCCAACGCCGGCACTGAGTGCGCGCGAGCCCACCACAGCGCAGTGAAGAAGGCACCAAAGAACATGACTTCGGAGAAGATGAACCAGCTCATGCTCCAGCGGAATGAGAGGTCGACCTTGTAGCCGTACTGGCCGCTTTCGCTTTCGCCCACGGCCTGGCCGAACCACTGGTACAGCACAAACAGCCACCAGGCCAGGCCGAAGAACAGCGAGTACATGCCCCAGCCATGGCCGTTGACCCACTGGCCGGCACCCAGAATCACAAAGAAAAGCCCGATGGCCGCCATGACGGGATGGCGCGACGGTTGGGGCACGTAGTAGTAGGGGGTGGTGCCGTGTGCGGTTGAACTCATTTCAGCTCCTGACTCTCTCGGATTCTTGGATTCTTGTCTTGGTTTTCGTGGGGCGAGTGGCTATTTGACCACCCAGTTGACCAGCACGATCAGCCCCAGCACAAACAGCACCGCGGCGCCGATGCCCACGACGATGATGTGAAAGGGGTTGGCCTGTGCGAGGTCCTGCTTGTATTCGCTGTTCTTGCGGATGCCGATGAACGACCACGCCACGGTCTTGACCGTGCGCAGGAACGAAGGCTTGGCTTGCTGGAGCGGTGCGTTCATGAGCCCACCCCCGCCTTCAAGACGGCGCCTGCGTCAGCGGTAGGCGCTGGCGGTGTCTTGCCGCCCACTTCGAAGAACGTATACGACAGCGTGATGGTCGTGACGTCCTTGGACAGCTTCGGGTCGATCACGAAGGCCACCGGCCACTGCTTCTTCTCGCCCGGCTCCAGGGTGTACTGGTTGAAGCAGAAGCATTCGAGCTTGTTGAAGTGCGCCGCTGCCTGGTTGGGCGCGTAGCTGGGGATGGCTTGCGCGGCCATGCGGCGGTTTTGCACGTTCTGGAACTCGTACATCACTGTCGTGAGCTGGCCGGGGTGCACCTGCACTGAGCGTTGCGCCGGCTTGAAGTCCCAGGGGCCGCGCGCATTGGCGTCAAATTCAACGGTGATGGTGCGACTGGTGTCCACCTGCGTGTTGGACGGCAGCTTGACGTCGCGGCCCGCCACACCGTTGCCGGGCACCTGGCGCTCGGACAGCGACAGGATGTTGATGCCGGTCATCTCGCAGATGTGCTTGTAGATCGGGATCAGCGCATACCCAAAGGCGAACATGCCGGCCGTCACAACGGCCAGTTTGCCCACCATCTTGAGGTTTTCGCTGCGAATGCTCATGTTGGCGTTCTGTTCACTTGGACGTCAACAGGACCATCTTGACCATGAATCCGATAAAGAACACGACCGCAATGGAAGCCAGGACCAGCCCCATGCGCCGGTTGCTCTTTTTTTGTTCGGGTGTCATGGCCATGGCGTTCAGCCGATCACCTTGCTGGCGGTTGCGTCCAGCTTCGGGGGCGTTTCAAAGGTGTGGAAAGGTGCAGGCGACGGCACTTCCCATTCCAGGCCTTCGGCGGCTTCCCAGGGCTTTTGCGAAGCCTTTTCACCCTTGCCACGCATGGTGGGCACCACGATGAACAGGAAGAAGTAGACCTGTGCCAGGCCGAAGGCAAATGCGCCAACCGAGGCAATCGCGTTGAAGTCGGCGAACTGCATGGGGTAGTCGGCGTAGCGGCGCGGCATGCCGGCCAGACCCAGGAAGTGCATCGGGAAGAACGTGACGTTGAAGGCGATCAGGCTCCACCAGAAGTGGATCTTGCCGCGCGATTCGTTGTACATCACACCCGTCCACTTGGGCACCCAGTAGTAGTAGCCCGCAAACAGCGCATACAGCGAGCCCGCCACCAGCACGTAGTGGAAGTGTGCCACCACGTAATAGGTGTCCTGCAGCTGGATGTCGATCGGCGCCATGGCCAGGATCAGCCCGGTAAAGCCACCCATGGTGAACACGAAAATGAAGCCCACCGCGAACAGCATGGGGGTTTCAAACGTCATGGAGCCCTGCCACATGGTGGCGATCCAGTTGAAGATCTTCACGGCCGTGGGCACGGCAATCAGCATGGTGGCGTACATGAAGAACAACTGGCCCGTCACCGGCATGCCGGTGGTGAACATGTGGTGTGCCCACACGATGAAGCTCAGGATGGCGATGGAGCTGGTGGCGTACACCATGGACGCATAGCCGAACAGCTTCTTGCGGCTGAAGGCCGGCACGATCTGGCTGATGATGCCGAAGGCCGGCAAGATCATGATGTACACCTCGGGGTGGCCGAAGAACCAGAAGATGTGCTGGTACATCACCGGGTCGCCGCCGCCGGCGGGGTTGAAGAAGCTGGTGCCGAAATGGCGGTCCGTCAGCGTCATGGTGATGGCGCCGGCCAACACGGGCATCACGGCGATCAGCAGGTAGGCGGTGATCAGCCAGGTCCAGCAGAACATGGGCATCTTCATCAGCGTCATGCCGGGAGCGCGCATGTTCAGGATGGTCACGATGATGTTGATCGAGCCCATGATCGAACTGGCACCAAGGATGTGCATGGCAAAAATGCCAGCGTCCATCGACGGGCCCATCTGCAGCGTCAGCGGCGCATACAGCGTCCAGCCGGCAGCGGGCGCGCCACCGGGCATGAAGAAGCTGCCGACCAGCATCAGGCCGGCCGGGATCATCAGCCAGAAGCTGAAGTTGTTCATGCGGGCAAAGGCCATGTCGGCTGCGCCGATCTGCAGCGGGATCATCCAGTTCGCAAAGCCCACGAAGGCCGGCATGATCGCGCCGAACACCATGATCAGGCCGTGCATGGTGGTCAGGGAGTTGAACAGCTCGGGGTTCACGACCTGCAGGCCGGGCTGGAACAGCTCGGCGCGGATCAGCAGCGCCAGGACGCCGCCGAACATCAGCATGAAGAACGAGAACAGCAGGTACAGCGTACCGATGTCCTTGTGGTTGGTCGCATAGACCCAGCGGCGCCAGCCCGTGGGGGCGTGGTCGTGGTGATCGTCGTGGGCGTGGTCGTGATGGTCGAGGACTGCACTCATCTTGATTTCCTTGATTGTTCCGTTACGCCTGCGGCTTACTTGCCGCGCTGGGCCAGCACTTCAGCCGGCTGCACGAGTTGCCCGGTCTTGTTGGACCAGCTGTTCTTGGTGTAGGTCACGACGGCCGCGATGTCGGTGTCAGACAGCTGTTTCCATGCCGGCATGGCGCCGTTGTTCTGGCCCTTGAGCAGGACCTGGATTTCCTTGGCATGGTCGGCGTCCAGCACCACGGCCGCGCCGTCCAGTGCCTTGATCGGGCCCGCGCCCTTGCCGTTGGCCTGGTGGCAGGCGGCGCAATTGGCTGCGTAGACCTTCTCGCCACGCTTCATGATGTCGTCCAGCGTCCAGACCTTGGACGGGTCGTCCAGCTTGGCGGCCATCTTTTTCTTCTCCACATCGACCCACTTGGCGTAGTCCTCGGCGGACACGACCTTCACGTGGATGGGCATGTAGGCGTGCTCCTTGCCGCACAGTTCCTGGCACTGGCCGTAGAAATCGCCGGTCTTTTCAGCGCGGAACCAGGTGTCGCGCACAAAACCGGGGATCGCGTCCTGCTTGATGCCCAGCGAGTTGACCGCGAAGGCGTGGATCACGTCGTTGGCCGTGGTGATGATGCGCACCTTCTTGCCCACCGGCACCACCATCGGGTTGTCCACCTTGAGCAGGTAGTTGTCGGGCACGTCGCCCTTGGCGCCGTTGTTGGACATTTCACGGTGGGTGTTGTCCAGCGTGGAGATGAACGAAATGCCCTCGCCTTCACCCTTGATGTAGTCGTAACCCCATTTCCACTGGTAGCCCGTGGTTTTGATCGTGAGGTCGGCGTTGGTCGTGTCCTTGGAGGCGACGAGCACCTTGGTGGCGGGAAGCGCCATCAGGATCACGATGATGAAGGGCACGATGGTCCAGATCACCTCGACCGTCACGGACTCATGGAAGTTGGCGGGCTTGTGGCCGACCGACTTGCGGTGCTTCCAGATCGAATAGAACATGACCGCGAACACGGCAATGAAGATCACCGTGCACAGGATCATCATGAAGTTGTGCAGCCAGTGCTGCTCTTCGGCGATCTTGGTGATGGGCGGGTGCAGGTTGAGCTGGCGCACCGCGGGGCCACCGGGCAGGTCGTTGACTGCCCATGCCGCCGTGCTGAACCAGGTCCCTGCGGCAATGCCCAGGTTCAGCAGCAGTGAAGCCAATTTGCTGGAAATGCTCTTCATCGTGTTCACTTCTTCATTGCCTCAAATTAACCAACCACGCCCCGCCGCCGGGGGCCTGACCCTGGCGCCGTTCACGCCGCGCGCAAGGCCATCCGTATCTCTCGCGCCAGCGCCGGACGCAATTCGGGGCGCACATAGCGCCCCACATTCACCGACCGCCCCCGCGCCGACAGCGCAATCAGGGACCGGTCTCCCGCGCTAGGCTCAACCCGAACCCATTCACGGTCGAATTCAGCCCGCTCCAGCCGGCCGGCGTTTTCCAGCTCGACCACCAGTTGCCGCCCTGTCAGCGAAATCCGCTCTCCATCCGTGGCATGCCGGGAGTACACCAGGAATGCCGCGCCTACCGCCACCAGCTCCAGCCAGGCGAAGGGCAATACCAGCTTGGCGCCCTGAAACCAGAAAAACGTTCCTATCCCGAGCGACACAACGCAAAGCGAGGCGTACAGCCAGCCCAGCTGGGCAGGTGTGACCGAGCAATTGCGTTTCAGGAACCAGTGGATGTTCTGGCCCGAGACGGTGGCGAAGCGGAATACGGGATTCGGCACAGGTGACGCTCACAAACTCAACCCGGAATTGTAGCGCGGGTTTACCCCTGAGCCCGTTCGCGGGGCATCGGCAGGGCAGCTCATTCGCCGCCCCGGCCTGTGCGCAGCATGGCGCGCATGTCCTGCAGGCTCACCGCGCTTTGCTCGCTGACGCGCGCGCGCGGGGCGGCCTTGAGGGCGTGACCGTAGATGACTTCAAACGTCAACGCCAGCCGCCCGTTCTCCTGGGGTCGCGACAGTCGGGCCGAAAGTTCATGCGCCAGCGCGGCCTTCCAGCGCCGCCCGCGCAGGCCGGGAAAGCGCTCGCGGTGCAGGTTGGCCCCAAGGCTGCGCAGTTCGGCCAGCAGTTGCTGGGGAGACTCCCAGGTCAGCACGAGGCGCTCCATGTCCATGACCGGCTCGGCAAAGCCGGCCTGCACCAGCATGTCGCCCCAGTCGTGCATGTCGGTGAATTCATGCGCCGGCGGGGGCCAGCCCATGGCATCGTAAACCGGCCTGAGTTCGCGCAGGGTATCGGGCCCCAGCGCCGAGAACATCACAAACCCGTCGACCGCCAGCGCCCGGTGCCAGCGGGCGATCAGCGCTTGCGGGTCGCCCGCCATGTGCAGCGCCATGTTGGCCCACAGCATCTGCGCTGTACCGTCAGCGGGCTCGGTGACGTGCGTCTTGCCGCCGCGCCAGCGCGCCAGACTCAACGCCGGCGGCACCAGCGCACGCGCCGCTTGCTGGGCGGCGCTGCCGGGCTGGGGTTGCACCACATAGCAGTCGGCCTGCGGGTAGCGGCGCGCGAGCAACCCATGGGCCTGCAGGCCGCCGCGCACGGCGTCCCAATGGACCCAGGTTCGGGGTTGCAGGCGGATCCACTGCAGGCGGTCTTCCATACGGCGCGCCACCTCCTCATGCAGCCACGGCGACTCGGGCGGCGCTGCGCGCGCCCAGCGCATAGCGGCGGTTGGGTCCATGGTGGGGGGGCGGGCGTCGGCCAAGGTCGGCTCTTGGAGGGGATGCGGCGAGTATATTGAGCTGATGTTTCGCGAGCTGTTTGCAAGGACTTGGGACGCGCTGCCGGCGCAGTGCGCGGTCTGCCGGCGCTGGCCCGCACGCGCGCTGTGCGACGCCTGCGTCGGACGCTTTGCCCAACCCGTGCCGCGCTGCGCGACCTGCGCGCTGCCTGTGCCCGCGGGCGTCATGCGCTGTGGCGCCTGCTTGCGCGCGCCGCCGCCGCTTGACCGCTGCATCGCCGCAGTGGGCTGGGGCTTTCCGTGGTCGGGCGCGATCGCCAGTTACAAATTTGCCGGCCAGCCGGGCTGGGCCCGCGCCTGGGCCACCCTGCTGCGCAGCGCCCCGTGGGCCGAGCCGGCGCTGGATGCGGCCGATTGCGTGGTGCCCATGCCGCTGTCGGCGCAGCGGCTGCGCGAACGCGGCTTCAACCAGGCACTGGAAATCGCACGCCGGCTGGCACCGGCCAGGACCGATTCCCACACGCTGCTGCGCATCAGGGACACCGCACCCCAACGCCTGCTGGACCGCGCCGGCCGGCTGCGCAATGTGCGCGGAGCCTTTGCCGTGGAGCCGTCACGCGCAGGCCGCATCAAAGGCCGCCATGTGCTGCTGGTGGACGATGTCATGACCAGCGGTGCATCGCTGCACGCCGCGGCGCTGGCGCTGCGCCAGGCCGGCGCAGCACGCGTGAGCGCGCTGGTGCTGGCCCGCACCGACGAAGCCTGAGGAAGCCCTGAACAAGTCCCCGCCATGTTCAACATCGTTCTGGTCGAGCCCGAAATCCCGCCCAACACGGGCAACGTCATCCGGCTGGCAGCCAACACAGGCTGCGCGCTGCACCTGGTGGAGCCGCTGGGTTTTTCAATGGAAGACCGCCTCATGCGCCGCGCGGGGCTGGACTATCACGAATACGCCCAGGTCCTTCGCCATGCCAGCTGGCAGGCGATGCTGGATGCACTGCAGCCGCCCGCAGACCGCCTGTTTGCCATGACGACGCGCGGCACGCGCCAGGTGCACGAGGTGGCCTTTCGCCCCGGCGACTGGCTGGTGTTCGGCGCTGAAACGCGCGGCCTGCCGCCGGCGCTGCGCGACGCACTGCCCCCGGCCCAGCTGCTGCGCCTGCCCATGCGGGCTGGCCAGCGCAGCCTGAACCTGTCCAACGCCGTGGCCGTTACGGTGTTCGAGGCCTGGCGGCAAAACGGCTTTGCAATGTAAGCAGCGCGCGGCCGTGCAACCAGGCGTTGCATCCGCCCGCTGCACCAACCGTTCGGCTACATCCGCAACCTCCGGTTGCACGGTCGCGCACACCGATGCCTACAGTCGGCCGCTTGTTTCACAAATCCCAAGGACCACGAACATGAAGCGTTTGAACAATCTGGCCGGCGCGGCGCTGGCCGTGACCGCCATGGCATCCAGCGGTGCGTTTGCCGCGCCGGCTTGGGGGCCGTCGGGCGAGGCCAGCTATGAGGAGCACCAGGCCCGGCCCGTATCGCAGTACACGCGCGCGCAGGTGCAATCGGCCTACCTGCAGGCAGCCGCAGCCGGGGTGCTGCCACGTACCGGCGAGGTCGTGGCTGAATCGCCTGCGGAGCTGGTGCTGGCCGCAGCCCCCATGGATTCGGCCGTGGCAGCGGCAGCACCTGTGCAGGACACCGCGGCGCCTGCGGCATCGGCACAGGAACAGACGCAGGAACAAGTGCTTTCGTACGCATCGCCATCTGATGCCGAGGTTCTGGCCAGCAACCTGCCCAGTCGCGCAGGCGACGCCGGCCTGCCTGCCCCCGGCGTTCCTGCGGCGCCGCTGCAGGCCAGCCCCGACATGATGAAGAACGACCAGGAGCTGGCGCTGTCAGAGGGCGAAGAGCTGGTCGCTGGCGATGGATCGGCCGGCACGCAGTCGCTGCAGTAGGCATTTGGGCCGCGTGCTGCCTCCTGTATAAGCGCGGCTAATGCCGCTGCAGTAAAAGACACCCGCCGCTGCGGGTGTCTTTTTGTTCATTTACTTTAAACCTCAATTATTTAAAATTGGAAATCTTTCGGGGTGCACAGCCCCACGTCCGGCGCGAAGACCCCACCGCGCAGCAAATGACAGCCCACAAGGCTGTGGAGCATTCCCCGTGATCATGGCCATGAGAAAAGCATTTGGACTGCCCGCGCCCGCCGTGCCAGGTGACTACGCCGGCAGGGCCGCATTTGCCATCAAGATGCCGCTGACCGAGGTGCGCCAGCACCTGCGCGCCGTGCTGGCCGACTGCACCACCATGGATGCACAGCGCCTGCAGTTCAAGGTGCAGGCCGCGATGTCCGCGCACGAGCTGTGGATGCTGCGCAGCGACCTTTATGAATGCGTGGCCCGCCACCACAGCCAGTCCGAGGCCGCGCGGCGCATCAACGCGCTGCTGCCGTGTTTTGACGGCTGGCTGCCCTCGCGCCAGCTTGTGCGCATCTGAGCACATGCTCAGCTGGTCTGCGGCGCAAATTCCGACAAAAAGTCCAGGAACGCGCGCGTGCGCGCCGGCATGAACTTGCGCGTGGGCAGCGCCGCGTAGATGGTGAAGCGCCCGAACAGCCATTCGGGCAGCACATGCACCAGTGAGCCGCGCGCCAGGTGGGGCGCCACCAGCAGGCGCGACAGGAACGTGATGCCCGCGCCGTCCAGCGCCGTGCGCAGCAGCACGTCAAAGCTGGTGGTCTGCAACGCGGGCGCCCAGTCCAGCTCCACCGGGCTGGCGGCGCCGGCCGCGGGCACCAGCCGGGTGCGCCGGCCGCTGTGGCCGGAGTTTTGCGGCCACTGGAATTTCAGGAACGCATGGCGCAACAGGTCCTGGGGCACTTGCGGCGTGCCGGCGCGCGCCAGGTACTGCGGCGATGCGCAGGCGATCCAGTCGGTGGTGGCCAGCGGGCGCGCCACGATGTCGGCGTCAAAGCCTTCGTCCACCACCAGGAAGGTCACGTCATGCTCTTCAATGCGCGACTGCGGGAACGGGTCGATGGCCAGGTCCAGCAGCACCTTGGGGTGGCGCGCATGCCAGGTGGCGATGCGCGGCGACAGGTAGTACGACGCCAGCACCGGCGTGGCCAGCACGTGCAGGGTGCCCTGCAGTTCGCGCGTGTGCTCGGCGGCGGCGGCTTCGGCATCGTCCACATCGTGCAGGATGCTGCGCACACGGTGCAGGTAAGCCTCGCCTGCATCGGTCAGCGACAGCTTGCGGGTGGTGCGCTGCAAAAGCCGCGCGCCCAGCAGCTCTTCGAGCGCGGCGACGGTACGGGTCACGGCGGCGGGTGACATGTCCAGCGCCCGGGCGGCGGCGGCAAAGCCCCCTTCGTCCACCACGCGCTGAAAAACCTTCATCGACAGGAAGCGATCCATTTGCAACAAATTTGATACATAAGTCCATATTATTGCAGATACTGGAATGTTCAATTGTTGACTATGTAGTTTCCAAACCGCGCCTGGCTGCGTAAAGTCCACACCATCGATGAGAAAGAAGCCCCTGAAGGCAGCTCATCGAGGCCATTACGTCATCAACCACTGAAAAGGAACCTCTCATGAAAACCGCTCACATCTTCGCCATCGCCGCCCTGTCCGCTGCCGCTTTCGGTGCCCACGCCGACGAGGCTGACGGCTCCCAGTTCGCCGCACAGATCGACAGCCAGCGCAGCCGCGCCGAAGTGCAGGCCGAAGCCCGCAACCCCGTGAAGATCAGCAACGGCAGCACCGGCGTGTTCACCCTGCCCCAGTCGGTGGCGGACCGCGCCGAAGTGCGTGCCGCAGCCGCAGCCGCCGTGCGCAACGGCACCATCCCGCAAGGCGAAATGACGGTGATGTAAGCACCGCACCCGCGTAAAAAAGCCCGGCCATGCCGGGCTTTTTTTCGTCCGCAAGCCGCTCAGGGGTAGCGGCGCGACAGTGACTCGGCAATGCACACCGGCTTGTCCACGCCCTCGCGCTCAATGGTCACGCCCCAGGTCATCTGCATGCCGCCGTTGTCAATGGCGTCGCAGGCCAGCAGCTTCATGCGCGCGCGCAGGCGGCTGCCCACCGGCACCGGCGAAGTAAACCGCACCTTGTTCAGCCCGTAGTTCACCCCCATGCGCGTGTGAACGATCTCAAATGACGACTCAAAGAATTTCGGGATGAGCGACAGCGTGAGGAACCCGTGCGCAATCGGCGCGCCAAACGGCCCGGCCTTGGCTTTTTCAACATCGACGTGGATCCACTGGTGGTCGCCCGTGGCCTGGGCAAACAGGTTGACCTGCTCCTGGGTGATGGTGATCCAGTCGCTGACGGCCAGTTCCTGGCCCACCAGCGGCGGCAGCTCTGCAAGGGTCTGAAAGGTTTTCATGGCTGCCAATGTAGCGGCAGCGCGGGGGCTCAGTTGTCCAGCCAGCGACAGATGCCTGCCCACTGTTCGCGGTCGCGCTCCACACGCCCAGGCGCCACGTCAAACAGCGTGAGGCCGCGCGCAGCCAGGTGGATGTAGTTCTGCGTGTGGCGCAGGTAGCCCAGCACCGGCAGGCCCAGGCTGTCCACGAATTCATGCAGTTTGTCGGCCGCGATGGTGCGTGAATCCACCCGCATGCCCACGATGCCCACCTGCATCTGCGATGCCTTGCGGTGCTCGGCCAGTTCGTCCAGAAAGGCGCGGGTGGCGAAGATGTCGAACACGCTGGGCTGCAGCGGCACGATCACCTTGTCGGCCAGCTTGAGAACGTCCTTGAACATCCTGCCGTGCAGGCCGGCCGGTGTGTCCAGCACCACATGGGTCGTGCCCTTGGGCGGCTTGACGATGTTGTCGGCGGTGAGCTCCCAGGTGCTGATCGGCCGGGCTTCGGGCGGGCGCAGGCCCAGCCACAGCTGCGACGATTGCTGGCGATCAGCGTCACCCAGCATGACCGCGTGGCCCTGGCTCGCGTAGTAGCCGGCGATGTTGGTGGCCAGCGTGGACTTTCCGACGCCGCCCTTGGGATTGGCAACAACCACAACCGGCATGACCTGCTCCTTGGAGTTGGGGGAACCTCAGCTGCCCGCTATGTTAGCCGCACCCGCGCGGGGCCTCAAAAGAAGCCGTCCCACACCAGCTTGCAGCCGGTGAGGAACATGCCGGCGTAGATGAAACGGTAAAACAGCACCGCATTGATGCGCCTGGCGATGCGCACGCCGATGAACACCCCCACCGGCGCCAGCGGCAGCAGCACGATGGACGTGGCCAGGTTGCGCAGGTCCAGCAGGCCCAGCCAGGCGTAGGGAATCCATTTGCTCAGGTTCACAAAAAAGAACAGGAAGGCCACCGTGGCAGTGAACACCACCGGCTTGAGCTTCAGCGGGATCAGGTAGGCGTTCAGCGGCGGGCCACCCGCATGCGCGATGAAGCTGGTAAAGCCGGCCGTGACCGTCAGCAACGCACCCATCCAGCGCGGCGGCGGTGGATGGTCCGGGCGCGGGGGGAACAGCAGGCGTTGGGCCAGGAACAAGAGCGTGACCACGCCCACCAGCCCGGCCACCACCCTGGCGTCCAGCAGCTTGAACAGCAGCGTGCCCACCAGGGTGCCCGCCAGCGCGCAGGGGATCAGGAACTTGAGCAGCTTGCGGTCCAGATCGTGGCGAAAGGCCGCCATGCCCAGCAAATCCATCACCAGCAGCACCGGCATCAGGATGGCCGCCGCCTGCGGCACGGTCACGGCCAGCGCCATCAGCGGCACGGCCAGCGAGCCAAAGCCCGCGCCAAAGCCGCTTTTGCTGACGCCCAGCAGCAGCACGGCGGGGATGGCGACCGCGTAGAAGTACGGGTCGGTGATGAGCGGGAAGTCCAAGAGTCAGATTGTCGCTGCTGACGCAGCTCAGCCGCTCATGGCGTCCCTGACACGGCGCGCCAGCTCCTCGCGCCGGTATGGCTTGGTCAACAGATGCACGCCCGGGTCCAGCCGCCCCTGATGCACGATCGCGTTCTCGGTGTAGCCCGAGGTGTACAGCACCTTCAGCTGCGGGCGCAGCAAACGGGCCTGATCGGCCAGCTGCTTGCCGGTCAGGCCCGGCATCACCACGTCGGTGAACAACAGATCCACCTCACCCTGCGCCTGCAGCACCTGCAGGGCCTGTGTGCCGTTGTGCGCCTCAATGACCGTGTACCCCAGCGCCACCAGCTGGTCGTGCGCATACCGGCGCACCAGAGCGTCGTCTTCCACCAGCAGAACGGTCTCAGTGCCACCGCTGGCCGTCATCGAGCCGTCCGTCAGTTTCAGCGCTGCCTGGGCGTGGCCGGCGCGCGGCAGGTAGAGCTTGACTGTGGTGCCTTGCCCCGGCTCCGAATAGATGCTCACATGCCCGCCCGATTGCTTGGCAAAGCCATAAATCATGGCCAGTCCCAGCCCGGTGCCCTTGCCTTTTTCCTTGGTCGTGAAGAACGGCTCGAACACCCGTGCGAGGTGCTGGGGCGCTATGCCGCTGCCGTTGTCTGAAACTGCAAGCATCACGTACTGCCCGGCCTTCACGTCGGCATGGGCCTGTACATATTCATGGCCCAGGTACGCGTTGGCGGTCTCCACGGTCAGCCGACCGCCCTCGGGCATGGCGTCACGCGAGTTCAGGCACAGGTTCAGCAGCGCGTTGTCCAGCTGCACCGGGTCAACCAGCGCTGGCCACAGCCCCGCACCCCGCGTGAATTCGATCTCGATGTGCTCGCCCAGCGTGCGCCGCAGCAGTGCATCCATGTCCGCTACCCGCTGGTTGACTTCCACTATCTGGGGCTCCAGCGCCTGCTTTCTGGCAAACGCCAGCAGTCTCTGGGTGAGCTGGGCGCCGCGATCCGCAGCGCTCACCACCATGTCAGCCATGGATGCGAGCTTGGGGTCCCCGCCCAGGCGCTCACGCAGCACTTCGGCGTTGCCCAGTATCACGGTCAGCAGGTTGTTGAAGTCATGCGCCACACCGCCGGTCAGTTGCCCCACGGCTTCCAGTCTCTGTGATTCGCGCAGCCGCGCATTCAGTTCCTCAATGGCGATGCGCTGCTGGTGCTGCGCCTGGGCACTGTCGTTCAGCTCCTGCATCAACACCCCCAGTTCTCCACGCGGGTGCGGGGCGGGAATGCGCGCCTGCAGATCGCCGTGGCGCAGGCGCTTGATCATGGCGGCAATGGTGGCGATCGGCCGGCGCAGGGCCACTTCTGCGAAGTACCCCAAAGCAAGGAACCCGAGCAACACCGCGCCAGCCAGGATCAGCATGGCTTCTGCCAGCCGGCGGTTGGCCGAGGCGACAAGCAGGCTTTGCGGCTTGCCGGCCATGACGTAAATACCCGCCACCGCAGTGATGGGGTTGGCAGCGACCGCCCAGACCTGCGTGTCGCCCGCCGCGGATACGAACTCGGCGGCAGCACCGCCCACATGGCCCTGGGCAAACTTGAAGATTCCGCTTTTGGCGATGGACGTGCCCGGTTGGATCCGGGCTGTCAGCTCACCCGAGGTCAGCAGCACCCGGCCGTGGCGGTCCACGACCAGAATCGACGCGCCGGGCACGATGGCATCGCGCAGCTGCGCCATGACGACTTGCGCCAGGTGAATGGACGCCAGCAGCACATAGCGCAGCTCGCCCGCATCGCCGCGCACCGGGTAGGCAACCTGCAACACCGCTGTTCCTGTCAGCCTGCCGAACGCAGGCTCCATGGCAATCGCATCCGTCAGCAGCTGCGCTCGCTTGAAGTAGTCGCGATCGGTCAGGTCCAGGTTGCGCCCGGTGCGCAGCGAATCACAGAACAGCTGCCCGTCGGGGCGGATGGTCAGGATGCCGGTGTACTGCGGGTACTTGTCGCGCACCTGCGACAGGAAGGCCGAGCACGCAAGGCGGTCGCGTGTGTCCAGACCCGGCGAACGCGCCAGGCCAAAGAGCAGCTGCTCGGTCCCCTGCACGCGTTCGCCCACCGCATTGGCCATGCTGGATGCCAGCGCAGGCAGCTGCTGCATGGCGGTGCTCACGGCGCGGTCGCGGTCCTGGACAAAGCGCCAGCTGATGACCAGGCTGACCAGCAAGGTCGCCAGCAGGGCCATCAGGATGAGGCGCGCGCGGATGCTCACGGCGTCAGCACATGTCCGGCCAGCACCCGGCGCACCTGCTCCAGGCGCGCCGGCTTGGCCATGATCTGGTCCACATGGTCGGGCAGGCCGCTGTCATCCAGCAGGCTCTGCCCCCATCCTGTGAGCAATACGACGCCCGTGCCGGGGCTCAGCCGCTTGACGGCCTGCGCCACCTGGCGGCCATCCACATGGGGCATGCCCAGGTCCGTCATGACCACGTCGTAGGCCGGCGCGCCACGGGCCTGCGCCCGCGCGAATTCGTCAATACCCGCCTGCCCGCCCGCCGCAGTTGTCACCTCATGGCCATCCATGCGCAGGATCTGCGTGAGCGAGCCCAGCACCAGCGGGTCGTCGTCCACCAGCAGCACGTGCATGCGGGAGGCGGGCCGCGCGGTTGCGTGCGCAGCGGGAGCTGGCCGTCCCGCGCCCGCGCTGGCCACCGGGAACGACAGGCGTACGCATGTGCCCCGCCCTGGCGCACTGTCGATCCCGATGTCACCCGCGTGGCGCTGGACCGTGCCGTACACCATCGCCAGACCCAGACCGCTGCCGCGCTGGCCCTTGGTGGTGAAGAACGGCTCCAGGCAGCGCCTGCGCGTGGCTTCATCCATGCCAATGCCGGTGTCCGCCACCTCCAGCACCACGCGCCGCGTACCGTCGGGTGTCAGGGTCTGGCGTGTACGCAGCGTCAGCGTCCCGCCAGCAGGCATGGCGTCCACCGCGTTGAAAACAAGATTGGTCAACGCGTCGCGGATTTCACCCTCGGCCGCAACGATGGCGGGCAGATCCTGTGCGAGATCGGTCACCACCGAGATCGCAATGCCCGCCTTCTGCGGGATGTCACGCCAGCAGGCCCGCGTGAGGTCCACCACGTGCGGCACCAGGCAGTTCAACGGCACCAGAGCGCCCTGTGCACCCGCCTCGCTCGGGCGATAGAACTCGCGCATGCGCGCCACGGTCTTGGCCACGTCGTCCACGGCGCGCTGGATGGTCTGGAGAAAGCCCATTGCACGCTCACTGAGCCCCGGCTCGTTTTCGAGAAGCGCCTCGACGTACAGGACCACGGGTGAGATGGCGTTGTTGATGTCGTGGGCCACCCCGCTGGCCATCTGCCCTACCGCGCGAAGGCGCTCCTGCTGCAGCAGGGTTTGCTGGCTTTGCTCCAGGTCAATGTAGGCCTGGCGCAGGGCGCCGTGCAGCCGGGCCTGGCTGGCCGCCAGCGCTGTGTGCCCGCTTAGCTGGCGCAAGAAGGTGTATTCGTCGTCGGAAAAGGCCTGAGGCTGCGTTCGGGCGACGATCAGCAGGCCAAAAACATCGCCATCGGTATGCAGCGGCGCCAGCACCGCACTGCGCAGCCCGGCGTGCACCAGCGCCCCGGCCAGCGGACCGTGGCACGCCCCCAGGTCCGGCTCGCAGATGAGCTTGCCCGCAAGGCACCGCGCCAGCTCGCCGCTGCCCGCGGACGCTGCCAGTACGCCCGGCAGCCCCAGCAGCCTGTCGGGCATGCCTGCTGCCACCGTCACGCCGCCCACGATGCTTTGCCCGGCGTCATGATCCAGCCGCGCCAGCGCAACGAAATCAGCGGGCAGGTGCTCCCGCACGTTGTTGCTCACCACCTGGAACACGCTGTCCAGGTCGAGCCGGTCGCCAATGGCCTGGGTGATCTGGTGCAGCAGGGCCGTGCGCACCAGCTGGGCCTTGAGCCCGCGTTGCGCGCGCTGGCGCACCGTGATGTCGCGCACAAAGATGCCGATCAGCTGGTCAACCCCGTCGGCTTCGTTCGCCACATCAAACACCATGGACGATATCTCGGCCTCAAAAGGCTGGTTGCCCGCGCGCAGCATCCGCAGCTCGCCGCTGGCCACGCCGTCGCGCTGCCGCACCGCCATCATGGGGGCCAGGCGCGGGTCGCTCGCGTCGGTCAGGCCGTCGCGGCCAGCGCGTATCAGGTCCCGCTCGCTCATGCCGAAGATCGCGCAGGCGCTGCGGTTGGCCGCCACGATGGCGCCGTCTGAGCGGGCCAGGATGACACCGTCGTGGCTGTGGTCAAACAACTGGCGAAAGCGGCCCTCGGAGCGGCGCAGTGCCTCCAGTTCCTGGCGGCGCTGTGTGATGTCCTGAAAAGCACCCTGCAGCCGGGTGATGCGCCCGTCGGCGCCGCGCACGGCCTCGCCCACCGAACGCACCCAGATGAGCCTTCCGGTGGCCGTACGCTTGGGCAGTTCGAATTCATAAGGCGTGCCGTCACGCGCGCAGGCCTCGACCAGTGCGCGCACCTGTGCACGGTGCTCGGGCAGGAAGTAGTTGATGCCTTCTTCCAGCGTGGGCTGGTAGCCCGGGGGGACATCGTGGATGGCGCAGTTCTCGTCCGACCAGGTGAGCTTGTACCCGGGCAGGTCGATCGTCCAGCCGCCCAGGCGAGCCACCCGGCCGGCCATCCGCAGCACCGACAGACTCTCGCGCAACTTGTCGCGGGCGCGCCGGTCCTCGCCCACGTCACTGAAGCTGATGACAGCGCCGGTCGTGCAGCCCTGCCCGTTCGTCACGGGTGAACAGACGTACTCCACACGCAGGGCGGCGCCGCCTTTTTGCATGAACGTATCGTCCGGCACGCGGTGCAGCTGGCCGTCGCGCATGGTTTGCGCAAACGGGCATGCAGCGCCGGGGCACAGCGCGCCCGGCCCGTACAGGACTTCATGCACATCCTGGCCCACCAGCGTGTGGCCCACCCAGCCCAGCATTGCCAGCGCCGCCGGGTTCTCGAATGTGACGCACCCGTTGGTATCCACGCCCAGGATGCCTTCACCTACGGACTGGAGGATAAGCTTGTTTTGCTGCTCCGAGCGGGCCAGCGCCGCCTGCGCGGCGCGACGCTGGCTTTCGCCGCGCAGGTGGTTCATGGCAAACGACACATCGCCCGCCACGCGCACCAGCAGCTCTACTTCGTCCTGCTGGAAATAGCCGGTCTCACCCGCAAACAGCACCAGCGCACCGAACACGCTGCCGTCCAGCATGAGGGGGAAAGCCGCCGACGCGCGAAAACCCCGGCGCTGGGTCTGCTCGCGCCAGGGCGCCATGCGCGGCTCTGAAGCCAGGTCGTTGCAGACGTCGTAGCGGCCCGTGCGCATGGCCGTGGCGCTGGTGCCGTGCCTGAGCTTTTCGTCATCGACGTTCACATGGATTTCGTCGAAGTAGCCGTCGGCATCGCCGAAGTGGACCAGCGGGCGCACACGGCCCGTAGCGGCCTCGGGCGCAACGACCGCAGCCAGCCGGAAGGCGCCGCGCTCCACGGCCACCCGGCAAGCCGCCAGGAACAAGTCGGCGTCGCTTTGCGAGCGCACGACGGCTTCGTTGATGCCGCTGAGCACCTGATAAAGACGGTTCAGCCGTTCCAGCCGCTGCACCGGTGAACGGCCATGCACCGGGCTCATGCCGCATCCGTGCGCAGGTGCGCCAGGGCCTGGCGCACCTGCGCCAGGCGCGGGGGCTTGCCCAGCACGGTATCCACATGGGCCTGCCAGTCGTCCATGGCGTCCACACGGGACCCCCAGCCGGTGAGCATGACGACCCGGGTGCCGGGACTGGCCGCCTTGACGGCGCGCGCGACAGCGCGGCCATCCATGTGGGGCATGCCGAAGTCCGTGATGACCACATCGAACGCCAGGCCGTCCTGCAGCGAGCGCTGGAACGCCTCGATGCCGATCTCGCCGCCTGCGGCGGTGCTGACCTGGTGCCCGTCGATCTCAAGCAGGTTGCGCAGCGACAGCAGCACCATGGGATCATCGTCCACCAGCAGCACACGGGTTGACTGTGCCGGCAGCGCCGCGGGTTGCTGTGCGGCGGCTGGCAGGCTCGCGGACACGGGCAGGGTAAACGCAAACAGCGCACCCTCACCTGGCCATCCCTGCGCGCGCACACTGCCGCCGTGGCGCTCAACCACACGCCTGACATTGGCAAGACCCATGCCGTTGCCCATGAAGTGCTGGTCGGGGTGCAGCCGCTCAAACGGCTGGAACAGGCGGTCCGTGTAAGCAGGATCGAAGCCAACACCATTGTCGCGCACGCTGATTTCCCACCCGGGCTCGCATGGCGAAGCCTGGACACTGATCTGGACCGGGTTCCTGCCGTGCGTGTACTTCAGTGCATTGGAGAGCAAGTTGACGAAGACCAGCTCCAGCAGGGACGCATCGCCCATTACCGTGGGCAACTCGCCCAGCGACCACTGCACCGTGCGGCCGTGCGCCTGCAGCTCGACCGCGCGCTGCGCGTGTTGCACCACCAGTGCCAGCGCCACGGGTTTGAGCGCAATGGGGTGAACGCCCAGGCGTGCAAACGACAGCAGGTCCTGCACCAGCCGGTTGCCGCGAGCGCTGGTGTCCAGGATGCGTTGCAGATAATGGCTCTCGCGCTCGTCCAGCCTGGCCGCGGCACTGCGCTGCAGCACGGTGGCAAAGCCCTCTGTCACCTGCAGAACGGCCTGCAGGTCATGTGCTATGCGTCCGGCAAATGAGTCCAGCTCCTGATTGACTGCCTCCAGCTGGGTGGTGAAGGCGCGAGCCTCTTCCAGCAAGCGTGTGTTCTGCGCGCGCAGGCGCTGCACCTCGAGTGCACGCGCAATCACGGGGCGGATCTCGCTCATGCGAAAGGGCTTGAGGATGTAGTCCAGGACGCCGGCTTTCATCGCCTCCACGGCACTGTCGATGGTGCCGTGGCCCGTCATCAGCACAGCCACCATGCCGGGCTGAATGGCCATGGCCTCGCGGGCCAGATGCACACCATCTGTGCCGGGCATCTGCAAGTCGCTCAGCAGCAGGTCAAAGCCGCGCTCGCGCAACAGCGCCAGGGCATGGCTGGCGTCCGGGCATCCCGTGACGTCGTATCCCGCATCCATGAGCAGAGAGCACAGCGCCTGCAATTGCGCAACCTCATCGTCCACCAGCAGCAACCGGGACTTTTCCTGCATGAGAAACCCCGTTTCTGTACGCATCGGCGGCGCAGGTATTGCGCAGCCACCCATACGAAGCTCCAAAAGCTGCTTGCCTGATCCGGGTAACAAACGATAACAATTCCCGAGGCGATCACCTTAGGTGAATTCCTTAGTCAGGCGCCGCCATGCAAGCCAGCGCCAACTCGGGCAATATCGGCTCAATGAACGCCCCCACCCCCTACATCCCCCCCAAAATCTGGACGCCCCCGCCAAGCAGCGGCGGGCGTTTTGCCAACATCAACCGCCCCGTGGCCGGTGCCACGCACGACAAGGAACTGCCGGTGGGCAAGCACCCGCTGCAGCTGTATTCGCTGGGCACGCCCAACGGCGTGAAGGTGACGGTGATGCTGGAAGAACTGCTGGCGCTGGGCCACAGCGGCGCGGAATACGACGCCTGGCTGATCCGCATCGACCAGGGCGAGCAGTTTGGCAGCGGCTTCGTAGCGGCCAACCCCAACTCCAAGATCCCGGTGCTGGTGGATCACAGCAGTACGCAGCCGCAGCGGGTGTTCGAATCCGGCGCCATCCTGATGTACCTGGCTGAAAAGTTCGGCTCCTTCTTGCCCGAAAGCGGCGCGGCGCGCGCCGAGTGCCTGAGCTGGCTGTTCTGGCAGATGGGCAGTGCGCCGTTCCTGGGCGGCGGCTTCGGCCACTTTTATGCCTATGCGCCTGAAAAAATCCAGTACGCGATCGACCGTTATGCGATGGAGGTCAAGCGCCAGATGGACGTGCTGGACCGCCGCCTGGCCGATACGCGCTACATCACCGGCGACGACTACACCATTGCCGACATGGCCATCTGGCCCTGGTACGGCCAGCTGGCCAAGGGCCTGAGCTACGGCGCGGGTGAATTCCTGCAGGTGCACACCTACACCAACGTGGTGCGCTGGGCGGACGAGGTGGCGCTGCGCCCCGCCGTCAGGCGCGGGCGCATGGTCAACCGGGTGCAGGGCGAGCCGTCCAGCCAGCTGCACGAGCGCCACGACGCCAGCGACTTCGACACGCGAACGCAGGACAAGCTGGCGCCGTAAGCGCCGTGTGTGCGCGGCGCTCAGCCCCCGGTGCGGCCGGTCGCTTCCAGCAGGCTGCTGCGAAACGCCATCTTGCGCACGATGGCCGAGAACGCCCGCGTGGCGCTGGAGCGGCGTGCGTCGACAGACCACAACATGCCGGGCTGGCGCACGGGCGTGGGGCTTTCCAGCCGGATGATCTGCAGCTGCGAATTGGCCGGTACCGCATTGGCGGTCACGATGCAGGCCAGGCCCGTCTTGGCCACCACGCCCAACATGGGTGCCACGGTGTTCATCTCGGCCATCACCTGCGGCTGCGCGCCGCAGGAGCGAAAGCATTCGTCCAGCATCAGCCGCGTGGCAAAGCTCGGCAGCAGCAGCACCATGGGCAGCCCGTGCAGCTCCACCATGCGCACCCGCTTGCGCCGCGCCAGCGGGTGGCTGGGCGAGACGACCAGCACCATTTCCTCGTTGTACAACAGCTCGAACTGCAGGTTGCCCGGCTCGGCCGGGCGGTAGGCAATACCCAGGTCCAGCGTGCCCTGGCGCAGCCGCTCGCCAATCTGGTCGGCCGACAGTTCCTCGACCATTACCTTCACCTGCGGGTGGCGCGGCTGGAAGATCGCGATGCAGTCCGGTATGAACCCGAGGTTGAACGTGTGCGTGGAGCCGATGCGCAGCTCGCCCACCGCGCTCGCTCCCTTGTGCTTCAGCGCGCCCAGGCCCTGGTCGATCTCGCTCAGGGCACGCGTGGCGTAGTGCAGCAGCTCATCGCCGTACTCCGTCAGAACCACACGCTTTCCCACGCGGTCAAACAGCGCCACGCCCAGCTCTTCTTCCAGCTGGCGGATCTGGTGCGACAGGGTGGATTGCGTGACGTGCACGCGCTCGGCCGCGTGCGTGAAGTTCAGCGAGCCGGCCAGGGCGATGAAGTAGCGCAAGTGCCGCAGTTCCACGGTAAACCCCGGAAATGATCGATGTCATCGATGATAACGATGAAAATTGATCATTTCCGAATCCTGTGCACGGCCACTACAGTCCGCAGCATTCCAAAGACACAGGAGCACATACGGTGGCAAAAGTCCTCAGCGGCATCAAGGTGCTGGAGCAGGGAACCTTCATCACAGGGCCAGCCGCCGGCATGTTCCTGGCCGACCTGGGGGCTGAGGTCATCAAGGTCGAGCAACCCGGCAGCGGTGACCCGTTTCGCGCGTTTCGCGGCGGCCTGTACAGCCCGCATTTCCAGACCTACAACCGCAACAAGCGCAGCATCACCCTGAACCCCAAGCTGCCCGCGGACGCTGCGGTATTTGACGAGCTGGTGAAAGATTCGGATGTCTACATCCAGAACTTCCGTCCCGGCGCGGCCGAGCGGCTGGGCGCCGGCGAGGCGCGGCTGCGCGCCATCAACCCGCGGCTGGTGTACTGCGCCATCAGCGGCTTTGGCCAGACGGGCCCGGCTGCCGGCCGCCCGGCCTACGACACCGTGGCCCAGGCGGCCAGTGCCTTCCTCAAGCTGCTGGTGAACCCGGCCAATCCGCGCGTGGTGGGACCGGCGCTGGCCGATGCGATGACGGGCTTCTACGCGGCCTACGGCATCCTGGGGGCGCTGGTCGAGCGTGGGCGAACCGGCGTGGGGCGCAAGGTCGAGGTGTCCATGCTCGAAGCCATGTGCCACTTCAACCTGGACGCTTTCACCCACTACTTTGCCGAGGGCGAGATCATGGGCCCGTTCAGCCGGCCCAGCGTCTCGCAGTCGTACGTGCTGGCCTGCGGCGACGGCAAATGGATTGCGCTGCACATGTCGTCGCCCGAGAAATTCTGGCAGGGCCTGGCAAACGCGATCGAACGCCCGCGCCTGTTTGAAGACCCGCGATTTGCCACGCGCGAAGCCCGCATCGCCCACCAGGACGACATGATCACGCTGCTGGGCGAGCTGTTCGCGCAACGCAGCCGCGCCGAATGGTGCGCCCGCCTGGAGGCCGAAGACGTGCCCCATGCGCCGATGTACGACACCGAGGAAGCCATGCAGGACCCGCAGGCGCGCCACCTGCAGCTGGAGGTGAGCGCGGCGCACCCGGACGGCGGCGAGTGGCGCACCATCCGCTCACCGGTGAGCTTTGACGGCGAACGCTCGCTGCAGGTGTCCGCGCCGCCCACATTGGGCGCGGACAACGCGGCCGTCGTGGAGCCCATCCGCCGCCGGCTGCAGCAAGCCGGCTGAGACACCCCATCACCCAGAACAAAGGAGACTCCCCATGACACCGTCCACCGAAGACGAACTGACCCAGGCCGTGCTGCAGCGCCTGGACGGCGCCACCGACCCGCGCTTTTCGCAGGTCATGCGCTCACTCATCACACACCTGCATGCGTTCATCCGCGACGTGGACTTGCAGCCGGGCGAATGGTTTTCCGGCATCGAATTCCTGACCGCCGTGGGCCAGGCCTGCACCGACAAGCGCCAGGAGTTCATCCTGCTGTCGGACACGCTGGGCGCGTCGATGATGGTCGTCATGCTGGACCAGCGGCGCGCCGCGGCGCGCAACCAGGGCACACAGCGCATCACTGAAGCGACCGAGGCCACGGTGCAGGGGCCCTACTACTGGGAGGGCGCGCCGGAGCTGCCGCTGGGCGCGGACCTGGCCCAGGGCGCATCGGGTGAGCCCACGTTCTACAGCGGCCGCGTGACCGACATCCACGGCCAGCCGCTGCAGGGCGCGCTGCTGGACATCTGGTCGGGTGACGGCGATGGCGTGTACGACATGCAGGTCGAAGGCGCGGGCATGGCCGCGCGCGCGCGCATCCGCACCGACGCCCAGGGCCGCTACTGGTTCTGGTCGATCCGCCCCACCTACTACCCCGTTCCGGTGGACGGGCCGGTGGGCCGCATGCTGGCCGGCATGGGCCGCCACCCGAACCGGCCCGGCCACATCCACATGAAGGTGTCGGCCGAGCGCCATGTGCCTGTCACCACGCACCTGTTCGTGGCCAACAGCCCCTACCTCGACTCTGACGCCGTGTTCGGCGTGCGGCCCAGCCTGATCGTGGACTTCGAGCCGCACCCGGCGGGCCAGGCGCCCGACGGCCGCACGCTGGCCACGCCGTACTGGTCCGCGCACTACGACTTCTGCCTTGAAACCCAGGCCGCCTGAGGCCACGCATCCATCATGAAAATCGGCAAATCCACCATTGCGCGCACCGCCATCTGTACATCGGATGAAAACACCATCGTCGTGCGTGGCCAGAACCTGTGCACCGAGCTGATCGGCCACCTGTCGTTCGGCGACTATTTCTACCTGCTGCTGACCGGTCAGCGGCCCGACGCCGCCTGCAGCGCGGTGCTCAATGCGACGCTGGTGGCCATTGCCGAGCACGGCCTGGTACCCAGCGTGCAGGCCAGCCGCATGACCTACGCGGCGGCACCCGACGCGCTGCAGGGTGCGGTGGCCGCGGGCATCCTAGGCTGCGGCTCGGTGATCCTGGGCGCGTCGGAAACCGCGGGGCGCCTGTTCGCCGACGTGGCGGCACGCGTGGATGCCGGTGAGGCACTGGATCATGTGGCCGCCGACACGATCCGCACGCTGAAGGCCGAGCGCCGTGCCATCCCCGGCTATGGCCACCCGCTGCACAAGGCCAGCGACCCGCGCGTGGACCGCCTGATCGCCGTGGCAGCCCAGGCAGGCGCCAGCCTGCGCTTTGTGGAGATAGCGCGCGCGCTTGAAAAGGCGATACCCGCCATCACCGGCAAGGAGCTGCGCATGAATGTGTCAGCCGCCATTCCGGCCGTGCTGCTGGGCGTGGGCTTTCCGGTGGCGTCGCTGCGCGGCGTGCCCATCCTGGCGCGCACAGCCGGGCTGATCGCCCACCTGGCTGAAGAGGCCGTACAGCCCAGCGGCTTTGCGCTGTCTTACCAGGCCACGCGCGAAGTGCAGTACGACGGTGAAGTGCCCGCGGGCTTTGGTGCTGCCGCATGAACTTCGCCGCACCGGGTTCGCTGGACGAGGCCGCGCTGGCCTGCTTGTTCACCCAGGCACGCACCCATGCACAGTTCGACCCAGCGCCGCTGCCGCCCGAATTGCTGCAGCGCCTGTATACGCTGGCCAGCCTGGGCCCCACGTCCATGAACTGCCAGCCCGCCCGCTTTGTCTTTGTGGCCAGCGATGCGGGGCGCGAGCGCCTGCTGCCCCATGTGGCGCCCGGCAATCAGCCCAAGGTGCGTTCGGCGCCGGTCACCGTGATCGTGGCGCGCGACACACGCTTTCACGAATGGATGCCCACGCTGTGGCATGGGCCGGGCGCGCGTGAAAACTTCGAGGCTCAGCCCGCGCTGGCACGCAGCACCGCCGTGCGCAACGCCACGCTGACCGGCGGCTACCTGCTGCTGGCCGCCCGCGCGCTGGGCCTGGCCTGCGGTCCCATGAGCGGCTTTGACGCGGACGGCGTGAACCGTGCCTTTTTCAGCGACGGGCGGTGGGAAGCCGACTTCCTGCTGAACCTGGGTTACCCGGCAGGGCTGCCGGCCTTTGCGCGCGGGCCGCGGCTTGAGTTTGCACAGGCCTGCGTCATGGCCTGAGCCACAGGGCGCGGAGCATCCGACAACTTTCATCAACCAGGAGACATCACATGAGAACAAGACTGAAACTGCTAGTGGGCCTGAGCATGGTCGTACTGGGCGGGCTGGCGATGGCGCAAACAGCGCCCTGGCCCAACCGCCCGATCAAGATCGTGGTGGGCTTTGCCGCCGGCACGCCGCCCGATATCTTTGCCCGCCTGTACGGTGAATACGCGTCGCGCAAGCTGGGGGTGCCGGTGGTCATTGACAACAAGCCGGGCGCGGCCGGCAACCTGGCCACCGACGCGGTGGCCAAGGCGCCGGCGGACGGCTATACCTTCCTGTACAACCTGTCCACGGCCTTCACCATCAACCCTTTCATCTACAGCAAGCTGCCGTTTGACCCGCAGAAAGACCTGGTGCCGGTGGCTACCACGATGCGCCAGGGCCTCGTGCTGATTGCCAAGCCGGGGCTGGCTGCCAAGTCGGCCAAGGACCTGGTGGCCGCGGCCAAGGCGAAGCCCGGCACGATCTCGCATGCGTCCTATGGCGCCGGCAGCCCGTCGCACCTGATCGTGGAATGGCTCAAGGAAGAAACCGGCACCGACATGGTCCATGTGCCTTACCGCACCAGCCCGGTCCCCGATGTGATGGGCGGCCAGGTGGACACGGTGATGGAACCCATCGCCACCGCGTTCCCGCTGATCAGCGGCGGCAAGGTGCAGGCCCTGGCCTATTCTGGCCCGGCGCGCTTTGCAGCGCTGCCCGATGTGCCCACGCTGTCCGAGCTGGTGCCCGGCCTGACGATGACCTCGTGGCACGGCATCTGGACGTCATCGGCCACGCCCGCTGCCATCGTGGACCGCGTCAACGCCGTGTTCGTCGAGGGCAGCAAGGACGCTGAGGTGCAGAAGAAGATCCGCGAACTCAACAGCGAGCCCCTGGGCGTCTCGCGCGCAGAAATGGCCAACATGGTGCGCCGCGATGCCGACATCTATGGCCGCATCGTGAAGGCCAAGAACATCCGCGTGGAATAAGGCAAGCGCAGGCCCGGCGCGTGCGCTCTCCTCTCTATAGTGTGGGGCTGATCCGTCACGCCCCATGCCACAGCCACCTGCACCCGAGCCCAGCGCCCTGCTCATTGCCAACCTGATCGGCCAGCTCGCCTTTGGCCTGCTGGCCATGACGATCTGCATCCCGTCCATGCAGGAGTGGGGTGCCATCTTTGGCGCCAGCCAGGCGTCGGTGCAGCTCACGTTCAGCGGCTACGTGCTGACCTACGGCTGCCTGCAGCTGGTATACGGCCCGCTGTCGGACCGCTGGGGCCGCAAGCGGCTGCTGCTGGTGGGGCTGGTGCTGTCTTTCACAGGCTCGCTGCTGGCCGCAATGGCGCCCACCCTGCCCCTGCTGACGGCCGCGCGCGTGCTGCAGGGCGCGGGCGCCGCCGCCGGCATGGTGATTGGCCGCGCGCTGGTGCAGGACCTGTTTCACGGCCCGGGGCGCACCCGCGTCATGGCCTGGATCGGCATGGCCATGGGCCTGTGCCCGCCGGCGGCCACCATCCTGGGCGGGCAGTTGCACGTGAGCCTGGGCTGGCAGGCCAACTTTTTCGTGATGGCGGCGCTGGCCGTGCTGCTTTTCATCGCCGCCTGGCGCGGCCTGCCCGCGCACCAGCCTGCGGCGGGCGTGCAGCCCCACTGGCTGGGCGCCATGCTGTCGTCATACGCCCAGCTGGCACGCGAGCCGGGTTTCCGGCTGTACGTCGTGGTGCTGTGCATGACGACGGCGACCTTCTACACCTTCCTGGGCGGCGCGCCGCTGGTGCTGGGCAGCTACGGCGTGGGGCCGGCCCATGTGGGCTACTACATCATGTGCATTCCGCTGGCCTACATCGTGGGCAATTTCGCCACCAGCCGGCTGGTGCACCGGCTGGGTGACCGCCGCATGCTGGTGACAGGGCAGGCGTTCACCCTGGGCGGCGTCATGCTGCTCATTGGCCTGGGGCTGGCAGGGCTGAACACACCGCTGGCGTTTGCGCTGCCACTGATGTTCATGGGCATCGGCCACGGCCTGCTGGTGCCGCCCGCGCTGGCAGGCACCGTGGGTGTGCTGCCCGCGCTGGCCGGCTCCGCCGCAGCCGTGGCCGGTGTGACGCAGCAGCTCACCGGCGCTTTAGGCGGCTACGCCGTGGGGCTGGTGCCGCACCATGGCGCGGTCAACCTCGGCTGGCTGATGCTGGCCTTCACCCTGTGTGCGACCGCCGCCATGGCGCTTTTGTTGCGCGTCCAGCGCGGCAGCGCCGCCCCGGCCGGCTGACGCGCCGCGGGCGCCAGCTCAGACGCGTTCCAGGATCAGCGCAATGCCCTGCCCCACGCCGATGCACATGGTGCACAGCGCGTAGCGGCCGCCGGTCTGGTGCAGCTGGTTCACCGCCGTGGTAGCCAGCCGCGCGCCGCTGGCGCCCAGCGGGTGGCCCAGCGCGATGGCACCGCCCCACTGGTTCACGCGCGGGTCGTCGTCACGCAGGCCCAGCTGGCGCAGCACGGCCAGGCCCTGGGCGGCGAAGGCTTCGTTCAACTCGATCACATCCAGCTGTTGCAACGTGATGCCCGTCAGCGCCAGCACCTTCAGCGTGGCCGGTGCCGGGCCAATGCCCATGATGCGCGGCGCCACACCGGCCGTGGCCATGCCCACCACGCGGGCGCGCGGCGTCAGTCCGTTTTTGGCGGCTGTGGCTTCGTCGGCCAGCAGCAGCGCGCAGGCGCCGTCGTTCACGCCACTGGCGTTGCCGGCCGTGACCGTGCCGTCGGGGCGCACCACGCCCTTGAGCTTGGCCAGTGCCTCCAGTGAGGTTTCCCGCGGGTGCTCGTCCTTGCTCACGACAATGGCGTCCCCCTTCTTTTGCGCGATGGTCACGGGCGTGATTTCGCTGTCAAAGTGCCCGGCCTTCTGCGCAGCCACCGCCTTCATCTGGCTGGCCAACGCCATGCGGTCCTGCGCCTCGCGCTCGATCCTGAAATCTGTCGCCACGTTTTCCGCGGTCTCGGGCATGGCGTCCACGCCATACTTTTCCTTCATCAGCTTGTTGATGAAGCGCCAGCCGATGGTGGTGTCGTACACCGCATTGGCGCGGCTGAAGGCGCTCTCGGCCTTTGGCATCACAAAGGGCGCGCGGCTCATGCTCTCCACGCCGCCGGCAATCATCAGCGTGGCCTCGCCGGCCTTGATGGCGCGCGCGGCCGTGCCCACGGCGTCCAGCCCAGAGCCGCACAGGCGGTTGATCGTGGCGCCTGGCACGTCAATCGGCAGGCCCGCGAGCAGGCTTGCCATGTGGGCCACGTTGCGGTTGTCCTCCCCGGCCTGGTTGGCGCAGCCGTAGATCACGTCGGTCACGGCCGCCCAGTCCACGTCGGGGTTGCGCGCCATCAGCGCCTTGAGCGGGATCGCGCCCAGGTCGTCGGTGCGCACGCTGCTTAAAGCGCCGCCGTAGCGGCCAAAGGGCGTGCGGATGGCGTCGCAGATGAAAGCCTGGGTCATGAAAGTGTCTCCTGGGTCAAAGTGGGTAAGGTGGTCAGGCCTGCAGCGGCAGGCCCACGAGTTGTTCGAGTTCGGCGTGGCTCAGGCCGTCCACACGGTCCACGCAGCGCAGGCCCTGGGGCGTCACGTCCAGCGTGGCCACGTCGGTGTAGATGCGTTTGACGCAGGCCAGGCCGGTCAGCGGGTAAGTGCATTCGCGCACGATCTTGCTGGCGCCCTGTTTGGTCAGCAGGTCCATCATCACCCAGGTCTGCTTGGCGCCCACCGCCAGGTCCATGGCACCGCCCACGGCGGGAATGGCGCCGGGCTCGCCGGTGTGCCAGTTGGCCAGGTCGCCGCGTTCGCTGACCTGGAAGGCGCCCAGCACGCAGATGTCCAGGTGGCCGCCGCGCATCATGGCAAAGCTGTCGGTGTGGTGAAAGTACGAGCCACCAGGCAGCAGCGTCACGGGCTGCTTGCCGGCGTTGATGAGGTCGTAGTCCTCTTGCCCGGCCGCGGGCGCAGGGCCCATGCCGAGCAGGCCGTTTTCGCTGTGCAGCAGCACCTCGCGACTGGCGGGGATGTGGTTGGCCACCAGCGTCGGCTGGCCGATGCCCAGGTTTACCGTGGCGCCTTCGGGGATGTCCTGGGCCACACGGGCGGCGAGCTGGTCTTTGCTGCGTTTGCTGTACGTCATGCTCAGGCCGCCTTCTTCAAGCCGCCGGCCTGCGTGGCCTGACGTTCCACCTGCACGATGTGGCTCACAAAAATGGCGGGCGTGACGATGGCCTCGGGGTCCAGCGCGCCCAGTTCCACCACCTCGTGCACGCTGGCCACGGTGCGCTTGCAGGCCATGGCCATGCTGGGGCCGAAGTTGCGCGCGGTCTTTCGGTAGGTGAGGTTGCCCCAGCGGTCGCCGCGCTCGGCCTTGATCAGCGCCACATCGCCGTGGATGGGGTATTCCAGTACGTACTGGCGGCCGTTGATTTCGCGCGTCTCCTTGCCCCGTGCCAGCTCGGTGCCAAAGCCCGTGGGCGTGAAGAACGCGCCGATGCCCGCACCTGCCGCGCGGATGCGCTCTGACAGGTTGCCTTGGGGTACCAGCTCCAGCTCCAGCTTGCCGCTGCGGTACAGCGCGTCAAACACCTGGCTGTCGGCCTGGCGCGGAAAGCTGCAGATGATCTTGCGCACGCGGCCCGTGGCCAGCAGAGCGGCCAGCCCGGTTTCGCCATTGCCGGCGTTGTTGTTGACCACGGTCAGGTCCCTGGCGCCCTGTGCAATCAGCCCGTCAATCAACTCGTTGGGGATGCCGGCGGTGCCAAAGCCGCCGATCATGACGGTGGCGCCGTCCTGGATGCCGGCCAGCGCCTGCGTGACGGAGGATGCGATTTTGTTGATCATGTTCGTATATAGAACATCTGTTCGTATAATGAATTCTAAAGGACGGCCCCGACCATGGCAAACGCAGCCCCGCGCGCCAAAGGCGCACCCCAACCCGGCGACAGCTATGTTCAGTCGTTTGCCCGCGGGCTGGAAGTCATCCGTACCTTCAACGCACAGGCGCCGCAGCAGACGCTCAGTGAAGTGGCACAGCGCAGCGGCCTGACGCGCGCGGGCGTGCGCCGCATCCTGCTGACGCTGCAGGCGCTGGGCTATGTGCACACCGACGGCAAGCTGTACCGACTGACGCCGCGCATCCTGGACCTCGGCTTTGCGTACCTGTCGTCCATGCCCATCTGGAACCTGGCCGAGCCGGTCATGGAGGCGCTGGTGGCGCAGGTCAAGGAATCGTGCTCGGCGGCCGTGCTGGACGCTACGGACATTGTTTATGTGCTGCGCGTGCCCACCCACAAGATCATGAGCATCACGCTGGGCGTGGGCTCACGGCTGCCGGCGTATTGCACGTCCATGGGCCGGGTGCTGCTGGCAGACCTGGCCGATGACGAACTGGTGGCGCGGCTCAAGGCGTCGGACCTGCAGCCACGTACGCGTCACAGCGTCACGGACATCGACACCCTGGTGGCCCGTGTGGCACAGGCCCGTCGGCAGGGCTGGTGCATCGTGAACCAGGAGCTGGAAGAAGGCTTGATTTCGATGGCCGCGCCCATCACCAACAGCGCGGGCCGCACGGTGGCCGCGCTGAACATCAGCGGCCAGGCCAACCGCACCAGCGCCCGTGCGATGCAGGACAACCTGTTGCCCGCGCTGCTTGAGGCCGCGCGCACCGTATCGCGGCTGCTGGGGCAGCGCTCCTGAGGCGGATCAGGGCTTGCGAAAGCCCATCACCAGCACCACGCCGCCCAGCACGATGGCCCCGATGCTCAGCCACTGGGGCACATTGACGGACTCTTTCTCCTGCACCTTGAGCTGCAACGGGCCGATTTCGGCCTTGGTCGTTTCCTTGGTGAAGCTGAAGCCGCCGGTCATGAAGCCCGCCAGGCCCAGGACGATCAGGACAATGCCGGTGATTCTTGCTGCGTTCATGGAAATCTCCTTTGAGTTTTGGTGAACGCCATGGTGGGGGCGGCGCGCCGGCGTGCGCGTAGGACCGCGCCCCGAGGCCGCGTAGCCCCCTGCCCCTTCAGGCGGGCGTGCTACGCTATGCGCCCATGTTTGCCCCCAGCCAAGCCGACGTCCGCCGCTTTTTCTGCGCTGCCCATGCCAAGACCCGCGCGGGCGAACCGCTGGAGGCCCTGGAAACCCTGGCCGGCCAGTGGATCGCCGAGCACCCCGAATACCATGCCGACCTGGCCGACGTGGACGCTGCCCTGGCGCGCGAATACACCGGCGAAGGCGGCCAGACCAACCCGTTCCTGCACCTGTCCATGCACCTGTCGATCAGCGAGCAGTGCTCGATCGACCAGCCGCGCGGCATCCGCCAGGCGGTGGAACTGCTGGCCGCGCGCCGTGGCTCGCTGCACGACGCCCACCATGAAGCCATGGAATGCCTGGGCCAGATGCTCTGGGAAAGCCAGCGATCAGGCCGGCCGCCGGACGGCCAGGCCTACATTGACGCCGTACAGCGCCGGGCGACAAAAGACTGAACAACCCACAAGTACAAAGCCCCGCATAGCGGGGCTTTGTTTAGTTCTGGAGCGAAGCGGTAAACCGGATCAACGGAAACGTTTCTCCGGCACCGTCTTCAGTTCGCCGTCCAGGGAACTCACGTAACCTGCCAGCGCCTTGAGCTCGGCATTGGTGAACTGCTTGGCAATGCCTGCCATCACACCATTGGAACGCCCGATGGTGCCCGCGCCTTCGGTCTTGTAGGCCTTGAGCGCGACGAACATGTAGTCGGCGTGCTGGCCGGCGATCTTGGGGTAGGCCGGGTCAATCGGCTTGGAGAAGTTGTCACCGTGGCAGGAAACGCAGGCACCCTTCTTGAGCAGGGCATCGACCTGGGCGCTGGGCTGGCGGGCCGGCTTGGCTGCCACGGGCTTGGCACCGCCGTGGGCTTCGTAATAGACGGCAATGTCGGCCATGTCCTGGTCGCTCAGGGATTCGGCGATGCCGCGCATGGTGGGGTGCTTGCGGTCGCCGGCCTTGTAGGCGTTCAGCGCCGCCACGATGTACTTGGCGCCCTGACCGGAGATCATGGGCACCTTGTGCACCTCGGGAAAGCTGGCCTGGTAGCCCTGGATGCCATGGCAGCCGATGCACATGGCGATTTTCTTTTCGCCAGCGGCGGCGTTGCCCTTGACTTCCTGGGCATGGGAAACCGCGGTCACGCAAGCGACAGCGAGGGCAAACATCGTGGTCAACAACTTGTTCATTTTGCGCGCACAATCCGGTGAGAAGTTCACACTTGTAATCAACCTTTGATTATATCCGGCACAACCCTTACTCCCAATCACACCCGCATCCATGAAGTTCCAAGGCTCCCAGAACTACGTCGCCACGCAGGATTTGATGCTTGCCGTGAATGCCGCCATCACTCTCAAGCGGCCCCTTCTGGTCAAGGGCGAGCCGGGCACCGGCAAGACCATGCTGGCCGAGGAAGTGGCCCAGGCGCTGAACATGCCGCTGCTGCAGTGGCACATCAAATCCACCACCAAGGCCCAGCAGGGCCTGTATGAATACGACGCAGTGAGCCGCCTGCGTGACAGCCAGCTGGGCGACGAAAAGGTCAAGGACATCCAGAACTACATCGTCAAGGGCGTGCTGTGGCAGGCCTTCACGGCCGAGCAGCCGGTGGCGCTGCTGATCGACGAGATCGACAAGGCCGATATCGAATTCCCCAACGACCTGCTGCGCGAAATCGACCGCATGGAGTTCTATTGCTACGAAACGCGTGAACTCATCCGCGCCAAACACCGCCCGCTGGTGTTCATCACGTCCAACAACGAAAAAGAGCTGCCCGATGCCTTCCTGCGCCGCTGCTTTTTCCACTACATCAAGTTCCCCGACGCGGACACCATGCGCCAGATCGTGGATGTGCACTTCCCCGGCCTGAAAAAGGACCTGCTCACGGCTGCGATGAAGACGTTTTACGACGTGCGCAACCTGCCGGGACTGAAGAAAAAGCCCAGCACCAGCGAGCTGCTGGACTGGCTCAAGCTGCTGGTGGCCGAAGACATCCCGCTGGAAGCCCTGCAGAGCAAGGAAGACAAGGTCGCTGTGCCGCCGCTGGTGGGCGCACTGCTCAAGAACGAGCAGGACGTGACCCTGTTTGAAAAGCTGGTCTTCATGCAACGGCATAACCGATGAACAAGGCATTGCTCGAGGGCCTGTCCGACGCCGTTGGCTTCGTGGGCGGTGCCTTGCTGGGCTTCTGGCTCGGGCGGGTGCTGGGCTTTGATGTTTTTGCGGCCGGCTACACCAACGCCAGCATCGCCGGCATCGTGCTGGTAGGGCTGGGCGGCGGGCTGGGCCTGCAGGCGGCACGCCGCTGGCGGCGCAGCCGGGCGGAACAACCCAAGGAGTAGACACCGGCCATGGCCTTTGTAGAACCCGTACGCCTGTCTGATCGCGGCATCGCACTGGTGCCGCTGGACCTGTCCCACGAAGCCGGCCTGGCCGCTGCCGCCGCTGACGGCGAGCTCTGGAACCTGCGCATCACCTCGGTGCCCGAGCCCGGCCAGACCCGCAAGTACATTGAAGACGCGCTGAAGATGCGCGAGGACGGCAGCCGCTTTGCCTTTGCCGTGACCGACGAGGCCACCGGCACCGTGCTGGGCACCACCAGCTACCACGACATCCTGCCCGCGGTGAGGCGCGTGGAGATTGGCTACACCTGGTACGCCAAACGCTGCCAGCGCACCCACATCAACACGACAGCCAAGCTGCTGCTGATGAGCCACGCGTTCGACACGCTGGGCTGCCATGTGGTGGGCTGGCGCACCGACAACTTCAACTTCGCGTCGCAGGCCGCCATCGAGCGGCTGGGCGCAAAAAAAGACGGCGTGATCCGCGGTCACGCGCTGCGCCGCGACGGCACCATCCGCGACACCGTGATGTACAGCATGCGCTCGGGCGAGTGGCCCGAAGCCAAAGCCCAGCTGCTGTACCTGCGCGAAAGGCCGCGTGCCTGAGCCCACCTCAAGGAGACCGCGATGTTGATCGATTTCTTCTACACCCTGCGCAGCGCCAAGCTGCCCGTGTCGGTCAAGGAATACCTCACGCTGCTGGACGCGATCAAGCAGGGCGTGGTGGGGCCGACCAGCGACGACGGCTACAAGATCGACGACTTCTACTACCTGAGCCGCACCGCCCTGGTCAAGGACGAGAAGCACTACGACAAGTTTGACCGCGCCTTCGCCGCCTACTTCAAGGGTGTGGAGATGATCGCGGACTTCACCAAGGACGTGCCGCTGGAATGGCTGCGCAAGAACCTGGAGCTGGAGCTGTCGCCCGAGGAAAAGGCCAAGATTGAGAAGATGGGCTGGGACGAGCTCATGGAGACGCTGAAAAAGCGCTTTGAAGAGCAGAAGGAGCGCCACGAAGGCGGCAACCGCATGATCGGAACCGGCGGCACCAGCCCGTTTGGCGCCTATGGCTTCAACCCGCAGGGCATCCGCATCGGCCAGGACAAGGGCCGCAACAAGAGCGCGGTCAAGGTCTGGGACCAGCGGGCGTACAAGGACTACGACGACCAGCAGGAGCTGGGCACGCGCAACATCAAGGTGGCGCTGCGCCGCCTGCGCAAGTTCGCGCGCGAGGGCCACGAGGACGAGCTGGACCTGGACGACACCATCCGCTCCACCGCCGCCAACGCAGGCTGGCTGGACATCAAGATGAGGCCCGAGCGCCACAACAACGTGAAGGTGCTGCTGTTGATGGACGTGGGCGGCACCATGGACGAACACATCGCGCGGGTGGAGGAGATGTTCTCGGCCGCCAAGACCGAGTTCAAGCACATGGAGTTTTATTACTTCCACAACTGCGTGTACGACTTCATGTGGAAGAACAACCGCCGCCGCTTCAGCGAGAAGTTCGCCACCTGGGACATCATCCGCAAGTACAACAAGGACTACAAGCTCATCTTCATCGGCGACGCTACGATGAGCCCGTACGAAATCCTGCAGCCCGGCGGCAGCGTGGAATACAACAACGAGGAAGCCGGCGCCGAATGGCTGCAGCGCCTGACCAACGCCTTCCCCAAATTCGCCTGGATCAACCCCGAACCCCAGGGCGTGTGGCAGTACCGCCAGAGCATCAGCGTGATCCAGCAGCTGGTGAACAACCGCATGTACCCGCTAACCCTCAAGGGCCTGGAAGAGGCGATGCGGCTGCTGAGCAAATAGAATACGCAGCGTCGCCGCCGTAGTTCAATGGATAGAACGAGCGCCTCCTAAGCGCTAGATACAGGTTCGATTCCTGTCGGGGGCGCCATCAACCCCTCGCTTCGTCCCTGTCCCCGCAGCACGCCCGGCGCTTCAGCGCGCCAGTTGCGCAATCCGCGCCAGCAGCTCCGCCAGCGGCGCCCGCTTGGAAATGCCGGGCCGCCCGCCCACCTGGCCCTGCAGGTCTTCTGTTTCCTGGGGTGAAACCAGCGCCGTCAGGTACAGCACCGGGATGAAGGCGGTGTCGGGGTCTTCGGTCAGCGCCGACGCCAGGTCGCCGCCACTCATGCCGGGCATGTCGATGTCGCACAGGATCAGGTCGGGCTGTTCCTCGCGCGCCATGGCCACCACCTGGGTCGGGTCGGTGGTGCTGATCAGGTCGTAATACTTTGCCAGCTTGACGACCAGGTAAGAGACCACGGCTTCATCGTCGTCCACCAGCAGGATTTTTTTCTTGTCGCTCATGGTGCTCAGCTCCTCAACGGCGGTAATCAGAATAGCACGCGCAAACCCGCCGCCATAGCGGCCAGCTCGTCCATCGGTGCCCGCGGCGCGGCGCTCTCCAGCGCCCGGCTGGCCTGCGCCGCATCGTGAAAACCGTACAGGCTGAAGCTGCCGGCCAGCTGGTGGGCAATGCGGCGAACGGTCTCGCGTTCGCCCTGGGCGGCGGCCTGCGCCAGCTCGTCCACCAGCTTGCGGCGCGACGCCACAAAGCCGGCCATCAGCGGCGCCAGGTCCGGGTCGGCGTCAGGCTGGGCCGGCGCAGCGCCCTGCGTGCCGGTCAGCCGCGCCAGCGCGGCGTGGATCACGTCACGCGTGACGGGCTTGGTCAGGTACTGGTCAAAGCCTGCCGCCAGGCAGCGGCGCTGCGTTTCTTCGTCTTCGTGCGACGAAAGCGCCATGATGCGGCACCGCGGCAGCCCGGCCGCGCTTTCATGGGCGCGCAGCAGGCCCACCGCCTCCAGACCGCCCATCACTGGCATGTCCAGGTCCATGATGATCAGGTCCGGCCATGTGGCCTGCGCCATGTCCAGGGCCATGCGGCCGTTGATGGCGGTGGCGACCGTGAACGGCGGGCTGGGCAGGAAGCGCCGCACAATCAGCAGGTTGTATTCGTCGTCGTCCACCAGCAGCACCTGAAGCGGCGGCCACTGCGCGGGCAATGCTGCGGCGTCCTCGCGCCCGGCCGCATGGCGCTGGGTGGCGGGCTGGGTGCCCGCGGGCGCGGCGCGCAGGCGCACGGTCAGCGTGGTGCCCTCGGTGTCGGAGGTCCGCATGGTGATGTCGCCGTCCTGCACCTGCGCCATCAGCCGGGCCGAATAGGTGCCCAGGCCGGTGCCGCTGGCCTTGCCCGCAGTGGCGTATTTTTCAAAGAACTGGCCGCGCACGGCCTCGGGCACCGCGCCCTGGTTGTGGATGGCCAGCGTCACGGTGCCGCCCGCGGCCTGCGTGGCCAGCGTCAGGGTCACCGCCGCGCCTTCGGGCGATGCCTCCAGCGCGTTCTTGACCAGATTGGCCAGCAGCGAATAGCACAGCAACTCCTCGGCCCAGGCGTGCACAGGCTGCGGCGCCACCACGCGCAGCGCCACCCCTTTCGACGCGGCATGGCTGCGCAGGTCGGCCAGAACCTTGTCCAGCAGCGCGCCCAGGTCCACCGCGTCAGGGCGGAAGATGTAGCTGCCGTTTTCCATCTTGTAAAGGTCCAGCGACAGGTTGACCATGCTCAGGATGCGGTAGCCCGCGCGCTCCACCACGCCCAGCAGCTCGTCTTCTTCGGGGCTCAGCGCGCGCTCCTCGCGCAGCAGGCGCGGCACGGCGATGATGCTGTTCAGCGGTGTCTTGATGTCGTGGCGGCCGATGCGCTCGACCTCCTCGCGCAGGCGCACGTTGTCCTTGAGCGTTTCGTTCTGCTGCTCCAGCTGGGCGGCCTGCGCGGCGATCTGGTCGCGCGAGGCGCGCAGGGCTTCTTCCTGCTGGTGGCGTTCGCTGATGTCGATCACCGCAGCAATCCAGCGGATGACGAAACCCTGCGCATCACGCACCGCCATGCCGCTGACCTGCACCCATACATAGCTGTGGTCGGCCTTGAGCAGGCGGTATTCCTCGGGCGAGTAAAAGCTGCCATGCGGCCCCTCGGGCCCCTTGCCGCGGATGAAACGAACCCAGCGCGAGGTGATGCGCTCGCGGTCCTCAGGGTGGATCATGACCTTGAAGTAGTCCGGCCAGCCGGCGGTGTCCGCATCGGCTTCATACCCCCGGATTTCGCGAAACCGCGGCGAGTAGTAGGTGGCATGGGTCTGCCCGTCCCAGTCCACAATGCCCACGCGCGCACCGCGCACCACCAGGTCCAGGCGCCGTTGCTCCGTGAGCAGCGCCTGCTCGGCGTGCTTGCGCTGCGAGATGTCGATGAATGAGCAGATGAAGCGCAGCGTGCGTCCGTCCGCGCCACACAGGCCAATACCCTCGGCATGCACCCACAGCGGCTTTCCGTCAGTGCGCAGCAGGCGGTATTCCAGCGACGCAAACGGCCGCACGGCGCCGCGCACGTCGCGCCGCCGCAGGTGCGTCATGAACAGCTCGCGCACGCCCTGGCGGTCCTCGGGGTGCACCATGTCATAAAACAGCGGCAGCCCGCCGGTCACGCCGACGCCCGCGTCCGCGGGGTAGCCCAGCATTTCGCGAAAGCGCGCGGAGTAGCCCACCGTGCCGGTCACCGCGTCCCAGTCCAGCGTGCCGGCGCGGGTGGCGCGCACCAGCAGGTTGGCGCGCTCGCCCTGCTCCAGGGCACGCAGCTCCTCGGCCGAAAGCGCCCGTGCAAAGCGCTGCGCCAGCAGGATGCCCGGCGCCAGCGCAAACAGCACCATGCCCCAGGGCGCCAGGCCGTGGGAGCGCAGGTGCGCAATGCTCAGGCTGTCATGGGTGATGGCGCCGATCAACACCACCAGCCCCGCCAGCAACACCCCTGCGCTGACACTGCCGGCCCGCAGCGCGCGCAGCAACGACACCACCAGGTACAGCGCCACCAGCACTGCGCCCAGTTGCAGCACCAGCACCATGCCACTGAACAGCGAGGCAGGCACCACCAGCAGTACCAGGGTGGACCCAAAGCCCCAGGCTGCCACCACGCGCACCGCAGGCGCGGTGAACGCGCGCGGATACTGCGCGCGCAGGAACAGCGTGAACAGCGTGCAGTTCAGGAACAGGCTGCCCAGCACCAGCTTCAGGTACACGGTGAAGCCCAGCGGCGCCACCAGCGGCTGCGCCAGCCGCTCGCCGCCCAGCGCCACGTACACCGCAAACGACAGGCAGAACAGGCCGAAGTACAGCGGGCTGCGGTCGCTGCTGCGCCACAGGAAAAACAGCAGCGGCAGCAGGCTCATCACCATGAGGCTGCCCAGCGCAAACACGTCACGCGTCAGACCGGACTCCCGCTGCTCGCGGATCTGCTGCTGGGTGCCGATGTCGATGCTGCGCATCAGGCCCCCACGACGCAGCTCGAAGTTGGAGACGTGGGCGACGATGTGCATCGGGCATGACACGTTGTCCAGTTGCACGATCTGCTGCACCGGCGAGGGCCGGGCCAGGTCGGCCGTGGCGCCCGGGCTGCCCTGCTGGGCTACCACCCGGCCGTTCACGTACAGCCGCAAGGCGCTGTGCTGCATGGGCAGCGACAGGGCCAGCCCGTTGGCCCGGTAGCAGTCCACCACCAGCCGGTAGCTGGCGTGGCCTTTCGCGCCCACCGGCACGCCGGCGTGGACTGCATCGTTCCACGGGCCCGGCACCGCCACGGGCACGCCGCGGCGGGCCTGGGCGCTGCCCAGGCCAGTGGGGTCGTCGAAGGTGCCCCACAGCAGGTCCCACTCACCGTCCAGCGGCATCACGCCGTCACGCGCCGGGTTCCAGTCCCGCAGGTCGATCACGCCCGCCGCGGCCCGCGGCGCATCCGGCTCACGACCCCCGCAACCTGCGGCGGCCAGCGCTACCAGTGCGGCCGCCAGCCATACCAGCAAGCGCACAGGGGTCAGGGCCGGGGACATGGGGCCACAGGATACAGGCGGGCGCGCGGCGCGTCACTTGGCATGGCGTATGCTGCGCACCCAGCACCATGCGCCTTCTTTCCTTGCCCCTGCTGGCCGCCGTGGCGGGCCTGTTGATCACCGCGCCGGCCCGCGCCGCCGACGGGCTGGAGGCCGTGACGCTGCAGCTCAAGTGGAAGCACCAGTTCCAGTTTGCAGGCTACTACGTCGCGGCTGAAAAAGGCTATTACCGCAACGCCGGCTTCCAGGTGCGCTTTGCCGAAGCCGGCGGCGCCGAGGACAGCATTGCCACCGTGGCGGGCGGCAAGGCCGAATTTGGCGTGGCGGGCTCCGAGCTGGCGTTGCGCCGCGCCCAAGGCGAGCCGGTGGTGGCGCTGGCCACCATCCTGCAGCATTCGGCGCTGGCGCTGGCCGTGCGCGGCGGCGGCACGCAGACGGTGCACGACCTCACGGGCCAGCGCATCATGGTGTCACCACACGACCAGGAGCTGTTTGCCTACCTGCAGCGCGAAGGCCTGGGCGGCGATCGGGTACAGCGCGTGGCGCCCAGCTTTGACATCCAGGACCTGATCAGCGGCCGCGTCCAGGGCTTTTCGGTCTACACCACCGACCAGGTCTGGGCGCTGCGCCAGGCGGGGCTGGCCCACACGGTGCTGTCGCCGCGCGCGGCGGGCATTGATTTTTATGGTGACACGCTATTTACCAGCGAAAAACTGGCGCGCAGCGCGCCCGAGCGGGTGCAGGCCTTTCGCGACGCCAGCCTGCGCGGCTGGCAGTACGCCATGGCCTACCCGCAGGAGGCGGCCGATCTGATCCTGGCGCGCTACAGCCAGCGGCTGCCGCGCGAGCACCTGCTGTTCGAGGCCGCCGAGATGGCGCGGCTGATGCAGCCGCAGCTGATCGAGATCGGCCACATGAACCCGGGGCGCTGGCACCACATCGCCGAGGTTTACGCCGAAATCGGCATGCTGCCACGCAGCTTTTCACTGGACGGGTTCCTGTTTGGCGCGCATCGTGGCAACGCGGCCTCACCGCACTCCTGGCTGCTGGCCGGTGCATTGTTCCTGCTGCTGGCAGGCGCCGCCGCCTGGCTGGCCTGGGACAACCGCCAGCTGCGCCAGGCCCTGCGCATGGCGTCGGCGCCCGCTACGCCAGACGCCGACACGCCGTCCCACCGCGACGCGCTCACCGGCCTGTACAGCCGCAGCTACCTGGAAGACACGCTGGCGCGCGACCTGCAGCGCGCGCAGCGCCATCGCGAGCCCCTGAGCGTGGCGCTGGCGCAGGTCAAGGGCCTGGACCAGGTGGCCGCCACCGAGGGCGCCGCTGCGGCGGATGCCCTGCAGCGGGCATTGGCGGCCATGCTGCAGGCGCAACTGCAGCCGGGCGAATACGCCTGCCGGGCGGACGGCGGGACACTGGCCTGGGTGATGCCCGGCCATGCACCTGCCGCAGCCACCGCGCGCGTGCAGCAGTTGCTTCAGGCTTTTGCCAGCCAGGCGCACTGGACGGGCCTGATCGAGTTGCGCGGCAGCGCGGCCGCCGGTGTGGCCGCGCTGGGCCAGGACGGCGACACGGTGGCTGGCCTGCTGTCACAAGCCCAGGTGCGGCTTAACGCGAACGCAGCGTCCGGCTGAGCAATATCACCGGCAACAGCCCGGCCAGCACCAGCGCCAGCGACGGCAGCGCGGCCTCGCCCAGGCGCTCATCGCGCGCCAGCTGGTAGGCCACCACGGCAAGGGTGTCGGTATTGAACGGACGCAGCACCATGGTGGCGGGCAGCTCCTTCATCACGTCCACAAACACCAGCAGTGCAGCGGCCGCGGTGGACCGGCGCAGCAGCGGCCAATGCACACGGGTCATCAGCCCGAAGCCGCCGGTGCCCAGCATGCGCGCCGAATCGTCAAAACTCAGCGGGATGCGCGAATAGCCGCTTTGCACCGACTGCAGCGCCACCGCGCAAAACCGCACCAGGTAGGCCCAGACAATGCCCAGCACCGTGGCCGTCACCCAGTAGCCCGCGCTGGTCTGGGGCGCGGCGGCCTGCAGCCAGCCCACCGGCAGCAGCAGGCCGACCACAATCACCGCACCCGGCACCGCATAGCCCAGGCCGGCCAGCTGCACCACGCCGCGCGTCAATGCGTCAGGTGCCCGGCGCAGGCTCCAGGCCAGCAGCAGCGCCAGCCCCACGGCGAGCGCAGCGCTGATGGTGCCCAGGCGCAGGCTGTTGAAGGTCCATTGCATGAACCTGTCCCAGGGCAGCACCGACCAGTCGGCCGCCAGCGGACGCAGCATGAACAGCACCGGCAGCACAAAGCCCAGCAGCACCGGCAGCGCGCACACGCCCCAGGCCAGCAGCGCGCGGCGCCCGCGCAGGCGCACCGGCTGTGCCTCGGCCGAGCCGGCGCGCTCGCCGCGCCCGGCGGCAAAGCGCATGCGCTGTTGCGCGCGGTGCTCGAGCTTGAGCAGCACGGCCACCACCAGCAGCAGCATGGTGGCCAGCTGGGCGGCGGCCACGCGGTTGTCCATGGACAGCCAGGCCTTGTAGATGCCGGTGGTGAAGGTCTGGATGCCGAAGTAGCTGGACACGCCAAAGTCCGCCAGCGTCTCCATCAGCGCCAGCGCCACGCCCGCGGCCACGGCCGGGCGGGCCAGCGGCAGCGCCACGGTGCGGATGCGGCGCGACAGCGGCGCACCCAGCAGGCGCGCGGCCTCCATCAGGTGCGCGGCCCGTTCGCTGAGCGCGGTGCGCGCCAGCAGGTACACATAGGGGTACAGCGCAAACACAAACACCCAGGCCGCGCCGCCCACGCTGCGCACCTCGGGGAACACCCGGCCCTGCAGGCCAAAAGTGGCGCGCACGCCGCTTTGCAGCGGCCCGCTGAACTGCAGGAAATCGGTATAGGCATACGCCACCACGTACGCCGGCATGGCCAGCGGCAGCAGCAACGCCCATTCAAAGGTGCGCCGGCCGGGGAAGTCAAACAGGGTCACGGCAGCCGCCGTGCCCGCGCCCACCACCGCCACACCCAGCGCCACCATCAGGCACAGGCGCAGCGTCGTCCAGGCGTAATCGGGCAATACGGTGCGCGACATCTCACCCAGGATCTGGGCGCTGGCGGCGTCCCACTGCAGCCACGACGCGAACACGGCCAGCACCGGCAGCGTCAGCACCATCGCCACCACGATCAGCAAAAAGGTCTGGAGCCGGCGTGCGGGCATGAAGAGGTGCGGGGGCGGATCGCGATGTGATGCAAATGAGAATTGTAAGCATCTACAATCGACGGCATGTACCTTGAGGTCTCCCAGCTGCGTGTGCAGTACCCTGGCCGCAGCCGCGCGGCGGTGGACAGCGTGTCGTTTGGCCTGCGCGCCGGCGACATCGGCGTGCTGATCGGCCCGTCGGGCTGCGGCAAGACGACGCTGCTGCGCGCCGTGGCCGGGCTGGAGCCCGTGGCGGCCGGCGAGATCCGGCTGTCAAAGCAGGTGGTGGGCAGTGCGCACCACAGCACGCCCCCCGAGCAGCGGCGCATCGGCATGGTGTTTCAGGACTACGCTTTGTTCCCGCACCTGGATGTGGCGCACAACGTCGGCTTTGGCATCCACCAGCTGCCGCGCGCCGAGCGCCAGGCACGCGTGACCGAAGTGCTGGCCCTGGTGGGCCTGGACGGCAGCCAGCAGCGGTTTCCCCACGAGCTGTCCGGCGGCCAGCAGCAGCGCGTGGCGCTGGCCCGGGCGCTTGCGCCGCGCCCGCAGCTGCTGCTGCTGGACGAGCCCTTTTCCAACCTGGACGTGGACCTGCGCGAACGCCTGGCACACGAGGTGCGCGGCATCCTCAAAGCCGCGCAGGCCACGGCCCTGTTCGTCACGCATGACCAGCTGGAGGCGTTTGCGATTGGCGACGCCATCGGCGTCATGCACGAGGGCAAGCTGCACCAGTGGGACGACGCGTACACGCTGTACCACCGCCCGGCCACGCGATTTGTGGCCGACTTCATCGGTCACGGTGTCTTTACGCCCGCCACGCTGCACCAGGCGGGCAGCCAGGTCGTGGTGCAAACCGCGCTGGGTGCGCTGACCGACATGGCCGAATGCCCTCTTCCCGGAGCGTTCCGCTCGGGTCTGTGCGATGTGCTGCTGCGCGCCGACGACATCGTTCACGACGACGATGCACCGGTCAAGGCAGAGATCATCCGCAAGTCATTCCGCGGCTCCGAGTTTTTGTACACGCTGCGCCTGCACACCGGCGAAACCGTGCTGGCCCATGTGCCCAGCCACCACGACCACAAGATCGGCGAATGGATAGGCATCCGAGCCGAGGTGGACCATGTGGTGACGTTTGACCGGGTGTGCCCACGCAATGGGGCGCTGTGCAGGATGCCGTGCGAGGAGAAGGCCGGGGCGACATCCTGCGTGGTTTCAATGCCCGATCCCATGACACCTTCGGTCGCGCCCCGTTCGACCTGAACTTGTCGAAGGCCTGCGTCCTTAGCTGGCGCCACTCCACCTTGGTTGGCGAGCGCGCCGGGCGTCCGCACCGTGTCGACTCCACATCTCGCGGGCGTCTGCTTCTGGTGCGCCAGCACCCCTGCGTTAACCGGGTGGTTGGCGCTCAGCCTCTGTAGCAACCGCGAACAGCTCCGTCGCCACGCTGCAGCCACCCGCCACGCCTAGATTGGTCAGGTCTGGCGAAGTCATCGTAAGTTAGTGCCTCTTTCGAAGCTTTGCAGCCCGCCGCCGTGCAGCAACAGCGTCACTTCACACGACTAAACGAGAAAACGCCGAAAAAGTACTTACAGTCAACCATCGCAAGCATTTTGTCGCCATCGACTATCCATTTGGAATCGCTGCACTTTTCAACACCAGGTCTACCGAGAAGTACCTTGTATCGACCTGGGGAAATTGACGCAATAGCTTGTCGCGATTCAACAGGATCTGAAGCTGCAAAATCGGGCTCTTTTTTTTGCGCGAACCGATTTGCCTCCTCAAATCGTTTTGCAATTTCTGCGACCGAAGTACTCCCACCTTCGTAACCGAACTCACCAGCTTCTATGCTTGCTGAGTTCGCGGCCCACTTCATTTCATCGCGATTGGGCGGAGAGTTATGACTCGAGTCAATCGACGCTTTGGCAGAGGAAAACTCAATGACCACCTTCCCATCTTGGCTCTTCCATTTACCAAACCATTGGGGATCCAACCCTGCAGATCTCGATGAGTTAGGAGGATGGGAGGCGCCTTGAGCCGAACTATTAGTGGATGCAGCAGCTCGCTCCAATATCGGGGGCTTTTCCAAGACAGCACTCCCTTGTACGAAGGGTTCTCCGAAAAACTGAAACCGCCAGCCGTCTGAATACTTCTCAAAGTAGGCTGAGCTTAGTATTTGAACTCGAGCTGCGCTAGCGTTTCCCCAGTTGCCGTAACACTCCGAAGGTAATGTGAAACTCTTCTCTGGCACTCTTTCAAATCTAAACTCGACCGAACGTACTCCCTTTGCGGACTCCTTTATGCCGGTTATTTGCAAGTTCTGCAGCGCGACCGGAACATGGAGTTGGACGTAGCCCCGGCTGCAACCGCCCTTTTGTATTGTTCTAGCTGAAATCGAACTTGAGTCAATTTCGGTCCAATACCGTTTTGCAAAATCACTGATCGGACATGCTAGGCCATCGCGATAATCGATGTGCCCCAACTGGTGTAGAGCTACCTTACATGCATCAAGCCCCTTCCCTGGCGTGCTGAGTACCGGGATAGTTAAGACATTACCCCGGCTCTCTAAGCTTTTATGGATAGCTCGCTTGGCATCGCTCTCTGAAAATCCACAGGCGTTCAAGAGTATGCAAAGTCCAAAAATGCAGGCGAACCTCTTCATGGGACCTCCTTGTTCGATTCCTTTATTCCACCCTCAGCACTCCAATCAATGCCTGCCTTCCGGAGTGCGAGTGGGAACGCACGCCCAAACCAAGCGGCTTAGCAATGCCAAAGTAATATTGCCAGAATGAGGTGCGCGACACAATCGCAGAAACTTAAAGCTTCCTCAATCTGTGCACACGCATCGCGGGCGTGGCGGGTGGCTGCAGCGTGGCGACAGAGCTGTTCGCGGTTGCTACAGAGGCGGAGCGCCAACCACCCGGTTAACGCAGGGGTGCTGGCGCACCAGAAGCAGACGCCCGCGAGATGTGGAGTCGACACGCTGCGGACGCCCGGCGCGCTCGCCAACCCAGTCCGAGCGGCGCCAGCTAGGAAGGCAGGCCTTGGACAGACTCAGGTTGACCGGGCCTCTCGCAGCCCTGCCACCGCCTCCCGCAAATCCACCGCCCACGCCCGCCGGTCGCGCCCCTGCGCGTGCTGCGGCTCGCCGTAGCGCACCACGGCCACGATGCCCGGCGTGGTCAGCGTGCGCCAGATGGAGCCGATCAGCGTGTCGTCGCCGATGTAGCACGGCGCCAGGCTGGTTTGACCGGTGCGCGCGTCCATGAAGCTCAGGGCCACGGGCTGCACCGGTGCGTCGGCCGAGATCGCGGCCTGGATCAGGTTGGCATGAAACGGCAGCAGGCTGATGCCGTCGCTGGTGGTGCCTTCGGGGAAGACGGCCAGGATCTCGCCGGCCTTCAGGCTCGCGGCCATCTGGTGCACGACGCGCATGGCGTCGCGGCGCGATTCGCGTTCGATGTACAGCGTGCCGGCGCCGGTGGCCAGCGTGCCGATCAGCGGCCAGCTTTTGAGTTCTGATTTGGAGACAAAGCGGCAGTGCCGCGCCGCGTGCATGACCAGAATGTCCAGCCATGAAATATGGTTGGCCACCAGCAGCACCGGTCCGCCCGGTGGCGGCACGCCGTGCAGCCGCAGGTCGATGCCCAGCACCGCCAGCATTTGCCGCGCCCACACCTGCACGCGGGCGTTGCGCTCGTCTTGCGACAGGCGCGGGAACACCAGCTTGATCGTCAGCCAGCCGGCCATGGCATGCCACAGGCCGCGCAGCAATACCCAGGCGGCACCCAGCGATTTCATTCAGGTCTTGTCCCAGCCCTCGTACGCGAGCTGGCCGCCCGCGATGGTGCATCGCACCCGCCCCGGCAGCTCGTAGCCCGAGAACGGCGTGTGCTTGCCCTGGCTGCGCAATGTGTCGGGTTGCACCGTCCAGGCCGCCTGCGGGTCAAAGACGCACACATCCGCCACGCCGCCTTCGACCAGCTGGCCGGCACTGGCCTGCAGCGTGCCCAGCGCCGTGCCCAGCACGCGCGCGGGCTCGCTGGTGAGCACGGCCAGCGCACGCGTGAGGCCGCCGCCGCTTTCCTGGCCCCATTTGAGCGACAGGCTCAGCAGCAGCTCCAGCCCCGTGGCACCGGGCTCAGCCTCGGCAAACGGCAGGGTCTTGGCGTCTTCATCGACCGGTGTGTGGTCGCTGGCCAGCGCGTCGATGGTGCCGTCGGCCAGGCCCTCGCGCAGGGCGTCGCGGTCACGCTGCTGGCGCAGCGGCGGGTTCAGCCGCATGCGGCTGTCAAAGTAGCCGATGTCGGCATCGGTCAGGTGCAGTGAATTGATGCTCACGTCGCAGCTCACAGGCAGGCCATCGTCCTTGGCCTGGCGCACCAGGTCCACTCCCTTGGCGCTGCTGATGCGGCACAGGTGCGCGCGCGCACCCGTGCTGCGCACCAGCTCGAAGATGGTGTGCAGCGCAATGGTCTCTGCCGCCACCGGCACCCCGCTCAGGCCCAGGCGCGTGGCCAGCGCGCCGCTGGCGGCCACGCCCTTGCCCAGCCACAGCTCCTGCGGGCGCAGCCACACGGTGTAGTTGTAGGTGCTGGCGTATTGCAGCGCACGCTGCAGCACCTGGGTGTTTACCAGCGGCACCTCGGCCTGGCTGAAGCCCACGCAGCCGGCCTCGGTCAGCTCGGCCATCTCGGTGAGGATCTCGCCCTGCAAGCCGCGCGTGAGCGCACCCAGCGGAAACACGCGCGCCTGGTGCAGTTTTTCAGCGCGGAATTTCAGCATTTCCACCAGGCCGGGTTCGTCCAGCACCGGGTCGGTGTCGGGCGGGCAGACAAGGCTGGTCACGCCACCGGCCACGGCGGCGGCCATTTCGCTCTCCAGCATGCCTTCGTGTTCATGGCCGGGCTCGCGCAGGCGCGCAGCCAGGTCCACCAGGCCGGGCGCCACGATGCAGCCCGTGGCGTCTATCGTCTTGTTGGGCGTGAACTCGGCGGCCACCTTGCCGATGGCGATGATGCGGCCCGCGGCAATCGCCACGTCGGCCATCTCGTCACGGCCACTGGCGGGGTCGATCACACGTCCGTTGCGAATCAGGATTTTCATGAAGTTATC
>JBEIPU010000195.1:0-5878 GCA_040376925.1 Caenimonas sp. | reverse complement strand
GAGCCCTGCGACATCACCGGCCTGTGGCGCAATGACCTGGTGACGTTTGTCATTGGCTGCTCGTTCAGCTTCGAGCAGGCGCTGATGGAAGCCGGCCTGCCGCTGCGCCATGTGCAGCAGGGCCGCAACGTGGCCATGTACCGGACCAACATTGCGACGCAGCCCGCCGGTGTGTTCAGCGGCCCCATGGTGGTGTCGATGCGGCCCATGAAGGCCGCCGCCGTGATCCGCGCCGTGCAGGTCACCTCCCGCTTTCCTGATGTGCATGGTGCGCCGGTCCATATCGGCGATCCGTCACTGATCGGCATTGCCGACCTGTCCGCGCCCGACTATGGCGACGCGGTGGAGGTCATGCCCGATGAACTGCCGGTGTTCTGGGCCTGCGGCGTCACGCCGCAAGCCGCGATCCGCCAGGCCCGCCCCGCGTTCTGCATCACCCACGCCCCCGGCGCGATGCTGATTACCGATCTTCTCAACAACCAGCTTGCCAGCTTTTAACTCAAGGAGCCCCCGATGAAGAAACTCATGTTCTGCCTGACCGCCCTGACGGTCGCAGCCAGCGCCTCTGCACAGACCAAATGGGACCTGCCCACGGGTTACAGCGCCAACAGCTTCCAGACCCAGAACGTGCAGCAATTCGCCACCGAGGTGGACCAGCTCACCGGCGGCAAGCTCAAGATCACGCTGCACCCCGGCGGCTCGCTGTACAAGGCCAATGAAATCAAGCGCGCCGTGCAGACGGGGCAGGTGCCCGCGGCTGAATTCATCCTCTCGGGCGCGGCCAACGAGAACCCGCTGTTCGGGGTGGACTCCATCCCGTTCCTGGCCACCGGCTACGCGGATGCGAAGCGGCTGTACCTGGCGGCCAAGCCCGCGCAGGACAAGCTGCTGGCGTCCCAGGGCATGAAGGTGCTGTTCACCGTGCCGTGGCCGGGACAGTCGCTGTACTCGATCAAGCCCATCAGCACACCGGCCGACTTTGCGGGCACCAAGATGCGTGCGTACAACCCGGCAACCACCCGCATCGCGCAGCTGCTCAAGGCCCAGCCCGTGACCATCCAGCTGGCTGAGCTGGGCCAGGCGCTCGCAACAGGCGGCGTACAGAACTTCCTCACGTCCAGCGCCAGCGGCGTGGAGAGCAAGCTGCATGAGCAGGTGAAGTATTTCTACCCGGTCAGCGCCTGGCTGCCGCGCAACGCCACGGTGGTGAGCCAGAAGGCCTTCGACGCCCTGGACAAGCCCACGCAGGAGGCGGTGCTCAAGGCCGCCGCCGCCGCCGAAGCGCGCGGCTGGGCCACCAGCGAGCGGCTGGATGGTGAATACATCAAGGAACTGGGCGCCAAGGGCATGACGATCGCTGCGCCCTCCGATGCGGTCAAGAAGGTGCTGGCCGAGATTGGCGAGACCATGACCGCTGAATGGCTCAAGACCGCCGGTGCCGACGGCCAGGCTGTGATCGACGCTTACCGCAAGCCGTAGGCCGCCATTTGCCTCCCGCGGCGGAAAGCCTTCTGCTTTCCTTCGGCTTCCCGCCGCTTTCCCTTCCTTTCGCAAGTCAGTCCGAACCAGGAGCGTACGGTGGCCAAACTCGTCCTCAATTTCTACAAACTGCTGATGGCACTGTCCTGCCTGGCCATGGTCGCGGCGTTCGGCACCGTGCTGCTCGGTGTGGTGGCCCGTGAAGTGCACTGGGATATTCCCGGCCTGGACGCCTACGCAGGCTACGCCATCGCGGCAGCCCTGTTCCTGGCGCTGCCCGGCACGCTCAAGCACGGCGACCACATCCGTGTGACGCTGCTGCTGGACAGGGTGCCAGCACGGCTGCGGGGCGCGCTCGAATGGTGGTGTCTGGCTGTGGCATTCGGGCTGGCGGTGTACATCGCCTGGTATGCGTTGCGGCTGGTGTGGGTGTCCTACACCACCCACGACATTTCGCCTGCGGCCGACGCGTCACCGCTGTGGATCCCGCAGATCAGCATGGCGCTGGGCTGCATCGGGTTTGCACTGTCGTTTGGCCATGCTCTGGCAGAGCGCTGGCGCGGTGGCAGCTTCATCGCTGCTGCCGGCGATGCCGCCCACGTTGAATAAGAACGAGAGACAAAAAATGGACGTCGTTATTGCATTCGCCCTGATCGTGCTGCTGTTTGCCGTGCTGGGCTCGGGCCTGTGGATCGGCCTGTCCCTGCTGGCCGTGGCGCTGATCGGCATGGAACTGTTCACCAGCCGCCCGGTGGGCGACAGCATGATGCTGACCATCTGGGGCTCCACCTCCAGCTGGACGCTGACAGCGCTGCCGCTGTTTTTGTGGATGGGCGAAATCCTGTTTCGCAGCAAGCTGTCGCAAGACATGTTCAAGGGCCTGGCGCCCTGGCTGAACCGGCTGCCCGGGCGGCTGCTGCACACCAATGTGGTGGGCTGCACCATCTTTGCGGCCATCTCCGGCTCCAGTGCTGCGACCTGCGCCACCATCGGCAAGATCACCTTGCCCGAGCTGAAAAAGCGCGGTTACCCCGATGACATCTCGATCGGCACACTGGCTGGCGCCGGCACGCTGGGGCTGCTGATTCCGCCGTCCATCATCATGATCGTCTATGGCGTGGCGGCCAATGTGTCGATTGCCAAGCTGTTTCTGGCTGGTGTCATACCCGGTCTGCTGCTGGCGGCACTGTTCATGGGCTACATCATTGTCTGGGCCCTGTTCAACAAGGACAAGGTGCCGCCCGCCGATGCCGACATGAGCTTCGGCCAGAAGGTCTATGCCTCGCGCCACCTGATCCCTGTGGTGTCGCTGATCGTGCTGGTGCTGGGTGGCATTTACAGCGGCATCGCTACCGCCACCGAAGCTGCGGCGCTGGGGGTAGGTGGTGCACTGGTGCTGGCCAAAATTGAAGGTTCGCTGGACTGGGCCCGCTTCAAGGACGGCCTGGTCGCGGCTTGCCGTGTGTACTGCATGATCGGCCTGATCCTGGCGGGTGCGGCCTTCCTGACGCTGGCCATGGGCTTCATCGGCCTGCCGCGGCATCTGGCGGAATTCATCGGCGCGCTGCACCTGTCGCCGTTTGCCTTGATGCTGCTGCTGATCGTGTTCTTCATCATCCTGGGCTGCTTCCTGGACGGTATTTCCATGGTGGTGCTGACGATTGCAGTGCTGCTGCCCACAGTTGAAGCCGCGGGCTTTGACCTGATCTGGTTCGGCATCTTCATCGTGCTGGTGGTCGAGATGGCGCAGATCACGCCGCCGGTGGGTTTCAACCTGTTTGTGCTGCAGGGGCTGACCAAGCGCGAGGTGACGTGGATCGCCCGCACCGCCATGCCGCTGTTCTTCCTGATGATCGCGGCCGTGATCGCGACCTACTTCTTCCCCGACGTGGTCTTGTGGCTGCCACGCCAGATGCAGGGTTGAGCCACCACCCCACCAGGAGTTCACCATGAAGGTCTTGATGATTGCCGCGCTTGCCGCGGCCTCGGTAGCGCACGCCCAGACGAACTGGAAACTGGCCACCGGCTACCGCGCCGAGTCGTTTCACACGCAGAACATCCTGCAGTTCGCAAAGGACGTGGAGCAGGCCAGCGCCGGCGCGTTGCGCATTGATGTCAAGCCCAACAACGAGCTGTTCAAGCTCAACGAGATCCGCCAGGCGGTGCAGGACGGCAAGGCCGAAGCCGGCGAGACCATCATGACCAGCATGGTCAAGGACATCCCCATTGCCGGCGCCGACGCCATTCCGTTCGTGGTGAGCAGCTACGAGGACGCCCGACGCATGTGGGACCTGCAGCGCCCGCTGATCGAAAGGCACTTTGCCCAGCGCGGCCTGAAGGCGCTGTATGCCGTGCCCTGGCCCCCGCAGGGGCTGTATGCCGGTGCACCGGTGCGATCGTCGGCGGACTTCAAGGGCACGCGCATGCGCACCTACAACCAGTCCACCATCCGCATCGCCGAAATGCTGGGCGCCACACCGGTGGACGTGCCCATGGTGGAGGTCAACAAGGCCCTGGCCAGCGGCCGCATGGACAACATGATCACGTCCGCCGTGACCGGGGTGGAAAACCAGGTCTGGGGCCAGATCAAGCACTACTACGAAATCAACGCCTGGTTTCCCAAGAACATCGTGTTTGTGAACCTCAAGGCGTTTGAAACGCTCAAGCCCGCCGTCCAGCAGGCCGTGCTCAAGTCTGCGCAGGAGGCCGAGACGCGCGGCTGGGCCCTGAGCCGCGGCGTTGCGGCCGATTCCACCGGCGAGCTGAAAGCCAGGGGCATGAAGGTGGACCGCATCCCGGCCGACTTTGAAGCCGAACTCAAGCGAATGGGCGAGAAATTCTCCCGCGAATGGGTACGATCTGTCGGGAACGAGGCCAACAACATATTCGTGCCGTACTACATCCAACGTTAACCTCACGCACCATGCAAGACTCTCATTCCGTTCCGGGCACCAGCCGCTGGCAATTCTGGATCGACCGCGGCGGCACCTTCACCGACATCGTGGCCAAGCGGCCTGACGGCACGCTCACCACACACAAGCTGCTCAGCGAAAACCCCGAGCAGTACAAGGACGCGGCCGTGGCTGGTATCCGCCATCTGCTGGGCTTGAAGCGCGGCGAGCCGGTCACGCCCGCCGTGGTGGAATGCGTGAAGATGGGCACCACGGTAGCCACCAACGCATTGCTGGAACGCAAGGGCGAGCCCACGCTGCTGGTCACCACGCGCGGTTTCCGCGACGCGCTGCGCATTGCCTACCAGAACCGCCCGCGCCTGTTTGACCGCAACATCATGCTGCCCGAGCTGCTGTACACCGAGGTGATCGAGGCGCAGGAGCGCCTGAGCGCCCAGGGTGAAGTGCTGCAGCCGCTGGACGAGGCATCGTTGCGCGGCGACCTGCTGGCGGCCTATGGCCGCGGCCTGCGCAGCGTGGCCATTGTGTTCATGCACGGCTACCGCTATACCGAACACGAGCTGGCGGCCAAACGCATTGCCAGGGAGACGGGCTTCACCCAGGTGAGCACCAGCTTTGAGACCAGCCCCATGATGAAGTTCGTGAGCCGGGGCGACACAACGGTGGTGGACGCGTACCTGTCGCCCATCCTGCGCCGTTATGTGGAGCAGGTGGCCGGCGAGATGCCGGGCGTCAAGCTGTTCTTCATGCAGTCGTCCGGTGGCCTGACCGATGCGCATGCCTTCCAGGGCAAGGACGCGATCCTTTCCGGCCCAGCCGGCGGCATCGTGGGCATGGCGCGCACAGCCGCGCTGGCCGGGCATGACAAGGTGATCGGCTTTGACATGGGCGGTACCTCCACCGATGTGAGCCACTACGCGGGCGAGTTCGAGCGCGAGTTTGAAACCCAGGTGGCCGGCGTGCGCATGCGCGCACCCATGATGAGCATCCACACCGTGGCGGCGGGTGGTGGCTCCATCCTTGAATTTGACGGCTCGCGCTTTCGCGTGGGGCCCGAGAGCGCGGGCGCCAACCCGGGCCCGGCCAGCTACCGCCGCGGCGGCCCGCTGGCCGTGACCGATGCGAACGTGATGACCGGCAAGATCCAGCCGCGCTACTTCCCCAAGGTGTTCGGCCCCAATGCCGACGAGGCGCTGAGCTTTGAAGCGGTGGAGGCGAAGTTCAACGACCTGGCCGGCAAGACCGGGCGCAGCGCCGAGGTGGTGGCCGAGGGCTTCATCAACATCGCAGTGCAACAGATGGCCAACGCCATCAAGAAAATTTCCGTGGCGCGCGGCTACGACGTCACGCGCTACACGCTGCAGTGCTTTGGTGGCGCGGGTGGCCAGCACGCCTGCCTGGTGGCCGATGCCCTGGGCATGACGCGTGTGTTTGTGCACCCATTGGCCGGCGTGCTCAGCGCCTATGGCATGGGCCTGGCCGACCAG
>JBEIPU010000154.1:0-10118 GCA_040376925.1 Caenimonas sp. | reverse complement strand
TGACCAATGCGGTCATCGTGGATGCAGCGGGCATCGTCAAGGCCGACATCGGGCTGAAGGACGGCCGCATCGTGGCCATCGGCAAGGCCGGCAACCCCGACACCCAGCCGGGCGTGGACATGATCATCGGCCCCGGCACCGAGATCATCAGCTGCGAAGGCAACATCGTCACCGCGGGTGGCATCGACAGCCACATCCACTTCATCTGCCCGCAGCAGATCGAAGAAGCACTGGCGTCAGGCGTAACCACCATGCTGGGCGGCGGCACAGGGCCGGCCACCGGCACCTTTGCCACCACCTGCACGCCGGGCCCGTGGAACATCGAACGCATGCTGCAGGCGGCGGACGCCTTCCCCATGAACCTGGGCTTTCTGGGCAAGGGCAACGCCAGCCTGCCCGCCGCGTTGCACGAGCAGATCAACGCCGGCGTGATCGGCCTGAAGCTGCACGAAGACTGGGGCACCACGCCTGCCGCCATCAGCAACTGCCTGGACGTGGCCGAAGAGACCGACACGCAGGTCGCCATCCACTCCGATACGCTCAATGAGTCGGGCTTTGTGGAGAACACAATCGCCGCGACCAAGGGCCGCAGCCTGTGCGCCTTTCACACCGAGGGTGCCGGCGGCGGGCATGCGCCCGACATCCTGCGCGTGGTGGGCGAAGCCAACTTCCTGCCCAGCTCCACCAACCCCACCATGCCCTACACGGTGAACACACTGGACGAGCATGTGGACATGCTCATGGTGTGCCACCACCTGGACCCGGCCATTGCCGAAGACCTGGCCTTTGCCGAAAGCCGCATCCGCCGCGAGACGATTGCGGCCGAAGACATCCTGCACGACCTGGGCGCCATCAGCATGATGAGCAGCGACAGCCAGGCCATGGGCCGCGTGGGCGAGGTCATTTTGCGCACCTGGCAGACGGCACACAAGATGAAGGCGCAACGTGGATCACTGCCAGGTGATACGGAGCGCAACGACAACACCCGCGTCAAGCGCTACATCGCCAAGTACACGATCAACCCCGCCATCGCCCACGGCATCAGCCACGAGGTGGGCAGCATCGAAGTGGGCAAATGGGCTGACCTGGTGGTGTGGAAGCCCGCCTTTTTCGGCGTCAAGCCCGCCCTCATCCTGAAAGGCGGCTTCATTGCGATGGCGGCCATGGGCGACCCCAATGCGTCCATCCCCACGCCGCAGCCAGTGCACTACCGGCCGATGTTTGGCAGCTACGGCGGTGCGTTGGCGCGCGGCTCGCTCACCTTCGTCTCGCAGGCCGCCATGGGCGCGGGCGTGAAGGAGCGCTTTGGCCTGGCCAAGACGCTCAGCGCCGTCAAGAACATCCGCGGCGTGCGCAAGCAGGACCTGATCCACAACGGCTATGTGCCCAAAATGGAAATCGACCCGCAGACCTATGCGGTGCGCGCCGATGGGCAACTGCTGACCTGCGAGCCCGCCACCGTGCTGCCGATGGCGCAGCGCTACTTCCTGTTCTGATTGTTTAATGCTTCAAGCTTCCAAACTGCTGCCGGGCGGCCACGGCCTGGCAAGCGTGCTGCTCAAGCGCGCCGCCACCATCGAGCTGGACTGGGACGTGCGCCAGAAAAGCCGCTTTGACGCCACCGATTCACAGGGCCGCCACATCGGCGTGTTCCTGCCTCGCGGCACCGTGGTGCGCGGCGGCGACGTGCTGGTGGCCGAAGACGGCAGCATGGTGCGCGTGATCGCCGCTGCGCAGCCAGTGCTGGTCATCACCCACTGCACGCAGCACGGCACGCCGTTTGACCTGACGCGTGCGGCCTACCACCTGGGCAACCGCCATGTACCGATTGAGCTCAAGCCCGATCATCTGAAGATCGAGCCCGACCATGTGCTGGCGGCCATGCTGCGCTCCATGCACCTGATCGTGAACGAGGCCAACGCGGCGTTCGAGCCTGAGGGTGGCGCATATGCGGCGGGGCACGCTGCGCATGCAGGCAGTCACGGACATGGCCACGATCACGGGCACGACCATGACCACGGCAGCCACGACCACCACCACTGACACGGCGCTGCTGCAGCTCATCTGGCTGGCGTCGCCCGCGCTGCCGGTGGGCGGCTTCTCGTATTCCGAGGGCATGGAGTCCGCCGTAGACCAGGGCCTGGTCACCAACGACGCGCAGGCCGCCGACTGGCTGGCCGACCAGCTGCACACCAGCCTGGCGCGCGGCGAGCTGGCGGTGCTGGCGCAGGCCGTTGCCGCCTGGCGGGCCGGCGACACGGCCCGCATCAGCACACTGAACGACTGGGTGCTGCACACGCGCGAGACCAGCGAGATGGCGCAACAGACCACGCAGATGGGCCGATCGCTGGTGGAATGGTTGCGCACCGTTCGCCCTGAGCTTGTCGAAGGCCTTGCACAGGCCCTGCCCGGCCCCACGCTCACCTACCCCATCGCCTTCGCCCTGGCCGCTTCCGCCACGCCCGCCACCGTGCGCGACACCTTGTTGGCCTTCGCCTTCGGCTGGGCCGAAAACATGATGCAGGCCGCGCTCAAATCCGTGCCGCTGGGCCAGAGCGCCGGCCAGCGCATACTGGTGCGGCTGGCCGCCGAGATACCGGCAGCGGTGGACCATGCGCTGCAGCTGGGCGACACCGACCGCCAGGCTTTCAGCCCCATGTTGGCCATCTTGTCCGCGCGCCACGAAACCCAATACTCACGCCTCTTCAGATCATGAACACCACCGCCTTGCATCACATCAAGAACCGCAGCAAGAAGCTGCCACCGCTGCGCGTGGGTATTGGCGGGCCGGTGGGCTCGGGCAAGACCACCCTGCTGGAGATGCTGTGCAAGGCCATGCGCGAAAAATACGACCTGGTTGCCATCACCAACGACATCTACACCAAGGAAGACCAGCGCATCCTGACCGTGAGCGGCGCACTGCCGGCCGAGCGCATCATGGGCGTGGAAACCGGGGGCTGCCCGCACACCGCCATCCGCGAAGACGCGTCCATCAACCTGGATGCGATCGACCGCATGCTGGAGGACTTCCCTGATGCCGACGTGGTGTTTGTGGAAAGCGGCGGCGACAACCTGGCCGCCACCTTCAGCCCCGAACTCTCCGACCTGACCATCTACGTGATCGACGTGGCGGCGGGTGAAAAGATCCCGCGCAAGGGCGGCCCCGGCATCACCAAGAGCGACCTGTTCGTCATCAACAAGACCGATCTGGCGCCCCATGTGGGTGCCGACCTGGGCGTGATGGAGGCCGATACAAAACGCATGCGCCGCGACAAACCCTATGTCATGACCAACCTCAAGACCCTGAGCGGCGTGGCGCAGGTGGTGGCTTTCATCGAGCAACGGGGCATGCTGCAGGCTGCCTGACTTGTCTGATGCGCGGCGGCGGCCTGCGCCTACAGCCTGCACCGGCGCGGGCGCCTAACCTGACAGTGCACAACCGTCAGGAGCCCGCTCATGAAAACCGCTGCCCTTGCCCTGCCGCTCTGTCTGACACTGGCCTGCGTCGGCACCCTGGCCGGCACGCCCGACAAACTCGCGGAGCCCGCCGGCCCGCCGCCTTCGGTACCTGCCGCACAGCGGGTCGTGGCCAACGAACTGGTGCGCGCCACGCGCGACCCGGCAGATTTCTCCCGCGTGCGTTTCCTCTCAGGGCCGCATCTGGTCACCGGCATCAACTTCGCGGGCAACCGCGAGCAGGCGTGGCAGATATGCGTGATCACCGGCGACGGCCGGCTGTCGCGCGGCCCGCTGGACCTGGAAGTCAAGCCCTATCTTCTGCGCAACAGCGAGAAGGGCCTGGCCGTGGTGCAACTGGCCAACTGGAAAGATTCCGACGTGAGCTGCTGAGGCGGACCAGGCGCGCAGGTAAAATCGCCCGCGCAGACCCAACGGAAGCGTGGCAGAGTGGTCGATTGCACCGGTCTTGAAAACCGGCGACGGGCAACCGTCCGTGAGTTCGAATCTCACCGCTTCCGCCACTGGCATGGTCACGCCGCCAGAAACAGCGCCTGCAAATCACTCAGGAAATCAAAGCCCCGTTCAGTCGGGCGCACGCGCGCGAAGTCGCGCTCGATCAGGCCCTTGTGTTCGGCCTCTTTCAGCCCCTGCTGGATCGCTGACAGCGGCAGCCCGGTGCGGTCGGCAAAGTCCTGCAGCGCAAAGCCTTCCTTGAGGCGCAGCGCGTTGAGCATGTACTCAAACGGCAGGTCGGCGCGCGCAACCTCGTCGTCCTGCGCCACGGCCTGGCCGGCCAGCGCGTTGTCCATGTACAGCTTGGGCTCGCGGTAACGCACCTGGCGCACCACACGGTGCGCAAAGCTGAGCTTGCTGTGCGCGCCCGCACCAATGCCGAGGTAATCACCAAAGGCCCAGTAGTTGAGGTTGTGCCAGCAGCGGTGGCCGGGCCGGGCGTAGGCCGACACTTCGTAGCGGTCCATGCCTGCTGCGCCGGTGCGTTCGGTGATGCGGTCCAGCATGGCCCAGGCCGTGTCTTCTTCGGGCAAAGCATTGGGTGATTTGGGCGGGAACTTGGCGAAGTAGGTGTTGGGCTCGATCGTCAGGTGGTAGATCGAGATGTGCGGCGGCGCCAGCGCCAGCGCCTGGTCCAGGTCCTGGTCCAGCTGCGCCAGGGTCTGGCCGGGCAGCGCATACATCAGGTCGAGATTGAACGTATCGAACGACTGCACGGCTTCCTCTACCGCGGCAATGGCCTGCGCGCGGTCGTGCACGCGGCCCAGGGCTTTCAGGTGCGCGTCGTTGAAGCTTTGGACGCCCACCGACAGGCGCGTGACGCCCGCTGCGCGGAACGCGCGAAAGCGGTCTTTCTCGAAGGTGCCGGGGTTGGCCTCCAGCGTGATTTCACAATCGGGCGCCAGCTTGAGCCGCGCGCGGATGTCGCCCAGCATGCGGTCGATGGCCTGCGGCGAAAACAGGCTGGGCGTGCCGCCGCCGATGAAGATGCTGTGGATGGGGCGGCCCCACACCAGCGGCAGCGCGGCGTCCAGGTCGGCGACCAATGCGTCGAGGTAGCGTTGCTCGGGCATGTCGCTCGCCCGCATCTCGTGCGAGTTGAAGTCGCAGTAGGGGCATTTGCGGATGCACCACGGCAGGTGAACGTACAGCGACAGCGGGGGCAGCGCCGGCAGCTGCAGCGTGCCCGGGCGCATGTAGTGCTGGATGTCTTTCACGACACTACTCGCAGCCAGCGTTCGCGGATCAGCGCCAGCATCTGCTGCGCGGCCCGGCCCCGATGGCTGTTGGCGTTCTTCACTTCCACCGGCAGCTGCGCAAAGGTCTGGCCGAATTCAGGGATGTACATGACCGGGTCAAAGCCAAAGCCATTGCTGCCTACAGGCTCGGTCGCAATCAACCCGGCCACTCGCCCCTGGGCGATCAGCGGCTCGGGGTCGTCCGGCGTGCGCACCGCCACCAGTGTGCTGACCAGCGCGGCACGGCGGTTGCTGTGGCCAGCCAGTTGCTCCAGCAGCGCGCGCACGTTGTTGGCGTCGCCTTTTTCGTAGCCGAATTGCGTGGCGTAGTAAGCCGTGTCCACGCCCGGCAGGCCACCGAAGGCGTCCACGCACAGGCCCGCGTCATCCGCCAGCGCGGGCAGGCCGCTGTGCTGCGCCGCGTTGCGCGCCTTGGTCAGCGCGTTTTCCACAAAGGTGCGGTAGGGTTCGTCGGCCTCAGGGATGTCCAGCGCAGCCTGGGGAATCAGCTCCACCCGCAGCGGCGCAAACATGGCCTGCAGCTCGTCCAGCTTGCCCTTGTTGTTGGACGCCAGGACGATCTTCATGGTGCTCATGCCGGCGTGTTCAGCGCCTCTTGCTGGCGCAGCACCAGCTCGCCAATGCCTTTTTCGGCCAGGCGCAGCAGGGCGTCCATTTCGGCGCGGGTGAAGGCTGCTCCCTCGGCCGTGCCCTGCACTTCCACGTAATGGCCTGCGCCCGTCATCACCACGTTCATGTCGGTGTCGCAGGCCGAGTCTTCGGTGTATTCCAGGTCCAGCAGCGGCACACCCTGCACGATGCCGACCGAGATGGCGGCCACCGGCCCCAGGATGGGCGTGGCGGCCAGCTTGCCGCCGGCCAGCAGCTTGTTGACCGCGTCCTGCGCGGCCACAAACGCACCGGTGATGGCGGCCGTGCGCGTGCCGCCATCCGCCTGCAGCACGTCGCAATCCAGGTGGATGGTGCGCTCGCCCAGCTTTTTCAGATCAAACACCGCACGCATGGAGCGGCCGATGAGGCGCTGGATTTCCTGCGTGCGGCCGCTTTGCTTGCCGCGTGCGGCCTCGCGGTCGCCGCGGGTGTGGGTGGCGCGCGGCAGCATGCCGTATTCAGCGGTGACCCAGCCTTCGCCGCTGCCTTTTTTGTGGCCGGGCACTTTTTCTTCCACCGACGCGGTGCACAGCACGCGCGTGTCGCCAAACTCGATCAGCACCGAGCCTTCGGCATGGATGGTGTAGCCACGGGTGATGCGCACGGGGCGCAGCTGGTCTGCGGCACGGTTGCCGCTGCGTTGGTAGGTCGTCATAAATGAAAGGAAGGTCAGCCCTTGCGGGCCGCTGAGCGCCGGATGGCTTCGTTGATTTCAGCGATGGACCGCTCGATGGCGGCGTCGTCCAGGTCTTCGACCACCGTGTCCAGCACGCCGGCCTGGATGGTGGAGGCAAACACGCCGTCGCTGATGCTGTCGGTGGAAATGCCGCGCGTGGATTCGAATGAATCGGGGGTTTCCCATTCAAGCGCGATCACGGTCACGTTGTCGCAATGCTCGCCGCCGTTGCGCAGCGCCATCTCCACCAGGTCGGGCACGGCGTCAGACACCGATTGGGTGCTGAGCTGGCGCACGATGTCGGCATCCGCCAGCGTGCCCCACAGGCCGTCGGAACACAGCAGGATCTTGTCACCCTGCTGCAGCGTGACCGGGCCGGTCACGTCAAACACGGGCTTGGTGGGCGAGCCCAGGCAGGTGAACAGGATGTTGCGGTTGATGCGGTCCATGCGGATCACGCCGGCGCTTTGCTGCTCCAGGTACGAATGGTCGCGTGTGCGCGTGAGCAGCTCGCCGTCGCGCACGACGTACAGGCGCGAATCGCCGCAATGCACCCAGGTGGCGCTGGTGCCTTGCACAATGGCCGCTACCAGCGTGGTGCGCGGCGTGTCCAGCATGCCCTTTTCACTGGCGTAGCGGATGATCTGGTGGTGCGCCGCCATCAGCGACGACGACAGGAATTCGGTCACGTCCTTGACGATGGGGCGTGCCTCTTTCTGGTACAGGGCCGAGATGGTCTGCAGCGCCAGCTGGGCCGCGACCTCGCCCTCGGGGTGTCCGCCCATGCCGTCGGCCAGCACAAACAGGCCGGATTCCCGCGTGTAGCAGTAGCCCATGCGGTCTTCGTTCTTTTCGCGCCCGCCCTTGCGGCTGATCTGGAACACAGAAAATTTCATGGCGCGTCCTATTTCAGCTTGGCGCCAAAGCCCGTTGCGCGCTTGATGTTCTTCTTGCCGTCAGACACCATGTTGTCGAATTGCAGGCGCATCTTCTCGCCCACGGACAGCTTGGTGTAACGGCGCTCGCCCTCACGGCTCAGTTCTTTTTGCAGGGCAAACACCGACTGCGGGCGCGACAGCGGATCCAGCGACATGCACCATTCCACCACTTCGATCAGGTTGTCTGAATACACCCCGCGCAGGCGCGACAAGGCCAGCGCCAGGCGGTCTTTTTCCAGGCGCTGGGGTGCGTCGTTGGGGGGGTAGCCCTGCATGCAGGCATAAATACAGGCGCCGATGGCGTAGATGTCGGTCCAAGGGCCCATGGACGAATCGCGCCGGTACATCTCGGGCGCGGCAAAGCCGGGCGTGTACATGGGGCGAATGAAATTGCCTTCCTTGGACAGCACTTCGCGTGCGGCGCCAAAGTCGATCATCACGGCCTTGTTGTCGTCGGTGATGAAGATGTTGGCCGGCTTGATGTCCAGGTGCAGCATCTTGTGCTGGTGCACGATGCGCAAGCCCCGCAGGATCTCGTCGAACAGGCTGCGGATGGTGGATTCGCGAAAGACCTTCTGCTTCTTGAGCTCGCGCGCGGTGATGATGAAGTCCTGCAGGGTTGCGCCCTCCAGGTAGTTCATGACCATGTAGACGGTCTCGTTCTCGCGGAAGAAGTTCAGCACGCTCACCACGGACGCGTGCGAGATCTGCGCAAGCGAACGGCCTTCTTCAAAGAAGCTTTTCAGGCCCAGGCGGTACAGCGACAGCTTTTCGGGTTGCACCTGCGGCAGCAATTCACCGGGTGCGCGCGTGGCCAGGGACGACGGCAGGTATTCCTTGACGGCGACTTGCTGGCCTTCATTGTCAACGGCCAGGTACACCACACCAAAGCCACCGGCGGACAGCTTGCGGACCACGCGATAACCCCCAATCACGGTGTCAGGCGGCAACGGCGCGGGTTTGACCTTTGACATAATTTGGTGTGAGGGGGCCTTGTGTTGGCGGGAACCCGGTATTCTCCGCAGCTCCGCACCAAATCTCTCTATATATCCCGATGCCAGTTTACAGCATGACCGGCTACGCCAGCGCCCAGCGCAGCGCGACGCCAGCCGGTACCGGCGCCGACGCCAAAGCCCCCGCCGCCAACCGCCTGGGGCTGGAGATCCGCTCGGTCAACAGCCGCTTCCTGGACCTGACATTCCGCCTGCCCGACGAACTGCGGCCGTTCGAGCCCGCACTGCGCGAGCTGCTGACGGCCAAGCTCAAGCGCGGCAAGGTCGAGGTACGCGCCGCGCTGGAAAGCGCCAACGCCGGCCAGTTGCCCGAGCCGTCCGCCCGCCTGCTGCAGCGGTTGTCCAGCCTGCAGGACAACGTGCGCACCTGGCTGCCCGACGCCCGCGCCCTGAGCGTGGCCGACATCCTGCGCCTGACCACGCCCGACGAGCCCGTCACCACGGACCTGGGCGAAGACCTCGCGGCGCTGGCCAAAACAGCGGTCAAGGAACTCATGGCCTCGCGTGAACGCGAAGGCGCGCGCCTGGCCGGCATGATCCAGGGCCATGTGGCCCAGCTGCGCACGCTGGCCCAGCAGGCCGGCCCGCTGGTGCCGCAACTGGTGGAGCAGCAGCGCGCCCGGTTTCTGGAGCGCTGGAAGGAAGCGATGGCCTCGACGGAGGGCACCACCCTTCCCGAAGCCGCGCAGGACCGCGCCCTGAGCGAGGCCACGGCCTTTGCCATCCGTATTGATGTGGCCGAGGAGCTGACGCGGCTGGCGTCCCACCTGGACGAGATTGAACGCCTGACCACCAAGGGCGGCGAAATCGGCAAGCGCCTGGACTTTCTGATCCAGGAACTTCACCGGGAAGCCAACACCATGGGCTCCAAGTCTGCCGCCCTGGAGCTGACCCGCATTTCGGTGGACATGAAGGTCCTGATCGAGCAGATGCGCGAACAAGTGCAGAACATAGAGTAGCCCCCAGCCCGCCATGGATTACCCCGGAAACCTGTTTGTCGTGGCCGCCCCCAGCGGGGCCGGCAAATCAAGCCTGGTCAAGGCGCTGATGGAACTGGACGGCCGGGTGCTGCCCTCCGTCTCACACACCACGCGCGCACCGCGCGGCCAGGAAAAGCACGGCCGCGAGTACTTCTTTGTGTCGCAGCAGGAATTTGACGCCATGGTGCTGGGCGATGCTTTTGTCGAATGGGCCCATGTGCACGGCCACCGCTACGGCACCTCCAAAAAGGCCATCGAGGACCGCATTGCCCAGGGCGCCGACGTCATCCTGGAAATCGACTTCCAGGGCGCCATCCAGATCAAGAAGGTGTTTGCCAATGCGGTGCTGATCTTCATCCTGCCGCCCAGCTGGGAAGAGCTGCGCTCGCGGCTGGAGCGCCGCGGCGAGGACGCGCCCGACGTGATCGAGCTGCGCCTGAGCAACGCGGCGCTGGAGATGGCCCAGGCCTCGGAATTCGACTTCGTTATAATCAACGAGTTATTTGAACGAGCGCTCTTCGACATGAAAGCCATTGTTCATGCGCAAAGGCTCAAGTACACGGCGCAGCGCCGTGCCAGGGCCGACACCTTCCAGGCCCTCAATATCACCTGATCCACCGGAGTATTTC
>JBEIPU010000226.1:0-2742 GCA_040376925.1 Caenimonas sp. | reverse complement strand
CCCAGCGTGCCGGTGCGGCTCATGCCGTGCCATTGGTCACGCAGGCGGCCCGTGGTCAGGCTGAAGGGGTAGCGGGCATCGCGCGGCTCGGCCACGGGCTGCCAGGCCACGTTGGCAAAGCGGGCGCGGCCGTCGGGCGTGGGGAATACGCCGTCTTCGTACAGGCGTTCACGCCCCTTCGCATCGCCTTCGCGCAGCGGCCACTGCTGCGGCGCGGCGTCCAGCAGGGCGTAGCTCATGCCGGTGATGTCCAGGTCGCGGCCGCGGGTGGACTCACGATGTTCGTTCCACACGACTTCGGTACCGGCGTTGTCCAGCGGGTAGGGGAACAGCGTGGGCTGGCCGGGGCGCAGCTGGGCTTCGAGCCGCTGCGCGAATTCGGTGGCGATCGCCCAGTCGTGGCGCGTGCTGCCGGGCGCGGCCACCGCCGGTCGCACGCGGCTGATGCAGCGCTCGCTGTTGGTCACGGTGCCGGTCTTCTCGCCCCAGGTGGTGGCGGGCAGCAACAGGTCGGCAAATTCGCAGGTGGCGGTGGTGGCAAAGGCCTCTTGCACCACCACAAATTCGGCCCGCTCCAGCGCGCGGCGCACCGTGGCCTGGTCGGGCATGGACTGCGCCGGGTTGGTGCAGGCTATCCACAGTGCGCGGATCTCGCCGTCGGCCGCGGCTTCAAACATTTCCACCGCTGTCTTGCCGGGCTTGTCGGGCACCGACGGCACGCCCCACAGGGCCGCCACTTCAGCGCGGTGGGCGGGGTTGGCCATGTCGCGGTGGGCCGACAGCAGGTTGGCCAGGCCGCCCACCTCGCGCCCGCCCATGGCGTTGGGCTGGCCGGTCAATGAGAACGGCCCGGCGCCGCGCTTGCCGATCTGGCCGGTGGCCAGGTGCAGGTTGATCAGCGCCGCGTTCTTGGCCGTCCCGCTGCTGGACTGGTTCAGGCCCTGGCAGTACAGGCTGAGCGTGGCGGGCGAGTTGGCGAAGTAACGCGCAGCGGTGAACAGGTCTTCTTTCCTGAGCCCGCAGGTCTGCGCGACCACGTCGGGCGTGCAGTCGCGCACCGTGGTTTTCAGGTCGTCAAAGCCGCTGGTGTGGGCGGCGATGTAGCGCGCGTCCGTCCAGCCCTCCCACAGCATGATGTGCAGCAGGCCGTTGAACAGCATCACGTCGGTGCCGGGCTGCAGCGGCAGGTGCAGGTCGGCCATGCCCACGGTGTCGGTGCGCCGGGGGTCGGCCACCACGATCTTCATCGCCGGGTTGGCGGCTTTGGCATCCTCAATGCGGCGAAACAGCACCGGGTGGGCCCAAGCCGTGTTGCTGCCCGCAATGAACAGGCACTGTGCATGGTTCACGTCGTCATAGCAGGCCGGCGGGGCGTCGGCACCCAGCGTCTGCTTGTAGCCGGCCACCGCGCTGCTCATGCACAGGCGCGAATTGGTGTCCACATTGTTGGTGCCTACCAGGCCCTTGGCCAGCTTGTTGAAAACGTAGTAGTCCTCGGTCAGCAGTTGCCCGCTGATGTAAAAACCCACCGCGTCGGGGCCGTGGGCGGTGATGACCTGGCCGAACTGCGTGGCGGCCAGGTCCAGCGCGCTGTCCCAGCTGATGCGGTGGGGGGCTTCGCCGCGGGTTTCGCGGCGCAGCGGGTGCAGCAGCCGCGTCTGTCGCGTCACCGGGGCGGTGGCTGTCAGGTGCAGGCTGCTGCCCTTGCTGCACAGCCGCCCGAAGTTGGCCGGGTGGGCCGGGTCGCCGCGCACGCCGGTGATCTGCTCGCCCTGCGATTCGATGATCACGCCGCAGCCCACACCACAGTAAGGGCAGGTGGAGCGCGTCTCTTTCATGCCGTGGCGGCGCGCCGCACCGGGCCTGCAATGGGGCGCACCGCGTCCAGCGCCAGGCTGGTCAGCTCCAGCGCGTTCAGGTAAACGCGGCCGTCTTCGACCTTGACGCTGAACCGCGGGGTACAGCCTTCGTCGGGCGCTCTGGCGCAGCCGTCGTCCAGCCCGATGGTCCAGTTGTGCAGCGGGCAGGCCACGCTGGTGCCAAAGACGATGCCCTGGGACAGTGGGCCGCCCTTGTGCGGGCAACGGTCCAGCAGTGCAAAGACCTGGTCTTCGCTGTTGCGGAATACGGCCACGTCCATGCCGTTGGGGCGCGACACACAGCGCGAGCCCAGCACCGGAATATCTTCAACGCGACAGACAAGGGTCCAATCAGCCATGTTCATACCTTTGCCGCCTCAAGCTTGTTGAATTGCCGCGTGTCCACGGCGGCCTTGGTGGTTTCAAACCACGGGTCAGGCTCGCCGTCCAGCGCAAACTGCAGTTGTTCCCACAGCGCCTTGCGGCCCTCGTGGTCTTCCAGGATGCGTTTTTTCACGTAGTCCAGGCCCACGCGGTTCACGTAGTGCACGGTGCGCTCCAGGTACCAGCCTTCCTGGCGGTACAGCTCGCAGAACGCGCCGGTGTACTCCAGCACCTCGGCCGCGGTCTTGAGCTTGACCAGGAAGTGCGCCACCTCGGTCTTGATGCCGCCGTTGCCGGCGATGTACATCTCCCAGCCGCTGTCCACGCCGATGATGCCCACGTCCTTGATGCCTGATTCAGCGCAGTTGCGCGGGCAGCCCGACACGGCAAACTTCACCTTGTGCGGCGCATACATGCGCCACATGGCGCGCTCCAGGTCCTTGCCCATCTGGGTGCTGTCCTGGGTGCCCATGCGGCACCATTCGCTGCCCACGCAGGT
>JBEIPU010000131.1:0-12069 GCA_040376925.1 Caenimonas sp. | reverse complement strand
CCGCAGTCGGTGCATTCGGTGGACGGCGCCATGGCCCCCACCATGAGCCCGTTTGACGGCCAGGTGCTGGAGCACGCCATCCTGGGCCTGGCCGGCGAAATGCAGGGCGCAGCCGACCCCGGCACCTGCGTGGTGTGGGTAGATGTGATCGAGCGCTATGTGGCCCGCATCCTGGAGCCGCTGGAACGCGAGCCACGCCTGGTGCAGGTGTGGAACGCCGTCAAGGCCGACCTGGCGCGCGACTGGACGCTGGGCGACCTGGCCGCACTGGCCAACACCAGCGAAGAGCATTTGCGCCGCCTGTGCCAGAAGAGCCTGGGCCGAAGCCCCGGCAAGCAGCTGGCTGCGCTGCGCATGGCGCATGCGGCCCACCTGCTGGCCACCACGCCCGCCAAGATCGAGGCGATTGCAGGCAGCGTGGGGTATGCCAACCCGTTCGCGTTTTCCAACACGTTCAAGCGGTTCACGGGTTTTCGCCCGTCGGACTACCGCGCCAAGCCGCATGGCGCGCGGGGGGAACAGGCCGCTGTGGATGGTCATGGAGATGGCCATTGATCAGACCCCGATGCGCGCCGTGACGGCATCAAAGTCACGCAGCAGCGTGGCCGCGTCAAAGGTATCCGTCACACGGCCCGATTCCATCAGGTAGTGGCGGTCCGCCAGCTCGGCGGCAAAGTGCACGTTCTGTTCGACCAGCAGGATGGTGTAGCCCCGGGCCTTGAGCTTTCGGATCAGCTCGCCGATGCGGTCCACGATCACCGGTGCCAGGCCTTCGGTGGGTTCGTCCAGCAGCAGCACGCGCGCGCCGGTGCGCAGGATGCGTGCGATGGCCAGCATCTGCTGCTCGCCACCCGACAGGTGGGTGCCTGCCGAACGCGCGCGCTCGGCCAGGTTGGGGAACAACGCGTACAGCTCTTCCTCTGTCATGCCGCCTTCGGCCACCACGGGCGGCAGGCGCAGGTTTTCGCGCACGCTCAGCGACGCGTAGATGCCCCGGTCGTCGGGGCAGAAAGCCAGCCCCATGCGTCCGATGTGGTGGGGTGCGCGGCCCAGCAGCTCTTGCCCGTTGAAGCGGATGGAGCCCGCGCAGGGGTTCACCATGCCCATGACTGTCTTGAGCAGCGTGGACTTGCCCGCGCCGTTGCGCCCCAGCAGCGTGACGAGTTCACCCGCGTGCAATTCCAGGCTGGCGCCGTGCAGCGCCGGGCTGGGGCCGTACCAGGCGCACAGGTCTTTGACTTCAAGCAGCGGCGCGGTCATTGCGCAGCCCCTGCGGTGTTGTGCTTGCGCTGACCCGCGTGGCCGTGGCCCAGATACGCCTCCACCACACGCGGGTCGCGCGACACGGTGGCGTAATCGCCCTCGGCCAGCACCTCGCCACGCGCCAGCACAGTAATGCGGTCGCACAGGTCGGCCACGACCGACAGGTTGTGCTCCACCATCAGCACGGTGCGCCCTTGGGCCGCGCGGCGGATCATCTGCGCCGCGCCGGCAATGTCTTCGGCGCCCATGCCGGCCATGGGCTCGTCCAGCAAAATCACACGCGGCTCAAGCGCCAGCGTGGTGGCCAGCTCCAGCGCGCGCTTGCGACCGTACGGCAGTTCGCCCGCCCTGTGGCCGGCCCATTCGGACAGGCCGGCTTCGTCCAGCAGTTCATGGGTGCGCGCGTCGTGCACCCGCAGCGCACGGTCGCTGCGCCACCAGTCCATGGAATGGCCGCGGCTGCGCTGCACGGCCAGGCGCACGTTCTCAAACACACTGATCTGGCCGAATACGGCCGATATCTGGAACGACCGCACCAGCCCCATGCGCGCCACGGCGTCGGCCGGCGTGCGGGTGATGTCGTGTCCGTCATAGCGGATGGTGCCCGCGGTTGCATCAATAAAACGCGTGAGCAGGTTGAAACAGGTGGTCTTGCCCGCGCCGTTGGGGCCGATCAGCGCATGAATGTGGCCTTGCTGCACCGACAGGCTCACGCCAGAGACAGCGTGAAACCCGTTGAAAGTGCGCGACAGCCCCTGCGTTTCAAGAATGGCAGTCATTGGAATCCTGGTACATCACAGGCCGGGGGCACAGCCCCGGCCTTCCGGGAAAACAGCGTATCAGCGCTTGACCAGGTAGCAGGTGCTTTGCGACAGCGGCATGAAGGCCTGCTCGGCGGGGATGGTCTTGATGGGCTTGAGGTAGTCCCAGGCGTACTTGGACTCTGACGGGCTCTTGACTTCCCACAGGTACATGTCGTGCATCATGCGGCCGTCCACGCGGATCTTGCCGTTCTTGGCAAACATGTCGTTGATGGGCAGCTCGCGCATCTTGGCCGACACGGCGTCCGGGTCATCGCTGCGCGCGGCCTGCACCGCCTTCAGGTAGTGCATGGTGGACGAATAGTCGCCCGCGTGCGCCATGTTGGGCATCTGGCCCACGCGCTGCATGTAGCGCCGGGCAAAGGCGCGCGACTCGTCGTTCATGTCCCAGTACCAGGCGTTGGTCAGCTGCAGGCCCTGCGCGGTGGGCAGGCCCAGCGAATGCACGTCCTGGATCCACAGCAGCAGCGCGGCCAGCTTCTGGTTTTTGGTCACGCCGAATTCATTGGCGGCCTTGATGGCGTTGATGGTGTCGTTGCCGGTGGATGCCAGGCCGATGATCTTGGCCCTGGACGCCTGCGCCTGCAGCACGTAGGACGAGAAGTCGGTCGTGCCCAGCGGGTGGCGGGCAGCGCCGACCACGCGCCCCTTGTTGGCGCGCACCACGTCGCCCACCTGCTGCTCCAGGCCGATGCCAAAGGCAAAGTCCACCGTCAGGAAGAACCAGGTGTCGCCGCCGCTCTCGGCAATTGTCTTGCCCGTGCCGTGGGCCAGCGAATAGGCGTCGTACGTGTAGTGCACCGTGTACGGCGAGCACTGGGCATTGGTCACGCCCACGTTGGACGCGTTGTTGACGATGGCGTGGCGCTTTTTCTCCTTGGCCACGCCGGCCACGGCCAGCGCCACGCCCGAATTGGCCAGATCGTTGATCATGTCCACGCCGCCGTCGTACCATTCGCGCGCCTTGGCGGCGCCCACGTCGGCCTTGTTCTGGTGGTCTGCGGAAACCACTTCGATGTTCTTGCCAAACATCTTGCCGCCAAAGTCTTCCACCGCCATCTTCACGGCCTCGACCGCGCCCTTGCCCGAGATGTCGGCGTACACGCCCGAGATGTCCGTCAGCACGCCGATGCGCAGGACGTCATTGGACAGGGTGCCGGTGGTCTGCGCCTGTGCCGCGCCGAGACTGGCGCTCAGGACGGCGATGGCGGATGCCCAGTATTTCAGCTTCATGTTCGTTGTCTCCTGTATGTTTTTCAGTCCCGAACATGCGTGTTCGAGTGAGGCCAATGGTAGGGACGCCGCAGCGTCGCGCCCATGAGTCAAAGGCACAGGAAACTACTCAAAATCCACATTTCGCAATCCCGTCGAGCCACCAGCAAGCCCTGTCATCCCGGGCCTGACCCGGGATGACGGGGACGGGAGGACGGGGACGGCCGTCGTCAGACCTTGCTGAAGTCTGGCTTGCGTCGCTCCATGAATGCGGTGAAGGCTTCTTTGGCGGCCGGCTCGCCCAGCATGCGGCCGAAGCTCGCGCCCTCCTCGGCCATCTGCTGCGCCACCAGCGTGGCCTGGCCTTTTTTCATGAGGCGCTTGGTCTCCACCAGCGAGCTGATGGGCTTGGCCGCCAGCTTGCGGGCCTGGGCCTGGGCGTAGGCATTGGCTTCGGTGGGCGGGACCACACGGTTGACCAGGCCCACTTCCAGCGCGGCCTCGGCCATGAAGGGCTCGCCCATCAGCAGCGCCTCGGCCGCGCGGTGGTAGCCCAGCATCTGCGGCACCAGCAGGCTGGACGCCGCCTCGGGGCACAGGCCCAGGTTCACGAACGGCATGCTGAACGCGGCGTTGTCGCCCGCGTACACCAGGTCGCAATGGAACAGCATCGTGGTGCCCACGCCCACGGCCGGGCCGCACACAGCCGCGATCAGCGGCTTGGGGAAGGCGGCAATGCCGTGCAGGAAGCGGAACACCGGCGAATCCTTGCCCGCGGGCGGCTTGTTCAAAAAGTCGCCAATGTCGTTGCCGGCGCTGAAGATGGTCTCATGCCCCTGGAACACCACGACGCGCACGGCGGCGTCGGCCGCGGCGGCCTGCAGGGCATCGGCCATGGCGCCATACATGGCGGCGGTAATGGAGTTTTTCTTGTCCACGCGGTTGAGCGTGATGGTGGTGACACCGGCTTCGGAGTGGGAGAGGATGTCGCTCATTTCAGTGCTTCCTTGACAAAGTCGATTCGGTCCTGGCCCCAGAACATCTGGGTGCCTACGAAGAAAGTGGGCGCGCCAAAGATACCCCGGTCAATGGCCTCCTGCGTGACGGTCTTGAGTTTTTCCTTGACCTCTGCGTCCTGGGTCATCGCCAGCAATGCCTGCGGGTCAAAGCCCGCCTGGTGCAGCACGCCGCCGACGGTGGCCGGGTCGTTGAGGTTTTGTGCATCCACCCAGATCGCGCGGAACACGGCGTCGCAGTACGCTGCAAAGCGCGCCGGTTCGCGCAATTGCAGGCCCACGGCCCCGCGCATGAGCGTCAGCGTGTTGATGGGAAAGTGCGGGTTGCGCTTCAGCGGCACGCCATAACGGCGCGCGAAGCGGTCGAAGTCGTCGAACGTGTACTTGCCCTTGGCCGGAATCGTCGCGGGCGACTGGTTGCCCGTGGCCTGGAACACGCCGCCCAGCAGCATGGGGCGGTACTGCGCCGTGGCGCCGGTCTCCTGCTCGATGGCGGCGATCTGGGTCCAAGCCAGGTAAGAAGCCGGGCTGCCGCAGTCAAACCAGAACTCGAAGGTCTTGGCCATCAAAACTTCTCCATGTAGGGACGAAGGTCCAGCTCATGCGTCCATGCATCGCGCGGCTGCTGGTGCAGCATCCAGTAGGCGTCGGCGATGTGTTCCGGATTCACGATGCCGTCCTGCGCCTTCAATGCATAGCGTTCCGGGAAATTGTCGCGGATGAACGCAGTGTCGATCGCGCCGTCCACCACCACATGCGCCACATGGATGCCGCGCGGGCCCAGCTCGCGCGCCATGCTCTGGGCCAGCGCGCGCAGCGCATGCTTGGCACCCGCAAATGCGGCAAAGCCCGAGGCACCGCGCAGCGAGGCGGTGGCGCCGGTGAAGATGACGGTCTGCTTGCGGTCTGCACCCGCGCGCGTGACCATGCGCCTGGCCACTTCGCGCCCGTTCAGAAAGCCGCTGAAGCAGGCCATCTCCCAGATCTTGAAATACTTCTGCGCGGATTGCTCCAGGATGGAACTGGGCACATTGGCACCGATGTTGAACACCATGACCTCGATCGGGCCGATGGTGGATTCGATCTGCTCGATAAGGGCGACGACCTCTTCCTCCTTGCGCGCGTCGGATGCAAAGCCGTGCGACTCGCCGCCCTCTGCGCGGATCTGCTCCACCAGCGACTGCAGCTTGTCCAGGCTGCGGCGGGTGACGCAGGCCACATAGCCTTCACGTGCGAAGCGGCGGGCGATGGCGCCGCCGGTGGCGTCACCGGCGCCGATGACCAGGGCGACCTTCTTCATGGTCATTCCTTGTAGTAAACAACCTGATGCGTGGTGGCCAACAACTCGCCGGCCTCGTTCCACAACTGCGCCGTCTGGTCGAAGTAGCCGTTGCGAAACGCCTGCGCCTGGGCCTGGCCCAGCAGGTGGCCGGTACCGGTGGCGGCCAGCAGCGCCGCATCCGCATGGAAGTACACCGTCATCGACACGGTGCCAATCGGCACCAGCGTGGCACGGCGGCGCCAGATGCGCGGGAAGAACACGTCGGCCAGCGCCGCCAGCGACGCAAAGTCCAGCGCACGCGGCGGGTTGTCGCGCAGCCACAGCTGTGTGCGGCTGATGCCGTGGTCGGTGCCGTCCCACGCGGCGGGAAAGCCGCCGTCCACGAAGCGCATTTCGTAGCGGTTGATCCATTCCACCCGGCCGCGGGCGGTGGGCGCGGGCACATCGGCCGGCGCGGGCACGGCGGGCCGCACATGCTCGCCTGCGCTCCAGGTGTCGCGCCGCGTGGCGGTGAAGGCGGTGGCGGTCAGCACCGTGGCGCCGCCTTGCGTCATCTCGATCACCCAATGCTGGGTAGAGCGGTTGGTGCGCGCCGGGCGCGCCGTCACAGCGAACGGGCCATCAGCCAGCGCCGCGCAGAAGTTGACCGTGAGCGACACCGGCTCGCCCAGGCGTTGCGGGTGCTGCAGCACGGCATTGAGCGCCTGCGCGGCCGTGACGCCGCCAAACGGCCCGACCATGTTGGCATAGGCCGGGCTGGTGTGGCCGGTGAAGCTTCCGTCAGGCTGCGTTTGCAGCGCTATCGCTTCGTCGAATGCACTGGTCATTGAATAACCTTCGTGCTGCGCACTGCGGTGCGAGCGCCTTCGGTCGGCCGGGCGGCGCTCATGCAGCAGCCCCATGCAGCAAGCCGCCCGCCAGCGCCTGCTGGATGCGCGGCCACAGCAGGCGCTGGTGCTCACTGCGAAACGGACCGAAATGGCCGATGCGGCGCACCGCCAGATCGGCCGGCGCAATGCGCTGCACTTCGACCGGCGCGTTTTCATACAGGCTCATCAGGCTGTGCGTGCCGCGCAGCGTCATCAGCTCGTCGTCCGTCACCGACAGCGCCAGTACGGGAAAGCGCGCGTTGGCATAGCCCTGGCGCACGGCTTCGCCCTCGGCGCCCACGCTGTAGCGCGGGTTCAGGCACCACTTGCGCCACTGCAGCATCACACCGGCGGGCAGGTCGCCCACCTTCTTGAGCTTCTTGCCGGGGAAGTAACCGCACAGCCGCGTGGCCAACGGCACCAGGAAGAACCAGAAGTACGGAACGATGCGCTTGAGCTGGGGCGCGTTCTCGCGCCAGTAGCCGCTGCCCGCGGCCACGCTCAGCAGGCCGCTGACCTTGTGCTGGTTGGTGATGAGCCCCGGCAGCTGCGCGCCCAGGCTGTGGCCCAGCAGGTACAGCGGCTTGCCCGGCAGCGCGCTGTGGGCATGGTCGATGGCGGCCTCGTAGTCGCGCGTCCAGTCAAACAGGTCGGCCTTGTAGCCGCGCAGGGTGCCGTGCGGCGTGTCGGGCAATGAGTCTCCCGAGCCGCGGTAGTCAAACGTGGTGACGCGCCAGCCCTGCGCCGCCAGCCACCGCGCAAACGGCGCATAAAAGTCCTGGCGCACGCCCATGGCGCCACCGATGACCACGCTGCCACAGTCAGCGCTGTCAGCCTCGTACACCCGCAGCGCGATCTGTGCGCCGCCGGTGGCGGCAATCGTCAAAGTCTTCAATTGCATCTCCTTCGTTGTCAATGCCGGTCTGCGCCGGCTTGAGGTTCCCGGATGCGGGGTCAGACGCGTTCAAATATCCCTGCAGCCCCTTGGCCCATACCAACACACATCGTCACCATCCCGTACTTCAGATTCTTGCGTTGCAGCGCGTGCACGACTGTCGCGGACCGGATAGCGCCGGTGGCTCCCAGCGGGTGGCCCAAGGCAATGGCACCGCCCATGGGGTTGACGCGCGACGGGTCCAGCCCCAACGTGTTGATGACGGCCAGCGACTGCGCAGCAAACGCCTCGTTCAACTCGATCCAGTCGATGTCGCTTTGCTTCAGGCCGGCGTTCTTCAGCGCGGCGGGGATGGCCTCGATCGGACCGATGCCCATGATGTGCGGCGGCACGCCACGGCTGGCGTAGCCCACAAAGCGCGCCAGCGGCTTGAGGTTGTAGCGCTTGAGCGCCGCCTCGCTGACCACGATCAGCGCGCCCGCGCCGTCCGACGTCTGCGAGCTGTTGCCCGCCGTGACGCTGCCGCGTGCGGCGAACACGGTGCGCAGCTTGGCCAGGCCTTCGGGCGTGGTGTCGGGCCGCGCGCCTTCGTCAATGTTCACGGTACGCGTGGCAATGCTCACTTCGGCGGATTCCAGGTCCACCGAACGCTCGGCCACGTCCACCGGCGTGATCTCGTTGGCGAACTCACCGGCCTTCATGGCGGCAATGGCCTTCATGTGCGACTGGTACGCAAATTCGTCCTGCGCCTCGCGGCTGACCTTCCACTGCTGGGCGACCTTCTCGGCCGTCAGGCCCATGCCGTAGGCAATGCCGTAGCTTTCAATGTCGTCGGGGTTGCTGAACACCGTGGGCGACAGGCTGGGCGAATTGCCCATCATGGGGACCATGCTCATGCTTTCGGTTCCGGCGGCGATCATCACGTCGGCCTCGCCCACGCGGATGCGGTCGGCCGCCATCTGCACGGCCGACAGGCCCGATGCGCAAAACCGGTTGACGGTGATGCCGCCCACGCTCTTGGGCAGGCCCGCCAGCACGGCGCCGATACGCGCCACGTTCAACCCCTGCGCACCCTCGGGGATGGCGCAGCCGCAGATCACATCCTCAATGCTGGCGGGGTCCAGCCCCGGCACCTGGGCCAGTGCGGCGCGCAGCGCGGTCGCCAGCAGGTCGTCCGGCCGCGTGTTGCGGAAGTAGCCCTTGTGCGAGCGCCCGATGGGCGTGCGCGTGGCGGCAACGATGTAGGCGTCTTGAATCTGTTTGCTCATGTCAGTTCCTTACTGGCTTGCCGGTGGACAGCATGCCCATGATGCGTTCCTGCGTTTTGGGGTGAGTCAGCAGGGAGCAGAAGGCCTTGCGTTCCAGGGTCATCAGGTATTCCTCGGTCACCATCGTGTTGGCGTCCACGTCGCCGCCCGTGACCACGCCGGCGATCAGGCTGGCGATGTGGAAGTCGTGCTGGCTGATGAAGCCGCCGTCGCGCATGTTGACCAGCTGTCCCTGGATCGTGGCCTTGCCATTGCGCCCGGCTACCGGGAAGGTTCGCTTGTGCGGGGCGCGGTAGCCGCCGTTGAACATGGCTTTGGCTTCGTTCAACGCGACGTACAACAGCTCGTCCTTGTTCGGCACGATCAGGTCGCTGTCCAGCAGGTAGCCCAGCTTGCGCGATTCCAGCGCGCTGGTGCCGACCTTGGCCATGGCCGCGGCCGTGAAGCCCTCGGTCACGAACTTGAGCAGGTCCTTGTCCGTCGACGTGGCTGAATTCTCTGCGGCGCGGCGCGCGATGTAGGCCAGGCCGCCGGCGCCGGGCACCAGGCCCACACCCACTTCCACCAGGCCGATGTAGCTTTCCATGGCCACGACGCGGCGCGCGCTGTGCACCGCAATCTCGCAGCCGCCGCCCAGAGCCATGCCGCGGATGGCGGAGATGACGGGTACGTTGGCATAGCGCAGGCGCAGCATGGTCTGCTGCAGGTGGGCTTCGGCCTCGTCAATGGCGCTCACGCCCACGGCCATGAAGGCCGGCAGCATGGCCTGGAGGTCGGCGCCGGCACTGAACGGGTCGTCGCCCGACCAGATCACCACGCCCTGGTAGTCCTTCTCGGCCATGTCCACCGCCAGCTGCAGGCCCTCGGCCACTTCGGGGCTGATGGCGTGCATTTTGGTTTTGATGCTGGCGATCAGCACTTGATCGTCCAGCGTCCACAAGCGGATGCCTGCATCTTCGTGCAGCGTCTTGCCTGCGGTCTCGAAGCCCTGCGCACCACTGCCCAGCACGGTCTCGGGGAACAGCTGGCGGTCGTACACCGGCAGCACGCGGCGCGGCTCAAACTTGCCTGATGTGGGGTTCCACGAACCTTGCGGCGTGTGCACGCCTCCCGCATCGGCCACCGGGCCCTTGAACACCCAGTCGGGCAGCGGTGCTTTGCTCAGCGCCTTGCCGGCATCGATGTCCTCCTGGATCATCCTGGCAACTTCCAGCCAGCCGGCCTCCTGCCACAGCTCGAACGGGCCCTGCTTCATGCCAAAGCCCCAGCGCATGGCAAAGTCCACGTCGCGCGCCGTCTCGGCAATGCTGGCCAGATGGACCGCGGCGTAGTGGAAGCTGTTGCGCAAAATGGCCCACAGGAACTGGCCCTGCGCGCCTTCGGCATTGCGCAGCAGCTTCAGGCGCTCGGCGGGCTTTTTCCTGAGCATGCGGCCATAGACCTCGTCGGCCTTTTCGCCGCCGGGCACATAGTCCTTTTTCTCCAGGTCAAAGCGCAGCACGTCGCGGCCGACCTTCTTGTAGAAACCGGCCTTGGTCTTCTGGCCCAGGTTGCCCATGTCCAGCAGCGTCTTCAGCACCGCGGGCGTGCCGAAGCTGGCATAGAACGGGTCGGTCTGTTCGTTCAGGTTGTCCTGCAGCGTCTTGACCACATGGGCCATGGTGTCCAGGCCCACCACGTCGGCGGTGCGGAAGGTACCGCTGGACGCGCGGCCCAGCTTCTTGCCCGTCAGGTCGTCCACCACGTCATAGGTCAGGCCGAAGTTCTCCACCTCTTTCATCGTGGCCAGCATGCCGGCAATGCCCACGCGGTTGGCGATGAAGTTGGGCGTGTCCTTGGCGCGCACCACGCCCTTGCCCAGGCCGCTGGTCACAAAGGTTTCCAGATCGTCCAGGATCTGCGGGTTGGTCGTGGGCGTGTTGATCAGCTCCACCAGGTACATGTAGCGCGGCGGGTTGAAGAAGTGGATGCCGCAAAAACGCGGCTTGATTTCCTCTGGCAGTGCTTCGCTCAGCTTGGTGATGCTCAGGCCCGACGTGTTGGACGCCACGATGGCGTGCGGCGCGATGAAGGGCGCGATCTTTTTGTACAGGTCCAGCTTCCAGTCCATGCGCTCGGCGATGGCCTCGATGATCAGGTCGCAGTCTTTCAACTGCGCCATGTGTTCTTCGTAGTTGGCCTGCTGGATCAGCGATGCATCGTCCACCACACCCAGCGGCGACGGCTTGAGCTTTTTCAGCCCTTCGATGGCCTTGGTGACGATGCCGTTCTTCGGCCCCTCTTTGGCGGGCAGGTCAAACAGCACCACCGGGACCTTGACGTTGACCAGGTGCGCAGCAATCTGCGCGCCCATCACGCCTGCGCCGAGCACGGCGACTTTTTTTACTTGGAATCGGGACATGGATCTTTCCTGATGTTTTACTGGGCTCTTACCCATGTTTGCGTACGGCCGAAGGGGCCGAACGAGCCGCGCACCTCCAGCTTTTTGCCGCCTTCAATGGGCGTCATGCGCAGCGTGTAGTCACGGCCGTTTTCGGGGTCGAGGATCTTGCCGCCTTCCCACACGTCCTTGCCTTCGGCCTTTTTGGCACCGCGGATGATCTCCAGGCCGTCCACCGGCTTGCCCTTGCGGTCGTCCTTGCATTCGTCGCACACGGCATCGGGCTTGGCGTCCTTGGCCAGGCGCTTTTCAATGCGGCCGTTCAGCACGCCACCGGCTTCGGTGATGCGGATCTCGGCCTTGGCCTCGCCCGTCTTGTCGTCAATGTTGCGCCACAGGCCGACGGGCGTGGTTTGCGCCCAGGCGGCGCCGAGGGACGACAGGAAGACCAGGCCGGCGAAGTAACGTGTGTACATGGTGAGCTCCTTCAAGCCAAAGCAGCGTCGGTATCCATCAGCACCTTGCTGCCCGCACGCGCGGTGCGCATGAGCGTTGCGGTCTCGGGGAACAGGCGGGCGAAATAGAAGCGCGCCGTCTGCAGCTTGGCCTGGTAGAACGGGTCGGTGTTGCCGGCGGCGATCTGGCGCAATGCCACCTGGGCCATGCGCGCCCAGAAATAGCCAAACACCAGGTGGCCGGCCACGCGCAGGTAGTCCACGGCGGCAGCGCCCACTTCGTCGGCGTTCTGGAAGCCCTTGAAGCCGATCTCGGTGGTGAACTTGGTCATCTGGTCGCCCAGGTAGGCCAGCGGGTTGATGAACTCGGCCATCTTCTCGTTCACGCCTTCTTCGGCCACCAGCTTGCCCACCAGCTTGCCGAACTTGGCCAGCGTGGCGCCGTTGTTGCCCAGCACCTTGCGGCCCAGCAGGTCCAGGCTCTGGATGGTGTTGGTGCCTTCATAGATCATGTTGATGCGGTTGTCGCGCACAAACTGCTCCATGCCCCATTCCTTGATGAAGCCATGGCCGCCAAACACCTGCATGCAGCTGTTGGTGGCGATGTG
>JBEIPU010000116.1:0-13161 GCA_040376925.1 Caenimonas sp. | reverse complement strand
GATCTTGATTTTTTGCTCTTTCGAGCTACTCATAAATTAAAGAATCAAAGTGAACTTCACTTCTTCTCTTCATGAGCGTTTGTAGTGCTATGCACTAGTTCCAAAAGAACTTGGCAGTTGCCTTCAAACGCCCACGCTTATCGGCTGTATATTTTTAACGAACCCCGTAAAACTTGCTTGTTTTACGCTTGCTTGCTGCGATCAGCGAAGCCTTGAATTATGACATGTTTTTGAAAGACCTGTCAAACTTCAGGGTTTCTACTAATTGGCATTTACTTTCGTATTTGCTGTTTTAGCAGAGCCTCGAATTATACATCGTTTCTTGCGATTCGATCAACCTTCGATTCCCTTTTCTGCTTGCTTCGTTGCTTTCACTTCGTTTTCAGCAGAGCCTTGAATTCTATACCGGATTTTTTGATTCCGTCAAACGAATCCAAGTTTTTTTCTTTGCTGAATGGTTCGCCTGGGCAACCCGGCTTTTGATCACCGTTTTCAGCAGAGCCTGCGACTATAGCACGGGTTTTGAGGTCTTCAATTCCGCCCGTTCAGACAGTCAGTGGAAGTGCGCGCAAGCGTTTGCCGGTCAGCGCATACAAGGCGTTCGCCACAGCGGGCGCCAGCGGCGGCACACCGGGCTCGCCCACTCCACCCGGTGCCCGCTGGCTGGCCACCAACCAGGTCTGGACGTGGGGCACCTCCGGCAGGCTGGCGATCGGGTACGAAGGGAAATTGGACTGCTGGACAACGCCGCCCTGGATGTCAATGCGGCCGTGCAATGCTGCTGTGAGGGCGAACACCACGGCGCTTTCCATCTGCTGGGCCACGATGCCCGGATTCACGACGGTGCCGCAGTCCATGGCGCACACCACACGATGCACCCGGGGGCGGCCGTTCTGCACGGACACTTCGGCCACCTGCGCCACGATCGAGCCAAAGGATTCATGCAGCGCCACGCCGCGCGCCTGCCCTGCCGGCAGGGGTTTGCCCCATCCGGCCTTTTCTGCGGCGAGGTTGAGCACGGCCAGGTACCGGGGCACACCCGCCAACAGCTTGCGGCGCAGTTCAAGGGGGTCCAGTTTCAGGTCCGCCGCGAGTTCATCCACAAAGCTCTCGGTAAAGAAGGCATTGTGTGAATGGCCCACCGAGCGCCAAAAGCCCACAGGCACGCCCATACGGGTGGCCACATGCTCCATCTGCTGATGGGGAATGCCATAGGGGCGGTCGAACAGGCCTTCTGCGGTGGTTTTGTCGGCCATGTCTACCGGACCCGCCATGCCCGGCAGGTTGCGGCCCAGCCATCGTGGCGTGATGGCGTCGCCCGCAGACTTGATGCGCAGGCTGTTGACACGGCCCGCGCCGTCGATGGAGGCTCGCAGCAGGGCCACGTGCATGGGCCGGTAGAAGTCATGCATGGTGTCCTCTTCGCGCGACCAGGACAGCTGCACCGGCGCGCCGGCGCAGTCCATTGCCACGCGCACGGCCTGCGCCACGCAATCCACCTCCAGCCGGCGGCCAAAACCGCCGCCCAGCAATGTGACGTGCACGGTCACGTCCTGCACCGCCACACCGGCGACCTGCGCGGCGATGGCGCGCGCCATCTGCGGCACCTGGGTGGGCACCCAGACCTCGACCTTGCCGTCGCGCACCTGCGCCGTGCAGTTCATCGGCTCCATCGTTGCGTGGGCCAGATAGGGTGCGCTGTACAACGCCTGCACCGTGCGCACGGCCTGACCCTCTGCGGCGGCGATCGCGCCCTGTTCAAAGAAGGTGGTACCGGCGCCGGTACGAACCGCGTTTTCCAGATCGGCCCGGATGCGTTGCGTGTCCAGCGCCCCGCGCGGCCGCTGCTGCCATTGCACGTCCACGGCCTGGGCGCCCTGGCGCGCGTGCCAGGTGGTTTTGCCCACCACGGCGAACCCTGCGGTGGAGCCGGCGTAAGCCGGCAGGCGCACCAGGCGCAGCACCCCTGGCAGCGCCAGCGCCGCATTGGACTGGATCGCCCCCGGCGAGCCGCCCAGCATGGGGCACATGCGCACGGCGGCATACAGCAGGCCCGGCAGCCGGACGTCCAGCCCGAACCGGGCCGTCCCGTCGACCTTGGCCGGCAGGTCCAGCCGGGGGGCGGGCTGTCCGATGAGCTTCCAGTCCTTGCGGTCCTTGAGCCGCACCGTGCCCGGCGGCGTTGCCGCAGCGTACTGGGCAAATTCGCCATAGGGCGCCGATTTGCCCGAGGGGTGCGAAATCACGCCGTTGGCGACCGTCATCTCCGCCACGGGCAGCTTCCACTGCAGTGACGCCGCGCCCAGCAAGGAGGCGCGCGCCGTGCCAGCAGCCAGGCGCAGCACGTCCCAGGCGTCGGCCACGGTAGACGACCCGCCCGTGGCATTGATGCCCAGCTCGCGCGCGATCTTGCCGACCATCCATTCGCCGGACTTGATCTTCAATGGCTTTTCAATGCCTTCGGACTCCAGTGGATGGAACGGCAATGCAGACAGCTGCATCGCCACGTTGCCGTAGATGGCGTCGGCGCCGGCCTGTTCGATGCGCACCCTGGACAGCGGCACGTCCAGCTCTTCGGCGGCCAGCATGGGCAACGCCGTGTGCACGCCCTGGCCCATTTCACTGCGCGGCATGGCGATGATGATGCAGCCGTCGGCTGCAATCTTGATCCAGCCATTGAGGGCGATGTCCCCCTCCGTCTTGAGCATGGTCCGCGCTGACCCCAGGCGCGAGCGCTGGGGCAGCACGCTCCACCCCACGACCAGGGCTCCGGTGGCACCCGCAGCCGTCAACAGCAGCGCGCGCCGCTTCACGTTTTAACCCCCGCTGCGCGCTTGATCGCGGCCCGCACGCGCTGGTAGGTGCCGCAGCGGCAGATGTTGGTCATGGCGGCGTCGATGTCCGCGTCGCTGGGCTTGGGCTTTTTCTCCAGCAGCGCGGCCGCAGCCATCAGCATGCCGCTTTGGCAGTATCCGCACTGGGGCACCTGTTCGGCGATCCAGGCCTGCTGCAGCGGGTGCGGCTTGCCGGGCGCGCCCAGCGCCTCGATGGTCTGGATGCGCTTGCCCGCCACGGTGGACACAGGCGTGACGCACGAGCGCACCGCCTGGCCGTCCACCCGCACGGTGCAGGCGCCGCAGGCCGCAACGCCGCAGCCGAATTTGGTGCCCGTCATGTTGAGCACGTCACGCAGCACCCACAGCAGCGGCATGGCCGGGTCGGCGTCGGCCTGCACCGGCTTGCCGTTGATTTGCAGTTCCAAATGAAGCTCCTCAAAGCCGCCCCCGGCCCCATGCGGCTGACTATATCGACCCGCCCCGGCGGGCGATAGGGGCGCCCCCGCGCAAACGCACCGGATAATCCCGCACTCCCATGGCACTCATTACCCTACTCAACGCGCAACTCGCCTTTGGCCACGTTGCGCTGCTCGACCACACCGACATCGCCATCGAGTCCGCTGAACGCGTGGGCCTGATCGGGCGCAACGGCGCGGGCAAATCCTCCCTGCTCAAGATTCTGGGCGGGCTTGAAAAAGCCGACGACGGAACGCTCCAGCTCCAGCAGGGCCTGCGCATTGCCTACGTGGCGCAGGAACCCGTGCTGGACCCGGCCGACACCGTGTTTGCCGCAGTCTCAGCGGGCGTGGCCAATGTGCGGGCATGGATCGACCAGTACAGCCACGGCGACGGCGACCTGGACGCCCTGCAGGGGCAGATCGAGGCGCAGGACGGCTGGAACTGGGAGCAGCGGGTGGAAGAAACCCTGCAGCGCCTGCACCTGGACCGCGACGCCACCATCGCCACGCTGTCGGGCGGCACCAAAAAGCGTGTGGCGCTGGGCCAGGCACTGGTGACGCGCCCGGACGTGCTGCTGCTGGACGAGCCCACCAACCACCTGGACCTGGATTCGATCGAATGGCTGGAAGGCCTGCTGGTGGACTTCAAGGGCAGCGTGGTCACCATCACCCACGACCGCACCTTCCTGGACCGCGTGGCCACGCGCATCGTGGAACTGGACCGCGGCATCCTGCGTTCGTACCCGGGCAACTTCAGCCAGTACCTGGTGCTCAAGGAAGAGCAACTGGCCCAGGAGGCGGTCATCAACGCCCGCGCCGACAAGCTGCTGGCCCAGGAGGAAATCTGGATCCGCAAGGGCGTGGAAGCCCGCCGCACCCGGGCCGTGGCCCGCATCAACCGGCTGGAGGCGCTGCGCGCGCGGCGCGAGGCCCGGCGCGAGGCACTGGGCAGCGTCAAGCTGGACATTGCCTCTGGACAGAGCAGCGGCAAGATCGTGGCCGAGCTGACCGAGGTAAGCAAGTCGTTTGGCGACAAGCCCATCGTGCGCAACTTCACCGGGACCATCCTGCGCGGCGACAAGGTCGGGCTGATCGGCCCCAACGGCGCGGGCAAGACCACGCTGCTCAAGCTCATCCTGGGCGAGCTGGCCCCCGACAGCGGCAAGATCCGCCAGGGCGCCAACCTGCAGGTGGCGTACTTTGACCAGATGCGCAATGCGCTGAACCTGGACGCCACGCTGGAAGACTTCATCAGCCCCGGCAGCGAATGGATCGAGATCGGCAACAAACGCCAGCACGTCAAGAGCTACCTCGGCGACTTTTTGTTCTCGCCCGCGCGGGCCACGTCGCCGGTGCGCTCGCTCAGCGGCGGCGAGCGCAACCGCCTGCTGCTGGCGCGCCTGTTTGCCCGCCCGGCCAACGTGCTGGTGCTGGACGAGCCCACCAACGACCTGGACATCGACACGCTGGAACTGCTGGAAGACCTGCTGCAGAACTACGACGGCACGGTGTTCCTGGTGAGCCACGACCGCACCTTCCTGGACAACGTGGTAACCAGCACCATCGCCTTTGAGGGCAACGGCCTGTGGCGCGAATACGAAGGCGGCGTGCAGGACTGGCTCACGCAATCGCGCCGCGCGCAGACCATCCGCGACGCGGCCGCCAGGCCGGCGGCGCGCGCGGCCGCGCCAGCACCAGCGCCCGCCCCCGCAGCGCCGGCGCCCGCGCGAAAGAAGCTCAGCTACAAGGACCAGCGCGAGCTGGAGGCCCTGCCCCAGCGGATTGAAGCGCTGGAAGCCGAGCAGAAGGCCATTGCCGCCGAGCTGGCCGACGGCAGCCTGTACAGCCGCGACGCCCAGCGCGCGGCAGACCTGACCAGCCGCAGCGCGCAGATCGACGACGACCTGCTGGCTGCGCTGGAGCGCTGGGAAGCGCTGGGCGGGGCCTGACGCGCGCAAAAAAGCGCGTCCAGGGCCTGCCCTTTCATCTGTAAGCGTTTGTCTGTCAGGGTTTGCCGGTGGCGGCTGACCCGGCCAACCCACTTGGAAGCGGGGCGCGCGGCTACAGTGGGCCCATCCATGTACATCCCACCGCCCCGCGCCGATGCCCCACGCCGCTCGTCCTTCTGGCGCCTTGCCGCCATGATGCTCATTACCGCATGGGCCACGGGCTGCGCCAGCCTGCCCGCCAACACCGCCCGGTCGCCCTCTACCGCGTTCAATGCGCCCGACGCCACCCCGCTGGGCCAGCTGGTCCAGGCCCGCCGGGCCCAGTCCGGGGCCCGCAGCGATTCGGGCTTTCACCTGCTGGACAGCGTGGACGCGGCCTTCACCAGCCGCCTGGCACTGATTGAAGGCGCGCAACGCAGCCTGGACCTGCAGTACTACGCCATCCATGCCGACGCCAGCACCGAAATCCTGCTGCAACGCCTGCGCGACGCGGCACGCCGCGGCGTCAAGGTCCGGCTGCTGCTGGACGACTTCAACACCGTGGGGCAGGACGCCCAGGTGCTGCTGCTGCAGTTCGAGCCCAATGTGGAAATCCGCCTGTTCAACCCGTTGACCGGTTCGCGCAGCTCGCTGCTGGGGCGGCTGCTGGGCTCGCTGCATGATGTGTCGCGCATCCAGAAACGCATGCACAACAAGCTGTTCCTGGCCGACAACGCCATGGGCATCGCCGGCGGGCGCAACCTGGGCGACGCCTATTTCGGCAGCGGGGAGAAAAGCAACTTCGTCGACCTGGACGTGCTGGCCTGGGGCCGCATCGTGCGCGACATGTCGGCCAGCTTTGACCGCTACTGGAACGACGAGCTGGCCTACCCGGTGCAGACCCTTTTGTCGCCAGACGACCTGGCCCTGCTGCGCAAGAAGGCATCGGAGCAGGCGCCGGCGGCCAGTGACCCGTCACGCGTGGGCGTTCCCCAGCAGGCTGCGGCGGTGCCGGCCTCCCTGCCGGTGACCGCCAGCACCACGGTGCTGCCTGATGTGACCATGACCTCCGCCCAGGCCCAGGAACGCGCGCCGATGGACCTGCGGCGCGTGACCCTCACCTGGGCGCCGTCGCGCCTCATGGTGGACAAGCCCGACAAGATCGGCCCCGACGAAGACGAGGCTGACGCCAGCGACACCGTGGTGGACGGCCTGCTGGCGCTGATGCTGCAGGCCAGGCAGGACATATTGATCATCTCGCCGTACTTTGTGCCGGGCGCCGAGATGATGAAAACCTTTGCCCAGGCGCGCGCGCGCGGCGTGCGCATCCGGGTGCTGACCAATTCACTGGCGTCCAACGACGCGCCGGCCGCCCATGCGGGCTACGCACGCTACCGGCGCGACCTGCTGGGCCTGGGCATCGAGCTGCACGAGATGCGCGCCACCGAGCAGACCGCCGGCGGCCTGTCCGGCTCGGGCAGCGGCCGGCGCGGGCTGTGGCTGGGCTCCAGCGGGGGCGGCTCCAAGGCCGGTGCATCGCGCGCCAGCCTGCACTCCAAGGCGGTGATCATTGACGGCCGTCTGGCCATCATCGGCTCGATGAACCTGGACCTGCGCTCCAAAAACCTCAACAGCGAGGTCGCCCTGCTGATCCGCAGCGCGGCGCTGTCGCGCGAGGCAACCCGGCTGGTGGAAAGCACATTTGCCCAGGGCGCCTATCGCGTGGAGCTGTCCGACGGCAAGCTGCTGTGGCGGGCCCCGCCCGGTGCGGGCTATGCCGACGCCACCGACGAGCCCGAAGCCGGCACCCGCCTGAAGCTGCTGGTCAAGGTGCTGGGGCCGCTGGCGCCCGACGAAATGCTTTGACCACCTCCACGTATTTCTTCCAGAACACGGCGTCCTGCGCAGTAGCGAAATTGATGCGCATCAGCGTGGAAGGCTTGCGCTCGGCATGGAACAGCGCTCCCGGCGCCAGCAGGTAGCCCTCGTCCAGCATGCGCTGGGCCAGCGCGTCAGTGTCCACGCCGGTATCCACCCAGCCGAACAGGCCCGCGGGCTCGGCGGCAAAGGTGCAACCCGCATTCAACGCCAGCTTGACAGTGCGGGCCCGGGCGGCATCCAGCCGGGTGCGGATGCGTTCCGAATGGCGGCGCAGCTGGCCCTGCTCGATGCACAGCGCAAGCGCGCGTTCCAGCAAGGCGGGTGTGGTCAGCGTGGCCAGCAGCTTGGTGTCCAGCAACTGCTCCACCAGCGCAGGCGGCGCCGCCAGGAAGCCGATGCGCCAGTTGGGCGCCAGGATCTTGGCAAAACCGCTCACGTAGATGGTGCGCTGCAGCCCGTCCAGTGACGTCAGGCGCGTGGCATGGTCGGGCGCAATATGGCTGTAGGTGTCGTCTTCAACAATATGGAAGTTGTGCTGGTTGGCCAGCTGTAGCACCCGGTGCGCGCTGCCCGGTGGCAGGCAATAGCCCGTGGGGTTGTGAAACACGCTCACGCTTACATACAGCTTGGGCTTGTGCACCTCGCAGTACCGGGCCATCACCTCCAGGTCCGGCCCGTCAGCGCGCCGGGGCACGGGCAGGATGTGCATACCCATGGCCGCCAGCCGCGCAAACTCCACCGCCCAGCCGGGCTCTTCCACCATCACCGGGTCGCCAGGGCGCAGCAGGGTGCGGCTCACGATGTCCAGCGCATGCGTGGCGCCCACGGTGGTGATGATGTGCTCCGGCGCAGTGTGCACGTTCAGCGTGGCCAGCTTGGCAGCCAGCACGCGGCGCAGGCTGGCGTCACCCAGCGGCTCGCCGTACTGCAATGAAAACTCCTGCAGCGCGCGCGTGCCGGTCACCTTGCGCACCGCCGCCGGCATGAAGGTGGATTCGAGCCATTCGGGCGGAAACACGCCCATGCCCGGCTGCGGCTTGTTGCTGATCTTGTGGAACATCCCGCGGATCAGTGCCGTGGCATTCACCGGCTGCGCCACGCGCGCGGCGCCGCGCGTGGCAAACCAGTGCGCCGTGCTCCAGTTGCCGTCGGGCGCATGGGGATCGGGCGTCACCGGGTCGGCGCGGGCAGGCGTGGCCTCGCGCACAAAAAAGCCGCGGTTCTTGCGTGCCTCCACCAGACCCTGCGCCAGCAGCTGGTCATAGGCCGCCACCACGGTGGACGGGCTCACGCGGTGCTGCTGGGCGCATTGCCGCACCGAAGGCAGCCGCGCCCCGGGCGCCAGCAGCCGGTTTCGGATGCGCTCGCCAAAGCGCGCCGCCAGCTGCTCTGTCAGGGATAGCGTGGAGGTCTTCATCAACATGGCGGTGCATCCTCGGGGGGGAGCCTGTACTGTCAGGGCAACCAATACAGATGACGAACTGCGCTGGCTAACTGTACTGGTTGTGTATTGATCGACAAGATTACATTGAACCTCCGGGCCTGACAAGAGGCCCACCCACTTCACCCGTTCATGAGCGCCACCGAGCTGACCGCCCTTTTGCTGTTTGCCACCGCGATGAGTTTTTCGCCGGGGCCCAACACCACGCTGTCCACCGCCCTTGCGGCCAACCTGGGCCTCAGGCGCGCGATGCGTTTTTGCCTGGCCGTGCCCACGGGCTGGACGCTGTTGATGCTGGCCACCGGCCTCGGCCTGGGCGCGCTGATCACCAGCGTGCCCGCGCTGCGCTGGGGCGTGAAGCTCCTGGGCGTGGCCTACATGCTGTGGCTCGCGTGGAAGCTGGCGGGCGCCGGCCAGATGTCGCAGGTGGACGCATCGCGCCTCAATGTCACGTTCTGGCAGGGTGTCAGCCTGCAGTTCGTGAACATCAAGGCCTGGATGCTGGCGCTGACGCTGACCGCCGGCTGGGTGGTGAACGCTGCCGGCCAGCCGGCCAGCAACCCGGGCCAGCGCCTGGCCATCATCTGCGTGGTGATGGTGGTGTTTGCCTTCAGCAGCAACTTCCTCTATGCGTTGATCGGCTCGCTGCTGCGCCAGTGGCTGGCGCAGGGCACCCGTCTTTTGTGGTTCAACCGTGCATTGGCCCTGGTGCTGGTGGCCACGGCCTTGTGGATGCTGACTGTATGAAGCCCGATGAAATCCGCGGCCTGTGGCTCGGCCTGCTGGGCGTGACCATCTTTGCGCTCACGCTGCCCATGACGCGGCTGGCGGTGGGCACGCCGGAAGCACCGCAGATGTCGGGCGTGTTCATCGCGCTGGGCCGTGCGGTCGTGGCCGCTGCGCTGTCGGCGGCCTTCCTGATCGCCACACGCGCCCCCTGGCCGCGGAGGGAAGACTGGTGGCCGCTGGCCATCACATCGGCCGGCGTGGTGTTTGGCTTTCCGCTGTTCACGTCCGTCGCCATGCGCTATGTGGAGGCCGTGCACGCCAGTGTGATCGTGGGCGTGCTGCCCCTGGCCACAGCCGCCGTGGGCGCGCTTTTGCACCGCCAGCGGCCGTCCAACGGGTTCTGGCTGTGCGCCGCCATTGGCAGCGCGCTGGTGGTGGTGTTTGCCGTGCTGCGCAGCGGCAGCAGCGGCCTGGCGCTGCACCCGGCTGACGGCCTGTTGCTGGCCGCCATGGGGTGCGCGGCGGTGGGCTACGGCTACGGCGCCCGGCTGTCACAGCGCATGCGCGCCGAATACGTCATCTGCTGGGCGCTGGTGATGGCGCTGCCGCTCACGTTGCCCGCGGCCGTGCTCACGCTGCCGCGCGCCGGCCTGCCGGCATCGGCGTGGTGGGGATTTGCCTATGTGGCGGTGTTTTCAATGTGGCTGGGCTTTTTCGCCTGGTACCGCGGCCTCGCCCTGGGCGGCACCGTGCGCGTGAGCCAGGTGCAGCTGATCCAGCCGTTTTTGGGCATGCTGTTTGCCGTGCCCCTGCTGGGCGAGCGGCTGGACGCCGTCACACTGGGCTTTGCACTGGCCGTGATCGCCACAGTTTTCATCGGCAAGAAGATGCCCGTGCGCGCTGCAACCGTTTGACTGGAGACTGAACCATGAAACTCAACGACCTGACCACCCCCCAATGGACCATGGCGCGCCGCGCCGATCGGATGAACCCGTCCGTCATCCGCGAGATCCTCAAGGTCACCGAGAAGCCCGGCATCATCAGCTTTGCTGGCGGCCTGCCGTCGCCCAGGACCTTTCCGATTGACGCGTTTTCCGAAGCCTGCGCCAAGGTGCTGCGCGAGGACGGCCAGGGCGCGCTGCAGTACGCCGCCAGCGAAGGCTATGGCCCGCTGCGCGAAGCGGTTGCCGCGCAGCTGCCCTGGATGGTGGACCCGGCCCAGGTGCTGATCACCACCGGCAGCCAGCAGGGGCTGGACCTGGTGGCCAAGGTGCTGATCGACGCGGGCAGCCGCATCCTGGTGGAAACGCCCACCTACCTGGGCGCGCTGCAGGCCTTCACGCCGATGGAGCCCGAGGTGGTGAGCGTGGCCAGCGACGCCGAAGGCATCGACGTGGACGACCTGGCCACCAAGGCCACCGGCGCACGCTTCCTGTACGTGCTGCCCAATTTCCAGAACCCGACCGGCCGCACCATGAGCGAGGCACGCCGCGCCGCACTGTCAGCGCGCGCTGCGGCCCTGGGCCTGCCCCTGATTGAAGACAACCCCTATGGCGACCTGTGGTTTGACGCGCCGCCGCCCCTGCCGCTGACCGCGCGCAACCCCGAGGGCTGCATCTACCTGGGCTCGTTCTCCAAGGTGCTGGCACCCGGGCTGCGGCTGGGCTTCCTCGTCGCGCCCAAGGCCATGTACCCCAAGCTGCTGCAGGCCAAGCAGGCGGCCGACCTGCACAGCCCCAGCTTCAACCAGCGCATGGTGTCCGAGGTGATGAAGCACGGCTTCCTGGACCGCCACGTGCCCACCATCCGGTCGCTGTACAAGTCGCAGCGCGACGCGATGCTGGCGGCGCTGACAAAGGAGATGGCAGGGCTGGACGTGCAATGGAACACGCCTGACGGCGGCATGTTTCTGTGGGCGCGGCTGCCCGCGGGCATGAGCGCTGTTCAATTGCTGCCAAAAGCAGTTGAGAAGAACGTGGCCTTTGTGCCTGGCGCGGCCTTCTATGCCGACAACGCCGACCCCCGCACCCTGCGCCTGAGCTTTGTGACGGCCAGCGTGGAGCAGATCAACCTCGGCGTTGCTGCCCTGGCCGCAGCCATCCGTGAAGCCGGGGCGGCCTGAGCCATGCTGCACATCTGGGGGCGCATCAGCTCCATCAACGTGCGCAAGGTCGTCTGGGCCGTGCAGTACCTGAACCTGACTCACCAACGCACCGACGCGGGCGGGCAGTTCGGCATCGTGCAGACGCCCGACTACCTGGCTAAAAACCCAAACGCCCTGGTCCCGTTGATTGACGACGACGGCTACAGCCTGTGGGAGTCCAACGTCATCCTGCGCTACCTGTGCGCGCGCTACGCACCTGACACGCTGTACCCGCAGGAGCTGAAGGCGCGCTTTGACGCCGAACGCTGGATGGACTGGCAGCAGACCACGCTGAACCCTGCGGGGCGCGAGGCATTCGTGCAGCTGATCCGCAAGCCCGGCGGGCAGGTCGATGCCGCCCGGGTGCAAGCGTCGGTAGCGGCCACGACGCCCCTGCTGGACCTGCTGGACGCGCACCTGGCGCGCCAGCCCTTCATGGCCGGCGCGCAGCTGACCATGGCCGACATCCCCATCGCCTGCGAGGTCCACCGCTGGCGCGGCACCCCGCTGCCCCACCAGCCCCGGGCGCACCTGGACCGCTGGTACCAGCACATGCTGGCACTGCCCGCGTCGCGCGGCGTGCTGGACATCGTTCTCTCCTGAAAGCCAATCCCGATGAAGACCCGCGCATTCAAGCAAGTTGATGTGTTCACCGCCGTGCCCTACCTGGGCAACCCGCTGGCCGTGGTGCTGGACGGCACCGGCCTGAGCACTGAAGAGATGCAGCACTTCACCAACTGGACCAATTTGTCGGAGGCCACCTTCTTGCTGCCGCCCACGCAGGCCGGTGCCGATTACAAGGTGCGCATCTTCTGCCCGGGCCGCGAGCTGCCCTTTGCCGGCCACCCCACCCTGGGCAGCTGCCATGCCTGGCTGCAGGCCGGCGGCCAGCCGCAGGGCGAGTACGTGGTGCAGGAATGTGGCGTGGGCCTGGTCAGGCTCAAGCGCGACGGCGAACGCCTGGCCTTTGCAGCGCCGCCGCTGAAGAAAGGCGGCCCGCTGCCCGAAGATGACGTGGCCCTGATCGCCCGCGGCCTGGGCGTGGCGCGCAGCGACATCGTGGCGCACGCCTGGTGTGACAACGGCCCCAACTGGCGTGGCGTGATGCTGAAGTCGGCCGACCAGGTGCTGGCCCTCAAGCCTGATGCCTCGGTGCTGGCCGGCCTGGATGTGGGCGTGGTCGGCCCGCGCGGCAAGGTCGGCATTGTGGGCGCCAGCGACGCTGAAGGCATCGCCTTTGAAGTACGCGCCTTTTTCCCCGGCAACAACGGCATGGCGGAAGACCCTGTGACGGGCAGTCTGAACGCGGCGTTGGCGCAGTGGTTGATTGGGGCGGGGTTGGCGCCTTCTCGCTACGTGGCCAGTCAAGGGACCGCGTTGGGGCGTGCCGGGCGCGTGTTTGTGGAGCGGTCTGGTTCGGATATCTGGATCGGGGGTGGGTCAGTTACTTGCGTCGACGGGGTCGTGACGCTTTGACTTGCTTTCGTTGCACCTCGCGGCAAAGGCGTGCACACACTCGGCTTCGCGGCAGGCGGTGGCCGGCGGGGGCGATCTCTGTGGCGGCGAGGAGCGCAGATTCGGGGTTGGCGCGCGCAGCGCGCTTCGTTTCTAGCTCGCCGCGGCTGTTCGAACGGAGTGCGCAGCACGAAGTGAGTTCTGCGGCGCAACCCCGAATCGAGCACCGCAGTGCAGTCGAAGCGAAGCGTAGACCGCCACAGTGTGAGCCCCCGCCGGCCACCGCCTG
>JBEIPU010000094.1:0-15541 GCA_040376925.1 Caenimonas sp. | reverse complement strand
GGAACCGGCGTCGCGCTAGCGCCGCAAGCTCGACCCCCTGGACCTCCTCATTCAGCGCGACCCAACGCTCCGCGCGTATACCGAGATGACCACGGCACCGGCCCACAACCAGCAGCCCAGGGCACCGCCCGCAGCCCCAGCGGCGCAGCCCGCGCCCAAGGCTGCCCCCGCAGAACGGCCCGCAGCGGTGGTTCGCCGCCCCGCGCCAGCGGCACCGGCGGCGCGCTCGCGGCTCAAGCTCGACCCGCTGGACCTGCTCATTGAGCGCGACCCTACGCTGCGCGCTTCTACCGAGATGCTCACGGCACCGGCCGACAACCCGCAGGCCAGGGCACAGGCCGCTGCGCTGTGGCGCGCCATCAACGCACAGCCGCAGGACATCCTGCGCGACGCCCAGCGCATGCAGGCGCTGGAGGCCGACGTCAAAGGCCTGCGCGAGCAGACCAGCCGCAACCAGGCCAGCCTGAACGACCTGCGCGTGCAACTGCAAAAGGCTGAGAGCGAACGCTACGCCAATGGCCTGGTCTATGCGTTGCTGGCCTTGCTGGCAATGGCGCTGGCCGGCGCCGGCTACCTGTGGCAGCGCTCGCGCAATGCCACCTTCAGCAGCCAGGACTGGTGGCGCCGTGGCGAGACGGCCGGCGGCGACCCCGAGCAGATCGGCCCGGATTCGCTGATGCCGCCACTGGCACCGCGCAAGGCAGCCACGCCCTCCAGGAGCCAGGATGCTTCCCCCGCCGTGGATGTGGACCTGGACGTTGACGAGTCGATGTTTGCCACGCTCAAGACAGCGAGGCCCGTGGTGCCGCCGCCCGAAGCGCCGCCCAGGTCCCTGCCTGGCATGGACCACGGCGACTTTGTCGCCAGCATTCCCGGTAGTGCACGCGCGGTCAACGCCGAAGAGCTGTTCGACATCCAGCAGCAGGCGGACTTCTTCATCTCCCTTGGCCAGCACGATCAGGCCATCGAGGTGCTGAAGAACCACATCAGCGACAACGTGGAAACCAGCGCGCTGGCCTACCTGGACCTGCTCAAGATCTATCACTCGTTGAGCCGCCGCGACGAGTACGACCAGCTGCGCGAGGACTTCAACAAGGTCTTCAACGCCCAGGTGCCGGTGTTTGACGCTTACAGCGACAAAAGCAGCGGCCTGGAGGCATACCACAACGCCCTGGCCCGCATCGAGGCGCTGTGGCCGTCGCCCAAGGTGCTGGAAATCATCGAAGAGTCGATCTTCCGCAAGCCCGGCAGCGGCGACGGCGAGGCTTTTGGCCTGGAGGCCTACCGCGAACTGCTGCTGCTGTACGCCATGGCCAAGGACGTGGTTGAACGCGGGGGCAACGTCATGGACTTCGACATGTCCGGCCTCTCGCAGCCCCCGGGCATGGACGGCCACCAGCCGTCGGGCTTTTCCAATACGTCGATCCAGCCGCTGTCGGCCTCCCTGGAGATGGGGCGCCGGTCTGACTCGGGGCGTGATTCCTTTGGCAGCTCGCTGGGCAGCGCGGACGACGAGGATGCGCCCCTGCCCGAAATTCCGATGCCGCGGCCGTCACCGCGCCTGGGGCTGGACATTGACCTGTCCGAGCCCGCGCCGCTGACGTCCGCCTTCATGGAAATAGCCGATGACCCGCAGCGCAGCGCGGGCCCCGACCCGACGCTGGGCCTGTCCATGGACTCCATTGACAGCAGCACGGACGACGACCGGCCGGCCAACAGCAACCTGGTGGACTTCGATCTGTTTGATGCCGCCACCGAGCGCGACATAGCACCCAAAAAGCCCCGGCGCTGAACGCTCAGACCGGGCGGTGGGTACCGGCCTGCCGGGTGGCCCACCAGCTCACACCCATGGCCAGCAGCAGCCCGGCCAGGCCGGCCCAGCTCAGCAGCCCCATCTGGCCGTGCGCAATCAGCCAGCCGCCGCTGGCCGCGCCCACGGCCTGGCCGGCGTACATGGCCGAGGTGTTGAGCGCGATAGAGCCCGCCGCCAGCGCGGGTGCAATTCCCACCAGCCGCGCCTGCTGCGCCGAGTTGGACGAAAAGCAGCCCAGCGCCCAGGGCACGGCAATCAGCGCCGCCAGGAGCAGGCTGGTGCCCAGGGGCCACAGCAGCAGGCTCAGGGCCATGCAGGCAATGCCCAGCATCACGCAGCGCGACGCGCCCACGCGGTCGATGTTGCGCGACATCAGCACATTGCCCAGGAAGCCGAAGGCGCCAAACCACATGAAGAACAGACCCAGCTGGGTCGGCGTGATGCCCAGCATGGCCTTGTAGTACGGCGCGAAGTACGAAAACAGCACGAACTGCCCGGCCGAGTACAGCACCGTGACGGCAATGCACAGCATGAGCGCGGGCGAGCGAAGCGTTTCCTTCCAGGCGTCCAGCGTGAGCGCCGGCGGCTTGACGCCGTCGGGCATGGCGCGCCAGACCCAGATGGCGCTCACCAGGCTCAGGGCGCCCACCCCGGCAAACGCCGTGCGCCAGCCCCAGATGCCGCCGACCAGGGCGCCCAGCGGCATGCCCAGCACCGACGCGACCGACCAGCCCAGGAACACAAACGTGATGGCCCGCCCGCGTTGTTCTGGCGGTACCAGCAGGCCCACGCAGGCAGCGGCCTGGGGGGTGAAGATGGCCGGCGAGATCACCGCCAGCACCCGCATGGGCAGCAGCGCGGCAAAGGTGGGCATCAATGAACAGACCATGTGCAGCGCGCCGAACCACAGCATGGACAGGGCCAGCAGGCGGCGGCGGTCCCAGCCCGCCACCACGGCCGCCAGCAGCGGCGCGCCCAGGCACATCAGCAAGGCGCCGGCAGAGATCAGCTGGCCTGCGACCGGCACCGACACCTGGAGCGAACTGCTGATGTCATTGAGCGTGCCGGGCACCACCATGACACCGGTGCCGATCACGAAATTGCCGAACAGCAGCGCCCACAGGACGCCGGGCAGGGCGGGCGTGGTTTTCAGCGTCGCACCTGCAATGCGCCGGGGTTCACGATATGGGTCGGCGTGCCTTTGATGAAATTGACCACATTGTCAAAGGCCACGCTGAAGAGCAGCTCATAGTTTTCCTGCTCCACATAGCCGATGTGGGGTGTGCAGATGCAGTTCTCCAGGCGCAGCAGTGCATGGCCCTGCAGGATGGGTTCGCTTTCAAACACGTCAATCGCGGCCAGCCCCGGGCGCCCGCGGTTCAGCGCGACCAGCAAGGCATCGGGCTCCAGCAGCTCGGCGCGCGAGGTGTTGACGAGCAGCGCCGTGGGCTTCATGCGCGACAGGTCTTCGAGCCTGACGAGGCCGGCGGTTTCTTCGTTCAGCCGCAGGTGAAGCGACAGCACGTCGCTCTGGGCAAACAGTTCTTCGCGGCTGGCGGCAGCCTGGCAGCCCTCGGCCAGGGCCTTCTCGCGCGACGGCTCGCTACCCCACACCAGGACGTTCATGCCGAAGGCCTTGCCGTAGCCGGCCACGAGCTGGCCAATTCGGCCATACCCCCAGATGCCCAGCGTCTTGCCCCGCAGCACCGTACCCAGGCAGAAATTGGTGGGCATGGAGGCGCTCTTGAGGCCCGACTGCTGCCAGCCGCCATGCTTGAGCGTGCTGATGTACTGCGGCAGGCGCCGCGAGGCCGCCATGATGAGCGCCCAGGTCAGCTCGGCCGGTGCCACGGGCGAGCCCACCCCTTCGGCCACGGCAATGCCGCGTTCGGTGCAGGCGGCCACGTCAATATGGGGGCCGACACGCCCGGTCTGTGCGATCAGCTTGAGCCGGGGAAGCTTCTCAACAAGCTGGCGATTGATCTGGGTGCGTTCGCGGATCAGCACGATCACGTCGGCGTCCCGCAACCGGACCGACAACTGGCCGATGCCCTTGACTGTGTTGGTGTAAACCTTGGCCGGGTAGGCGTCCAGCCTGTCAGCGCAGCTGAGCTTGCGCACGGCGTCCTGATAGTCGTCAAGGATCACGATGTTCATGCGCCCGATTGTGCCTTGGGCACGCGCCAACCTGGCACCGGCAAGGTTGGCGCCGCGCCGCTACGATGGCCACCTTTGCACAGCATCAACACCCAAGGAGATCCCATGCCCGTATCCATGTCGTCCGTGAGCCTGCCGCTGCTTGAGCACATGCTCGGCAACCTGAGCCATTTTCTTGACAAGGCTCAGGCCCATGCCGACGCGAAAAAATTCGAGCCGACGGTACTGCTGCAGTCGCGCCTGGCGCCTGACATGTTGCCGTTGACCCGCCAGATCCAGATCGCCTGTGATGCAGCCAAGAATGGCGTGGTACGCCTGGCAGGTGTGGAGGCCCCGAAGTTTGACGATACCGAAGCCACCTTGGCCGAGCTGAAGGAACGCATCAACAAAACGCTGGCTTACCTGGCAACGGTACCCGCCGACCGGCTGGACAGCAGCGAGGACAAGGACATCACCTTTCCGGTGGGCAAGGACAAGACCCGCACCATGAAGGGTGAGGCTTACCTCAAGCACTGGATGCTGCCAAACTTCTTCTTCCACGTGACCACGGCCTACGCCATCCTGCGGCACAACGGCGTGGAGCTCGGCAAATCGGACTACCTGGCGGGCAACAAGGCCTGAGAGCCCCCAGGCCTTCAGCCGCGCGGACAGGTTCAGTGGCGGGTGGCTTCCAGTGCGGCCAGACGGTCGAGCTCGGCGCAGACATCGGCCATGCGGCCCGAAATAACCAGGCGCCCACCGGACGGGGTGCGGGGGCCGTCCCTGTCCATGACGCGCACGACCCGCAACGGGCGCTGAACGCGCCGGGCGCATCCACTGGCTTTAGGTGTAACGACACGAACGGCGCCACAAGAGGGGGCCACCACAGCCGGTGCGACCGCGCGTTGCGGCTGCACCGGCGACAAAAACCAGGCCAGCAGATCATGCAGCGGGGTGAAGAGGCTGTGGACGGCAGACATTGCGATTCCCATGTGAAAACTCCTAACAGCAGAGGTTGGACACAGGCAGGATTCAGAACCAGGGCTGGCGCAGGGTGATGGCGAAACACCGCCATACGCCCGCCACCTGCGGCAGCCCTTGTGTGACAGCAGGTTTACATGAGCATGGTGTTGCGGATCAGGCCCACGGCCAGACCCTCAATCTCGAAGGGCTCCCCAGGCTCGACGATGATGGTCTGGTAGTCGGGGTTTTCCGCGTGCAGCTCGATCAGGTGCTTGTTGCGCCGAAAGCGCTTGACGGTAACCTCCTCGCCCAGGCGGGCAACGACGATCTGGCCGTTCTTGGCGTCCTTGGTGGCCTGCACGGCCAGCAGGTCGCCGTCCATGATGCCGGCGTCGCGCATGGACATGCCGCGGACCTTGAGCAGGTAGTCAGGCTTGCGCTGGAACAGGCTGCTTTCCACGTAATAGGTCTGGTCCACGTGTTCCTGCGCGAGAATCGGCGACCCGGCTGCGACGCGGCCGATCAGGGGCAGGGCCAGCTGCGCCAGACTGGGCAGTGGCAGGGAGAATTGCTTGATGCGGGATTCGTTGATGGAGCGCAGCGTCTCACTCTTGAGCCGGATGCCGCGGGAGGTGCCGCTGACCAGTTCAATGACGCCTTTGCGGGCCAGGGCCTGGAGGTGTTCCTCGGCGGCGTTGGCGGATTTGAAGCCAAGCTCGGAAGCGATCTCGGCGCGCGTGGGGGGCGCACCTGTACGGGCAATGGCGCTCTGGATGAGCTCCAGAATCTGTTGCTGCCGCGCGGTGAGTTTCGGGCTTTCGATCATGGCGAATCCTTTTCAGGCATCTGGTTGAGGACAAGCTGTCTTAATATCCAGTAACTGTATTTTTAACCAGTTTTTGAAAGTTTGCAAGTGAGCGTCAGGAAAATTGTGGTTCTGGGCACAGGTGGCACGATAGCCGGCACGGCGGCGAGCCCCGGCGACAACGTCGGCTACACCGCCGCCCAGGTGGGCGTCGCGCAGCTGCTGGCGGCCATTCCCGCTTTGCAAGGCCAGCCATTGCACACCGAGCAGGTGGCCCAGCTGGACAGCAAGGACATGAGCTTTGAAGTCTGGCGCTTGCTCGCGCAGCGCTGCGCCCACTGGCTGGCGCAGGACGAGGTGCAGGGCGTGGTCGTCACCCATGGTACTGACACGCTCGAGGAGACCGCTTATTTCCTGCAAGCCGTGCTGGCACCTGCCAAGCCGGTGGTGATGGCTTGCGCCATGCGCCCGTCCACCGCGATGGCGCCGGATGGGCCGCAAAACCTGGTGGACGCCGTGACCGTGGCTAGGCAGCCCGGCGCACACGGTGTGGTAGCTGTTTGCGCGGGCGTGATTCACGGCGCAGCCGACGTGCAAAAGGTGCATACCTACCGGCTGGATGCGTTTGGCTCCGGCGACGCCGGGCCGCTTGGCTATGTGGAAGAGGGCGCCGTGCGGCTGGTGCGGCCCTGGCCCGAGGGCAACGCCGCCGCAGCGGCGGCGGCCCTCGCCGCGGTGGCATCTGCCCCGCGGGTGCCCCAGGTGGAAATAGTGCTGAGCCACGCCGGCGCCAGCGGCGACGGCGTGCGGGCGCTGGCGGCACAGGGTGTTCAAGGCATTGTGGTGGCGGGCACCGGCAACGGCACCATTCACCACGCGTTGCAGGCCGCGCTGCAGCAGGCCCGCGACGCCGGGGTGCGCGTGGTGCGGGCCACGCGTTGCGCCAACGGCCGCGTGCTGGGCAGCGGCGCCGATACCTTCGCCGATGCGCAGGGCCTCTCGCCCGTCAAGGCGCGTATCGCCCTGATGCTTGCACTCATGCAGTAAGGCCCCGCCCGCCATGTTCACCGCGCTCAAAACCCACGCCTGGGCTTACCCAGCGCTCGAGATCGTCCATATCGCCGGCATTGCGTTGCTGCTGGGCAACCTGGTGCTGCTGGAGCTGCGCGTGTTTGGCCGCGGCGCGGCGCTGCCGGTGCGCGAACTCGCACGGCTGAGCCTGTCGGTGGCCGCGGTGGGCTTTTGCCTGGCGGCGGCGTCGGGCCTGCTGATGTTTGCGTCGCAGCCCGAGGAACTTCTGAGCAACCGAGCCTTCACACTGAAGATGCTGTTGTTGTTTGCCGCGGGCTGCAATGCGGCATGGTTTCATGGGCGCCGGTCGCTGGACCTGCTGGACGGCGTAGCCCGCGCACAGATGATTGCCTCAACCCTGATCTGGCTCGCCGTGATCGCCTGCGGCCGCTGGATCGCCTACCTCTAGGAGTCGCCCATGTTGAAACGCCGCACCCTGATGGCCGCCGGTGCCCTTGCACCGCTTGGCGCGCTGGCCCACCACGGCTGGAGCAGCTTTGACCAGGATCGCCCGATCTACCTCGAAGGCCGTGTCACCAAGGCCAAATGGCAGAACCCCCACGCCGAGCTGGAGCTGGAAATCCCCGCGGGGCTGAAGGTGCCGGCGGACCTGGCGCAGCGCGCCGTGCCCGCTCAGTCTGCGCCGGTGGATGGCAAGGCCCTGCTGGCCAAGGCCGTGGTGCCCACCCGCAAGGACCGCAAGTGGGAGGTGGAGCTGGCGCCGCTGACCCGCATGGAGGCCTGGAAGGTCGCCGAGATCAAGGCCGGGGCCACGATCTCGCTCGTGGGCTTTACCTTCAAGGACGAGAAGGGCGGCGCGATCGTGCGCGTCGAGTACCTGTTTGCAGACGGCAAGACCTACGGCCTGCGATCCAGCCCGGCCTGAAGGACACCCACGCTCCAGCTTTCAGGCGCCCAGCGCCTGCAGTGCGCGGGCGGTGATCTCGTCCACTGACCCCGTGCCGCTGATGGCCCTGTATTTCGGAGCGGCCGCGGGATCGGCCTTGGCCCAGCCGGAGTAATAGTCAACCAGTGGCCGCGTCTGCGCGCTGTACACCTCCAGGCGCTTCTTGACAGTTTCCTCGCGGTCGTCGTCGCGCTGGATCAGTGGTTCGCCGGTGACGTCGTCCTTGCCGTCCACCTTGGGCGGGTTGAACTTGACGTGGTAGATGCGCCCCGAAGCGGGGTGCGAGCGGCGCCCGCTCATGCGCTCGATGATGGCGTCAAACGGAACGTCAATTTCCAGCACGTAGTCGAGCTTGACGCCGGCTGCCTTCATCGCGTCGGCTTGCGGAATGGTGCGTGGAAAGCCGTCAAACAGGAAACCCTTGGCGCAGTCGGGCTGGGTAATGCGTTCCTTGACCAGGCTGATGATGAGGTCATCGCTGACCAGCGCGCCGGACTTCATCACGGCGTCGGCCTGCAGGCCCAGCGGGGTGCCGGCCTTGACGGCGGCGCGCAGCATGTCGCCGGTGGAGATCTGGGGAATGCCGAACTTCTGGCAAATGAACGCGGCCTGCGTCCCTTTGCCGGCGCCGGGTGCGCCCAACAGAATCAGTCTCATGGATGTCCTCGGATAGTGTGAAATCGGCGTGCGCTGCAGGTGCCGGAGCAGGCGCCGGGCCGTCGCGCATCATTGCCGCAGAGGATAGCATGCGTGCCCTTTACCGCGCCTTACGAACGGGCCCACGCGCTACCGGGTCATCCCGCAGTGGCCGCAGCGCGAGCGCGGGGCTCAGAACAGCCTGCGAACGCGCTCCAGATCCTGGGGGGTGTCCACGCCCGGGCCGGGCGCCTGGTCGGTGACATGCACCGCGATGCGGTGGCCATGCCACAGGGCGCGCAGCTGTTCGAGCGCTTCGGTGACCTCCATGGGGGCCTGGGCCAGCGTGGGAAACTGCCGCAGGAAATCTGCCCGGTAGCCGTAGATGCCTATGTGGCGCAGCGGCCGGGGATCGGGCAGGGCCTGCACGCCCTGGGTGAAACCGTCGCGCCACCACGGGATGCAGGCGCGGCTGAAATACAGCGCAATGCCCCGTGCATCGGTTACGACCTTGACGACGTTGGGGTTGGCGAACTCCGCCACATCGTCAATGACGTGGGCGGCCGTACTCATGGTGGCTTGCGGGTGCGATGCCAGCATGGCCGCCACGGCATCAATCAGCGCCGGGTCGATCAGCGGCTCGTCACCCTGCACATTGACCACGACCTCATCGCCACCCAGGCCCAGCAGCGCGCAGGCCTCGGCGAGCCTGTCACTGCCCGAGGGGTGGTCGGTGCGGGTCAGCAGCGCCTGGACGCCGTGGGCTTCGCAGGCCTGTACGGTCAGCGGGCTGTCGGCCGCCACCACCACCCGCGCCGCGGCCGAGGCAGCCGCGCGCCGGGCCACGCGCACCACCATGGGCAGCCCGCCAATGTCGGCCAGGGGTTTGTTGGGCAGGCGGGTGGATGCCAGCCGTGCCGGCACGATGACGGTGAAGCTCATCCCACCAGCGGCGTGCGCTCGGGCAGCTGTTCAAGCTCGTCGTCGCTGAGCGTGCGGGCCTCGGACTCAAGCATCACCGGAATGCCGTCGCGCACGGGGTAGGCCAGCCGGGCGCTGCGCGACACCAGCTCCGCCTTGTCGCGGCCCATCAGCAGCGGGCCCTTGGTCACGGGGCATACCAGCAGTTCAAGTAGTTTGGGGTCCATCCGGCAATGATAGCTTCGCATCCAGCAGCGCATCGAAAGCGCGCAGCAGTCCGTCGTCCAGCGTCACCTGCAGGGGCACGGCCCAGGCATCGGGGCGGTGCTGCCAGAGCTTGACGGCGTCTTTTTCGGTGCACACCAGGGTGGCGCTTGCGTCCAGCCTGGCCGCGGTGCCCTCAAAGTCGCTGTGGTCGGGCAAGGCGAGTTCTTCTTCAAGCAGCAGCCCCTGTTCACGCAGCATCGCAAAAAAGGCCCCGGGCTGTGCAATGCCCGCTACGGCCGTCAGGGGCACGCCGGTCAGCGCGGCCAGCGGCGTTGTACTGCCGTCGGCACGCACGGCATGGCGGGCCAGGCTGCGCCGGGCGCGCCAGCCGCCAAAAGCCGGATGGCTGCCGGTATGCACGACCAGGTCCACCGGACGCGGCCAGGGTTCACGCAGCGGCCCGGCCGGCAGCAGCCAGCCGTTGCCGGTGCCACGGTCATCAAAGGCGCAGATCTCGATGTCGCGCGCCAGTGCCAGGTGCTGCAGGCCGTCGTCACTCACGATCACCTGGGTGGCGGGATGGGCCCGCAGCAAGGCCTGCGCCGCCCTGGCGCGGTCGCTGTCCACAAACACGGGCACCTGGGCCCGTCGCGCAATGAGCAGCGGTTCGTCGCCGGCCTGTGCGGGCGGCGTGGTGGGGGTGACGGGCGTGCAGCCCGCGGCAGTGCGCCCGTAGCCGCGCGATACCACGCCGGCGCGCAGGCCACGCGCAGCCAGATGCGCCAGCAAGGCGAGGGTGAGGGGGGTTTTGCCGGCCCCGCCGGCCACCACATTGCCCACCACGACCACCGGCACCGGCAGGCGCCGGCTGGCCAGCCAGCCGGCGCGGTACGACGCCCGGCGCAGCGCCAGCACGCCGCGCAGCACAAGCGACGCGGGCCACAGCAGCCTGGCCAGCAGACCGCGCTGCGTCCAGGCACGCAGCAGGACCTGGCTCACCTCAGCGGCCCCCGGCCTGGGCCGATGACTGCGTGGCGAAGGTGATCTGGGTCAGCCCCGAGCGGCGGGCCGCTTCCATGACCGTGATGACCGACTGGTGCGCCGCGGCAGCGTCGGCGCTGATGATGACCACGGTGTCCTTGCCGGCCTTGGCTGATTCGACCAGCGCCATCGCCACGGCTTCGACGCTGCGGCCGTTGACCGGTGTCTTGTTGATGGAATAGCGCCCGTCGCTGCCGACCGCCACGATGACTTCGCGCGGGTAGTCGCGCTGTGCGTCGGTGTCGGCCACCGGCAGCTTGAGCTGCAGCTCGGTGAACTTGCTGTAAGTGGTGGACAGCATCAGGAAGATCAGTACCACCAGCAGCACATCGATGAACGGGATCAGGTTGATCTCGGGCTCGTCCTTCTTGCGGGGGCGGAAGTTCATGGCTTGCGGGGCTATTACTTGCGCAGGGTATTGAGGTGGCGCACAAAGCGCTCGGAAGCCAGCTCCAGGCCCAGCAGGTAGCCGTCCACGCGCGCCCTGAAATACCGCCAGAAAATCAGCGCAGGGATGGCCACGATCAACCCGAAGGCCGTGTTGTACAGCGCCACCGAAATCCCATGCGCCAGCTGCGCCGGGTTGCCCCCCGTGGCCCCGCCGGTGGGCGACTGCGAACCGAAGATCTCGATCATGCCGACCACCGTACCCAGGAGGCCGAGCAGCGGTGCGGCCGAGGCAATCGTGGCGAGCGCCGCCAGGTAGCGCTCGAGCCGGTGGGCCACGGCGCGCCCAGTGCCTTCCATCTGCGCGCGCAGGTCGGCTTCGGAGCAGCGCGGGTTGCTGTTCAGCGCGCGAAAGCCGCTGGCCAGAACCTCACCCAGTGCCGAGTTTTGCTCCAGCTGCGTCACCACATCGGGCGTGGGGACGGCCGTGCGCGAGACGGACAGCGCTTCTTCGAGCAGCTTGGGTGGCGCGATCTTGGCGGTTTTCAGGCTGATGAAGCGTTCGATGATGAGGGCCAACGCCACGATGGAACAGGCTATCAAGGGCCAGATCGGCCAGCCTGCGGCTTGTATGATCGAAAGCAAATGCAGTCTCCGCGGGTGTGAACGCAAGCGTTGGGGTCCGGCGATTATGGCGTACCGCCACGGCCCGCATCGCGCTTTCCGGTTGGTCGTGCGTTCAGTGGCTGCGACAACGCGCCACCCACAGAAGTTGTGGATAACTTTGTGCAGAAGCAGGCGGTGATGGCCCGCCAACCCGCGCCAATGCGGGGCCGTGACAGAACGATGACAAATTGAGCAGAAAAATAGGCAATGAAATCAACAGCTTGCTCGACAGAATCAGCGTTTTCCCGTGTTTCGGCGGATTTCTGTCGCCCATCGCCGTGTCTGTGGACTAAATACCCCCTGCAATCCTGCGGGAAAGCGCGGATTTGCTGATGGTCACGGCCTCAAGCCCAGCATTGACGCCACGAATCTGGCAAGTTGGCGCGCTATGCCGCGCCGTTGCTGATGCGCTGGACGCGAGGTTCAACCCTGTCGCAGTCCGCGGGGAGATTTCGGGCTTCTCGCGCGCGGCCAGCGGGCATTGCTACTTTTCGCTGAAAGACGAAAACGGCCAGATCCGCTGCGCGATGTTCCGCCGCGCGGCGAGCTTGCTCGACTTTGCCCCGCGCGACGGCGAGCTGGTCGACGTGCGCGGCCGCCTGGGTGTGTACGAGCAGCGCGGTGATCTGCAGCTCGTCGTCGAATCCATGAGCCGGGCCGGCCAGGGTGCGCTGTTTGAGCAATTCATGCAGCTCAAGGCCAGGCTGGAAGCCGAAGGCCTGTTTGACGGTGCGCGCAAGCGCGACCTGCCGCTGATGCCGCGCGGCATTGGCCTGGTGACGTCCCTGGGCGCGGCGGCGCTGCACGACGTGGTCACCGCTCTGCGCCGGCGCGTGCCGCACATCCCGGTGGTGATCGCGCCGGCGGCTGTGCAGGGCGCGCAGGCACCGGCGGAACTCGTCGCGGCGCTGACCCGGCTTTACCAGGGCGCTACCGGCGGCGTCCCGATCGACGTGATCCTGCTGGTGCGCGGTGGCGGCGCCATGGAGGACCTGTGGGCCTTCAATGACGAACGGCTGGCCCGCACCATCGTGCAAAGCCCCGTGCCGCTGGTTTGCGGCGTAGGGCACGAAACCGACTTCACGATTGCAGATTTCTGTGCCGACCTGCGCGCGCCCACGCCCACGGCGGCGGCCGAGCTGGCAGCACAGCCGCGCGAGACATGGCTGGGTGCGCTGGACCTTGTCGCGGGGCGTCTGCAGGACGCGGCCCTGGCGCATATTGACCGCCAGGGCCAGCGCCTGGACCTGGCCGCGTCGCGCCTGGGCCGGCCGTCGGGGCTGGTGGCGCGCCAGCAGCTGCGCCTGTCGCAGCAGGCGCAACAGCTTCGTTACGGCGTGCGCAGTGGCGTGCTGGCACATCGCTCGCGCCTGGACGACGTACGCCAGCGGCTGGACACCGCCACGCGCCATGCAGCCCAGGCCGCCGCCACGCGGCTGGACCGGGCACGGCTGCGGCTGGAGCTGCTGGACCCGCGTCTGGTGCTGCAGCGCGGCTATGCCATGCTCCAGGACAGCGATGGAAAGCCCGTGACCCAGGCCGCCCAGACCCATGTGGGCCAGGCCCTGCGCGCAACCCTTGCCGACGGCGAGGTTGATCTCACCGTGTTACCTGCGCGCCTGATTTAATTCCTATACTCGACTGTTTCAGTCCAACAAATCACGAGGAAAGCCCCATGGAACATACCCTGCCCCCGCTGCCTTACGCCATCGACGCGCTGGCCCCGAACTATTCGAAGGAAACCCTCGAATACCACCACGGCAAGCACCACAACGCCTACGTCGTCAACCTCAACAACCTGCAAAAGGGCACCGAGTTTGAAAGCATGACGCTGGAAGAAATCATCAAGAAGTCCAGCGGCGGCATCTACAACAACTCCGCCCAGATCTGGAACCACACCTTCTTCTGGAACTGCATGAAGCCCGCGGGCGGCGGCGAGCCGTCCGGTGCGCTGGCTGCGGCCATCAACGCCAAGTGGGGCAGCTACGCCGCGTTCAAGGAAGCGTTCGTCAAGTCGGCCGTTGGCAATTTCGGCTCGGGCTGGACCTGGCTGGTCAAGAAGCCCGACGGCTCGGTGGACATCGTGAACACCGGCGCCGCCGGCACGCCGCTGACCACCGCCGACAAGGCGCTGCTGACCGTGGACGTGTGGGAGCACGCGTACTACATCGACTACCGCAACCAGCGTCCGAAGTTCGTCGAGACCTTCCTGGACAAGCTGGTCAACTGGGGTTTTGCCGAAGCCAACTTCGCGTAAGCGCTGGCTGCGCCAAGCACAAGGGCCGCGATGCGGCCCTTTTTCATGGTGCGGGTGGAATCATTTGCCCTGGAAGGGCGGCCCGACGAGCTTGAAGCCGGCCGTGATGTTCTTTTTGGCAAACCAGCCCTGGTTCATCTCCAGCACATAGCGCACGGGCCTGGCCGAGCAGTGTGAGTCGGTGGTCTGCGGCTTCATGTCGGCCAGGTTCACGATGGTGCCGTCGTCGGCCACAAAGGCCGCGGTCAGCGCCAACAGCGTGTTTTTCATCCAGAAGCATTGCACCGACGGCTGCTCGAACACGAACAGCATGCCTTCGTGCTGGGGCATGTCCTTGCGGAACATCAGGCCCGTGCTGCGCTGCTCGGGTGTGGCGGCGAGCTGGGCGTCGATCTGGTGCATGCCGGCCGACAGCTTGACGCGCGGCAGGTTCATTTGCGCAGCGTCCTGCGCGCTGGCGCTGGCGCAGGCCAGGCACGCAGCCAGGAGGAGGGCGGTGAATTTGTTCATGCGGTGAATTGTGCCCATGAAAAAGCCCGCACGCGGCGGGCTTTTCAGATCAGGGGCCGTGGATTACGACTTCTTCTCTTCCTTCTTGGCGGCCGGCTTGGCAGCAGCCTTTTCTTCCTTGGCCTTCTTGGCGGCGGCGGCCTTTTCTTCCTTGGCCTTCTTGGCGGCAGCAGCCTTTTCTTCCTTGGCCTTCTTGGCAGCGGCGGCCTTTTCTTCCTTGGCGGCCTTGGCAGCAGCAGCCTTGTCTTCCTTGGCGGCTGGGGCGGCGGCTGCGGCGGGGGCAGCAGGTGCGGCGGCGGGAGCGGCAGCAGCCGGGGCGGCGGCAGGCTTGGCAGCCGGGGCAGCAGCTTGGGCGAATGCGCCCACCGAGAACAGGCCGGCGATCAGGGCAGCGATGAGTTTGTTCATGAGAGAGTCCTTTGATGTGTGAGATTTTTCGAAAATTCCTTCGGCTTCAGAATTCCGGAAGGCCCATCCGTAACGCTGGCCGGCTGTTGCCGGTTGACAGGCCTCGTCATGAGGGCAGGCAGCGCCCGCAAAAAAGCCCGCACGCGGCGGGCTTTTTCAGTGAGAGCGCCGTGGATTACGACTTCTTCTCTTCTTTCTTGGCGGCCTTCTTGTCGTCCTTCTTGGCCTCTTCCTTCTTGGCGGCCGGCTTGGCTTCTTCCTTCTTCGCCTCTTCCTTCTTGGCGGCCGGGGCTGCTGCGGCAGGCTTGGCTTCTTCCTTCTTGGCGGCGGGGGCGGCGGCCTGGGCGAAAACGCCAACGGAGAAGAGGCCGGCGATCAGGGCAGCGATGAGCTTGTTCATTTCGATGAGTCCTTAGGGTGAATTGAATTTTCGAAAAATTCCTTCTGGCATCCAGAAGGCCCCACCGTAACGGAGCTGGTTTGCCGTTGGTTGACAGCTTGGCGAAAATTATTGACGCTAGAATCCTAGGGTTTTGCCTAACCTGCCGGGCCCCTGCTGCCCGGCATCTACCCCCGGAGACGTCTCTTCCATGTACCAGCACATCAAGGTGCCCGCCCAGGGCCAGAAAATCACCGTCAACGCCGACATGTCGCTGACGGTGCCAGACGAGCCGATCATTCCCTACATCGAGGGCGACGGCACCGGCCTGGACATCACGCCCGTGATGCTCAAGGTGGTGGACGCTGCGGTGACACAAGCTTATGCCGGGCGCCGGAAAATTCACTGGATGGAGGTCTACGTAGGCCAGAAGG
>JBEIPU010000129.1:0-12194 GCA_040376925.1 Caenimonas sp. | reverse complement strand
GCGCCGGTGTACTACCTGTTCGGTGACCGCATCCAGTGGTACGCTGAAAAGCCGGTGCTGCTGGCACTGTTTGTGATGGCGTTGCTGCTGGCGGTGCGCCACCGCGAAAACATCAACCGCCTGCTGCAAGGCAACGAATCAAAACTGGGGACAAAAAAATGAGCGACATCCAGCGTTTTCACGTCGGCGCACGCCTGAGCGAAATGGCCGTGCACAACGGCACCGTGTACCTGGCCGGCCAGGTGCCTGACGACCCGACCAAGGACATCACGGGCCAGACGGCCGAGGTGCTGGCCAACATCGACCGCCTGCTGACCGAGGCCGGCACCGACAAAAGCCGCATCCTGATGGCGCAGATCTTCCTGGCCGATCTGGCCGACTTCCCCGCGATGAACGCGGTGTGGGACGCCTGGGTCGTGGCGGGCCAGACCCCGCCGCGTGCCACGGTGCAGGCGAAGCTGGCGCGGCCGGAATGGCGCATTGAGGTGGTGGTGACGGCGGCGGTTTGAGGTTGCGGGTAGACCGCAGCTTTCCATGTCATCAGCGAATAAATCCCTTGTCCTGACCTTCGTTGAAGCGATCAACGCCCAGGACTGGGCTCGCGTCCTCGCTGTAACCGCCCCCGACTTCAAGCGCCACAGCACTGCCGCAGGCGCGCCAGGAGTGCGGTCGGCGCAAGACCTGGTGAAGTTCCTGCAGGCAGAATTCATCACTTTCCCTGATGCCGTTGAAATCGTGCTGGACCTTGTGGCCGAAGGCGACAAGGTTGCGGCGCGGCACCAGTTCTTCGGCACACAACTGGGTCCCATGGGTACGTTTGGACCCACGGGCAAAGCGCTGAACGCAACTTACCTTGCCATCTACCGCATTGAGAATCAGCGCATCGTTGAGGCATGGGCCGAGTGGGACAACCTGGCCGGCCTCAAGCAGCTGGGGCATGTGCCTGCGGACTGACGCGCGCCAATGCACAGAGTCCAGCAGCTGCGCCCAATCTGTCAGTTCCGACCGCCGTCACCCATCTCCGCCAGCGCCTGCTCCTTGCATTGCACCAGCGGCGCCACCAGCGCCACCAGGTCCAGACCGCTGGCGCGGGCCGCGCTGAACATCGTTTCGCGCTCGGTGGTCACGTGGCGGTCCACGATCTGGCACAGCACGCGCAGCCGGGCGTCAAAGTGGCTGTTGTTTGCGTCCGTCTGCATGATCTGCGCCACCAGGCGTGCCGCGCATTCATGCTCTACATCCGCCTCAGCCATCAGCGGGCCCAGGCCGGGCAGGGCGCGGCGCAGCGCGGGGTAGAACACTTCATCCTCCACGCGGTTGTGCAGCAGCAACTCCTGGCAGATCTGGCGTGCCAGGGCCTGCCGGGCGGGGGCGGGCGCCCCCTGGCGGGCCAGGCGCCGGTGCTTGCGAAACAGCAGCATGACCTTGATGTGGTCCGCGTCCAGCAGGTCCACGGCGTCATGCCTGCGCGCAGGCGCGCGGCTCATCGCGGGGTCCCGGGGTGTGGCGTGCGCTGGCGTGGGTGCATGGTCACGCCAATCTATGCGTACGGCCTGCCCGCCGGCGTGCGCCGGCGCATGCAGGCCGTGTCAGTGGCGTACTACAGCGCGCCGCGCCGCGGGGCGCATGGGGGCGGTACGCGCGACTCCCTGCGGCCCGCCAGCGCTGCGGCGGCTGCCCGCCAGGCGCGCTCGGTGACCCTGCGCAGCAGCACCCCCAGCTTGCGCTGGCGTTCGTGGACAAACATCACTTCACCATTGGGCAGATGGATCTCGACGACACAGTCCCGGGCCGGGCCGCCCGGGCGCGCGGCCTCGCCCATGCGAACAAGCACACGCAGGATGCGGTGGGCGATGGCGGCAAACGCATCGCGAATGCGGTCAGCCAGGCCCAGGGCCTGGGCGCGGGGAAGGCGGCTGTTGCCGCTGCGGATGTCAATCAGCATGGGGGTCCTTTGTGCGTGATGGGTCAGTCAAAAATGTCGGACAGCCAGGACTTGCGGCGGTGACTGCCTGCGTGCCGATGGCCGTGGTCCGGGTCGGCAAACTGCGGCTGCCGGTGCGGCTCGGGCCTGGCGGCGGCGCGTTCAACCAGCTTGTCAAGTTCGCCGCGGTCTAGCCAGACGCCGCGGCATTGGGGGCAATAGTCAATCTCGACGCCCGAGCGCTCGGCGATCACCAGGGACGACGATGGACAGGTGGGGCACTTCATGGGACTCCTTCTTGTTGAACACCATGCATTCAATGTAGGGCTGCATTGCTTCGAGATAAATTCACATTTACATTTCAATCCATCGAATAAATCGAAGTGCCTGCCATGAACTACAAACACCTGCACTACTTCTGGACGGTGCTTCGCACCGGCAGCATCGCGCGCGCCAGCGAGCAGCTGCACCTCACGCCCCAGACCTTGAGCGGCCAGATCAAGCAGCTGGAAGAGCGGCTGGGCAAGCCATTGCTGCGCAAGGCCGGCCGCGGCCTGGAGGCCACCGAGGCCGGGCGCATGGTGCAGCGCTATGCCGACGAGATATTCACGCTGGGCGCGGCCATGCAAGAGGCGCTGCAGACCGGGCGCGACGGGCTGTCCCAGTCGAGCTTTCGCGTGGGGGTGGTGGATTCGGTGCCCAAATCGGTGGCCTGCCATGTGCTGGAGCCGTGCCTGGCCTCGCCGGCGCACGGCCGCCTGGTCTGCCATGAGGGCAAGCTGACCGCGCTGCTGGCCGAGCTGGCGGTGCACCGGCTTGACCTGGTGGTTTCCGATGTGCCGCTGCCCGCCAGCCTGAGCGTCAAGGCGTTCACGCACCTGCTGGGGCGCACGCAGGTGAGTTTTTTTGCATCAGAGGCCCTGCTGGCCAGCGCGGGCTGGACGGCGCGCCGCGCGCGGGCGCGCTTTCCCGCCTGCCTGGCGGAGCTTGCCTTCCTGATGCCCAGCACCGAGACCGCGTTGCGGCCCCGCCTGGATGCCTGGCTGCGCGACAACGCGCTGGCGCCCCCGGTGGCGGCAGAGTTCGACGACGGCGCCCTGACCAAGGCCTTCGGGCGGCAAGGCCTGGGTGTTTTTGCGGGGCCGGCGGTGCTGGCCGGCGAGATCGAGGCCCAGTACCAGGTGCTGCGGCTGGGCACCGCGCCCACGCTGGTGGAGGAGTTCTATGCGATCTCCATCGAGCGGCGCATCACCCACCCTGCCGTGGCCGCCATCACCACCGCGGCGCGGCGGGAGCTGTTCGGTTAGGCGGGGCTGTCCATCGCGTGGCGTGTTACACGCAACAGGCGTGGTCCTACAGGCCAGGGGCGGCTGCGCACCTAGAGTGGGTTGCATCCGGTCCCGTTCCTTGCGGACCCTCTACCTGTGGAGTTGCCCCATGTCCAGAATCCCCGATCCGGCCGAAGCCGCCAACGATGCTGTGGCGGCCATGCCGCACAACGCCAGCAAACCGCAGGAGCACGGCTTTGCCAACGGCCTGGCACCGCGCGCCGGCCAGACGGTGCACGCACCGCGCAGCGCCACCGCCAGCACGCTGTCCGAGGAAAGCCACAACGCCAAGACCGGCGGCGCCGCGCTGGACGGCCTGAACGCCACCATCGAAGCGCTGGACCGCGTACGCGTGGACTCGTCCGGCCAGCCGCTGACCACCAACCAGGGCGTGCGCATTGCCGACAACCAGAACTCGCTCAAGCACGGCGTGCGCGGCCCGGTGCTGCTGGAGGACTTCATCCTGCGCGAGAAGCTCACCCACTTTGACCACGAGCGCATCCCCGAGCGCATCGTGCATGCGCGCGGCTCGGGCGCGCATGGCTACTTCGAGTGTTATGAGCCCATCTCCGACATCACGCGTGCCGCGCCGTTCCAGACGCAGGGCAAGATCACGCCGGTGTTCGTTCGCTTTTCCACGGTGGCGGGCGAGCGCGGCTCCAAGGACACCGCGCGCGACGTGCGCGGCTTTGCCGTGAAGTTCTACACCGACGAAGGCAACTGGGACCTGGTGGGCAACAACATGCCGGTGTTCTTCATCCAGGACGCGATGAAGTTCCCCGACCTGGTCCACGCCGTCAAACCCGAGCCGCACCACGCCATGCCGCAGGCCGCCAGCGCCCATGACACGTTCTGGGATTTCGTCTCGCTCATGCCGGAATCCACCCACATGCTGATGTGGGCCATGAGCGACCGCGCAATCCCGCGCAGCTACGCCACCATGCAGGGCTTTGGCGTGCACACCTACCGCATGGTCAATGCGGAAGGCGACTCGGTCTTCGTCAAATTCCACTGGAGCCCGCGCGACGGCACGCATTCGCTGACCTGGGACGAGGCGGTCAGGATCTCGGGCGCCGACCCGGACTTTCACCGCCGCGATCTGTGGGAGCGCATTGAATCGGGCGCCTTCCCCGAGTACGAGCTGGGCCTGCAGGTGTTTACCGAGGAAGAGGCCGAGGCCTTCAGCTTTGACATCCTGGACGCGACCAAGCTCATTCCTGAGGAGCTGGTGCCCATCCGCCCCGTGGGCCGCATGGTGCTCAACCGCAACCCCGACAATTTTTTTGCGGAAACAGAGCAGGTCGCCTTCTGTGTGGCGCATGTGATCCCCGGCATCGACTTCAGCAACGACCCGCTGCTGGCCGGGCGCATCCATTCGTACGTGGACACACAGATCACCCGCCTGGGCGGTCCGAACTTCCATGAGATCCCCATCAACGCGCCGCTGGCGCCGGTGCACAACAACCAGCGCGACGGCATGCACCGCCAGGCCATCCCGCGCGGGCGCGTGTCGTACGAGCCCAATTCACTGGGCGGGGGCTGTCCCTTCCAGGCCGGCGCGGCGCAGGGCTTTGTGTCGGTGCCCGCGCGCATCAACGCCAGACAGCAGGAGCAGGCCAAGGTGCGCGCCAAGCCCGAAAAGTTTGCCGACCACTACACCCAGGCTGCGCTGTTCTACAACAGCCAGACGCCGCCCGAGCAGGCGCACATCGCGGCGGCCTTCCGGTTTGAGCTCAGCAAGCTCACGGTGCCTGCCATCCGCGAACGCATGGTCGCGTCGCTGCGCAACGCCAGCGAAGACCTGGCGCGCCAGGTGGCCGACGGCCTGGGCATGGCACTGCCCGACGCCATGCCGCGCGCACTGCCCAACCCGCCCAGGCCCGAGGTGGCGAAGTCGCCCACGCTGTCGCTGATGGCCCGCCCCGGGGACGGCTCGCTGCGCGGCCGCAAGGTGGCGCTGCTGGTGGCGCCGGGTGTGGATGCCGCCGGGGTGCAGGCGCTGCAGGCCGCGCTGGCGGACAAGGGCGCTGTGGGCAAGCTGGTGGGGGTGCGCATTGGCGCGGTAGCCGCCGCAGGCAAGGGTGCCGCGCCGCTGCAGGCGGACTGTTCGCTGGAAAACGAGCCGGGCTTCCTGTTTGATGCGCTGGCCCTGCCGGGCGAGCCTGCCGCGATGGACGCGCTGTCGCGCGATGGCCATGCGCTGGAATTCATCCGCGACCAGTACCGCCATTGCAAGCCCATGCTGGTGCCCGAAGGCGCGCAAGCCCTGCTGGCGGCGGCGGGCATCCACCTGGCCGTGACCGATGCAGCCATCACTGCGCAGGTGAGCGCCTTTGTCGAGGCGGTCGGCAAGCACCGCCACTTTGAGCGCGAGACCGATCCGCCCAGGTGCTGAAGCAATTCATGCAGCCGTTGCAACAAACCATCCAAAAGATGCAATTTACAAGCCCCCGGGGCCGACCCATCATGGCGCGCATCCAGACAACCAAGGGGACATTGCATGAAGCAGCTGAAATCGCTGGCCGCCGCGGCCGCCCTGTGCGCCGCCGCGGCCTCGCCCGCATTGGCGCAGACGGTCAAGATCACGCCGCTGGGCGGTTTTGAGGGCGAGTTCTGCCCGCAGGACCGCGCGCTGGTGTTTGAAGACCCCAACGGCACCCGCATCCTGTACGACCCGGGCCGCACCGTGGCCGGGCCCACCGACCCGCGCCTGGGCAAGATCGACATCGTGCTGGTCAGCCATATGCATGGCGACCACGCGGGCAACGCCCACATCAAGGAACCCAACGCCGGCAGCTGCGAGCGCCCCGACGTCACCGTCTCGGCCGCGCCCAACACCAGCGCGGTGAACATCGCGCTGGCCAAGAAGGCCAAGATCGTCACCGGCAGCGAAATGCCCGCGTTCTTTGCGGCCAAGCTGCGCGCCAACGGCGGCAACCCGGCAGATTCGATGCTGGCGCGCTTTGGCGGCAGCGTCACCGTGGGCGGCGTGCGCATTGCCACGGTCACGGCGCTGCACAGCAACGGGGTGGACCCGGCCTACATCGGCGGCGAGTTCGCCAAATTCCTGGCGGATGCCGGCATCGCGGGCGACGTGGGGCCGGCCACCGGCTATGTGCTGCGCTTTTCCAACGGGCTGGTGACCTACCTGTCGGGCGACACCGGCATCACCGCCGACCATGAGATCGTGCGCACCCACTACAACGCCAAGCTGGCCGTCATGAACATGGGCGACGGCTTCAGCACCGGCCCGGTGGAGGCTGCGTTCGTCATGAACGAGCAGATCAAGCCCAATGCAGTGATCGCCTCCCATGCCAACGAGGTCGGCACCGTGGGCGGCAAGGTGCGCCCCGGCAGCAAGACCGAGGCCTTCATCAAGGCCACCCGGGCCACGGTGCATGTGCCGCTGTCGGGAAGGACGATGGAGTTCGACGCCGCGGCCAAGTGCACGGCGGGCTGCTGAAGCAGCGCGCTCAGCTCGCGCGGTATTCGCCGGGCGTGACGCCGAACTTCTGCTTGAAGCGGCGGTAGAAGGTGGACACCTCGCTGAAGCCCGCGGCAAAGCCCACGTCCATGGTGCCCAGGTGCCGGCTGGCGGGGTCGCGCAGCAGGGCGCTGGCGCGGGCCAGGCGCGCATCGGTCAGGCATTCGTGCACGGTGGTGCCCGACATTTCAAACAGCTGGTGCAACGTGCGCAGCGAGACCGAGAACTCGCGCGCCAGCCGTGCGCTGCCCATGTCCGGGTCGCCCGCATGCAGCTGCATGTAGCGCATCACCTGCTGCAGCAGGGCGCGCCGGCGCGCCAGCGGCCCGTGCTCTCGCATCTCGGGTGTGGCGCCCACGGCGTTGGCCACCAGGGTGCACAGCGTCTGTGTGGCCACGTCCAGCCCTGTGCCTGACAGCGTGTGCTCGTTGCGCAGCAGCGCGTCCAGCCAGCCGTTGATCAGCGCGTGGTCGCCGTTGTGCCAGGCGAGCTTGACCATGGGCAGGCCGTCGCCCGTCAGCGCCAGCATGGGCGCCAGGCGTGCGCGGTTGACGCGCCAGATGCGCAGGTCAAAGTGGCTGTCGGTGCCGGTGGCAAAGGCGATGTTGGGGTCGGCCACGATCATGTCCCCGGCCTGGGCCACCTGGCTGGTGCGGCCCTGCTCAAACCAGCATTGGCCTGCGCGCTGGAAATACACGTAGTAGTCGTCACCGGGCTGGCGCGCGATGTCCTGGGCGCTGCGGCGCACGACGTGGCGATCGCAGCGGATGTCGGTCACGTCCAGTGCGCCCAGGCGCCTGCGCGCAATGCGGCCACTGAACGGCCCGCGGTCGTCGCGCTCCAGTGTCAGCGCGTACACATGCTCGGCGCAGGCCTCGTGCCAGCGGTCAAAGCGCTGGCGCGGTGCGAAGCTGTCGGTGGACCATTCGATGACCATGGCGTGTCAGTTATTTCACATAAGCCGCAAAAACGGCGCACTTTGAAGCAATTGCGCACGAAATGCAAATGAACGGCGCACGGGTTGCCAAGACGGGCCAGGGCGCTGCGCGCATCATTCGCGCCCGGCAGTGTGCCCTGTTGCGCTGCACCAACCTGTCACCTGCGTTCAGCGACCCATCCCTTTGCCCATGGCCGACCCGAAGACCCGCATCCTCATCGCAGACGACCATGCACTGGTGCGCGACGGCATGCGCGCCCTGGTGGCTGGCGTGCTGGACGACGTGGAGTGCGCCGAAGCCGCCGACGCCGACACACTGCTGCAGGCCGCGGCCAGCGCGCCACCGGCCCAGCTGGCGCTGATCGACCTGAACATGCCCGGCATGGAAAAAGGCTTTCGCCTGGCCGAGCTGGCCCGCCGCCACCCGGCCCTGCCGGTGGTGGTCATCTCGGCCCTGACCTCGCCGGACGTGGTGCGCCGCATGCTGGCGCTGCCCAATGTGTATGCCTTTGTGCCCAAAAGCGCGCCGTCTGACGCGCTGTGCGCGGTGATCGCCGCCGCGCTGCGCGGTGAGCGCACGCCGTTTGCGCAGCAGCTGGCGGATGCCCGGCGGCCTGACGTGGTGCTGACCCCGCGCATGGAAGAGGTGCGCCAGCTGCTGCGCCAGGGCATGAGCAACAAGCGCATCGCCAGCCAGCTCGGCCTGAGCGAAGGGACGGTGAAGAACTACATGAGCGAAATCTTCCGCGCGCTGAATGTGTCCAACCGCACCCAGGCCGCGCAGATGGACGCTGACCGGCTGTGACGGCCGCTGCCGCCGGCGAGCGCCCCGATCCCGAAGACAGCGCCCACACCGCGCTGTCGCTGTGGGCGCTGCGCGCCTGTGAACTGCTGTGCGTGCTGATGTTCTCCACGGCCATCCCGTGGCAGCAGGTATGCGCCTGGTTCGCCGTGATTGCAGCGGTCAGCGTGCTGCGCTGGTGGCATGTGAACCAGCCGTCGTTCAAGTCGCAGCCCAAACCGCATCGCCAGCGGGTGTACCGGATCTACATGTGGGTGCTCATGACTTATGTGGGCAGCGCCTGCTGGTTCCTGTACGTGCCGGGCAACCTGCCGATCCAGGCGGTGCTGATGAGCTACCTGCTGGGCAACGCCACGCTGGTGGCCGTGCGCCTGACGGGCGACGTGATGCGCACCACCATTGCGCTGGTGCTGGCCGTGCTGCCGACCTCCATCCGCTTCATGGTCGAGGGTGCGCAGCACAGCGGCCTGCTGTTCATGATGGGCGTGGGCGGCCTGATGATGACGCTGACCATGGTGTTCCTGTCGCGCGCGCAGGAAAGCAACGTCAAGCACCAGTACGAGCAGCGCCGCCGGGCCGAGGCGGCGGCCAACGCGCTGGCGGCCATGGGCCTGAGCAAGTCGCGTTTTTTTGCCGCGGTCAGCCATGACCTGCGCCAGCCGGTGCACGCCATCGGCCTTTATCTGGGGCCGCTGTCGCGCATGGCCCAGGCCACGCAGGACCGCCAGGCCCAGCGGGCGGTGGAGGGCATACGACAGTCATGGCGTGCGCTGGATGACCTGCTGTCGCAGGTGCTGGACCTCACGCGCATGGACTCTGGCGTGGTGCAGGCCGACCTGCGCGCCACCGAAATTGCGCCGCTGGTGGCCAGCCTGGTCACCCAGCACAGCGCCGTGGCCGAGGCCGCGGGCGTGCGCATCGTGGCGCTGGTGCGCCCCGGCGCCTTCGCCATGGCTGACGCACTGATGCTGCAGCGGGTGCTGTCCAACCTGCTGGACAACGCGATCAAGTTCTCGCCAACGGGCGCCACCGTGGCCGTGGCGCTGCGCGCTGGCGAGCGCGCAGGCCGGGGCTGCTGGCGGCTGCAGGTGCGCGACGCGGGCATGGGCATTGCCCTCGGTGCGCAGCAGCGCATCTTTGAGGAATTTGTGCAGGAGGACAACGACGCGCGCGACCGCCGCCGGGGCCTGGGCCTGGGCCTGGCAATTGCGCGGCGGTTTGCGCTGCTGATGAATGGCGACATCACCGTGCGCTCGGCGCCTGGCCTGGGCTGCACCATGACCGTGACGCTGCCGCGCGCGCCCGTCACGGTGGACGTGCTGCTGGATAGGCCCCACCCCGCCGCCAGCGAGCCCGCGCCGCGGCCGGTGCACTACGTTGAATCGGCGCCCGCCGACCTGCTGGCGCACCCGGACGAAGCCACGCAGCCCGTGCTGGCCATGCGCGAAGTGCTGCTGGTGGAAGACGACTCGCTCGTGGCCGCCGCCACACGCCAGCTGCTGCGGTCCTGGGGGCTGCAGGTGCGCCATGTGGAGACCGCCGCCGATGCGCTGCATGCCCCGCACTTTGGCGACATCGCCATCTGCGACGCCCGCCTGCCGCATGGCGCGTCCGGCCTGGACGTGGCGCTGGCGTTGCGCAGGCAGGGCAAGAAGGTGCTGCTGATCAGCGGTGAGACCAACGCCGCGCTGCGCGACGCCGCGCAGGCCCATGCGGTGCGCCTGCTGACCAAGCCGGTGTCCAGCACGACGTTGCTGGCGGCGCTGCGGGCGCTTTGAGGCCTTGCTCCCTCTCCCGCTGGGAGAGGGCTGGGGTGAGGGCACCCATGCCCGCGCGGGGCACATGACCAATTTCACCTGTTCGCATTCCGTCGGCGTCCGTACATTCGCCGCCATCCCTTCAGAGGAATGCAGACATGAGTTACCAGTTTTCGCCCGACACCCCATTCCCCGAGATGCTCAAGCCGGTGGCGCCGGCACCGGTGCGCGCGCGCCGCGCGGGCCGCTTTGCGCCCACACGCGGCCTGCGTCTGGTGCGCGGCATTTACGGCGTGCTGTGCCGCGTGGCCCCGTCCATTGCAGCGCCCGTGGCCTATGCCCAGCTGGCCACACCGCCGCGTGCCGCCCCGCGTGACTGGCACCTGGCGCTGCGCCAGCAGGCGGTGCGCCAGCGCCTGCCGTTTGCCGGTGGCGAGCTGGCAGTGATGAGCTGGGGCAAGGGCCCGGTGGTGCTGATGGTGCACGGCTGGGGTTCGCATGCCACGCACATGGGCCGCCTGGTGGGGCCGCTGGTCAGCGCCGGCTTCAAGGTGGTGGCGTTTGACGCGCCCGCCCATGGCGAATCGTCGGGCCGCACCACTGACCTGGTGCAGTTTGCGTCGGCTATAGCGGCTGTTGCGGCTCACACTGGGCCGCTGCACGCGGTGCTGGCGCATTCGTTCGGTGCGTCCATGGCGCTGTATGCGCAGCGCGACTGGGGCGTGCAGGCGCAGCGCATGGTGCTGGTCAGCTCGTTTGATCACTGCAACTGGTTCACCGAGGCGTTTGCCGAGCATGTGGGGCTGACGGCGCCGGTGCTCGCGCGTGTGCGCCGGCGCCTGGTGCGGCTGTACGGCGGCCGGCTGGACTGGGCGCGCATGTCGGTGGTGGACATGCTGCGCGCCAGCGACGCGCCCACGCTGGTGGTGCACGACGAGGACGACGAGGAAATCCCTTTCGAGCACGGCCTGGCGCTGTCTCAGGCGCGCGCGGGCGTGGCATTCAAGCGCACGCGCGGCTACGGCCACCACCTGGTGCTGCGCAGCGCCAGCGTGATCGATGCCGTGGTGAAGTTCATTGCCCAGCGGGAGGCGGTATGAAGAATCTGGCCCTGGTCCTGGGCAGCGGCGGCGTGCGCAGCGTGGCGGCGCTGGGCATTGCCCAGCAGCTGGCCGAAGAGGGTATCCGCCCCGGGCTGATCGCCGGTTGCAGCTCGGGCGCGCTGTTTGGCGCCACCATTGCCATGGGGCTGCAGGCACAGGAGGCGCTGCAGCTGGCCACGCGGCTGTGGTCGCCCGAGCTCACGCAGCAGCGGCGCTGGCGCGCTTATGCGCAGATGATCCTGCCGCGCCTGGCCGGCTTTGGCGACGGTTTTGCCATGCGCGATGACGCGCTGATCGCCCGGCGCATTGCCGATGCATTTGGCGACCTGCGGCTGGAGCAGCTGCCCGTGCCGCTGCGGGTGGCCACCACCCATGCCGTCAGCGGCGACCCGGTGGTGCTCAGGCGTGGCCGCCTGACAGACGCGCTGCGCGCCAGCATGGCGGTACCCATCATCTTTCCCAGTGTGGAGATCAATGGCCAGCGGCTGGTGGACGGCGTGCTGTCAGACCCCTTGCCGATTGGTGCCGCGCATGACGCCGACGTGGTGCTGGCGCTCGGCTTTGCCGGCCAGATGCCACGGCGCGTGGACCGGCTGTCGCGCCTGGTGGCGCAGACCAGCACCACGCTCATCAACAACCTGATGCACGCGCGCACGGCCGCCGCCCGGGCCGCGGGCCAGCAGGTGATCACGATCGACCTGGTGCTGGACCGCCGTGTGGGCCTGTGGGACACCTCGGCCATGCCTTACCTGTTCGAGGCCGGCCGCCGCGCCGCGCAGGACAGCCTGCCGCGCATCGCGGCGGCACTGTCGCGGCAGGCGCCGCCGCGCCCGGGCGCCCGCGCCGCCCGCGCCGCCCG
>JBEIPU010000044.1:0-24964 GCA_040376925.1 Caenimonas sp. | reverse complement strand
TGGGCCTTGCCAAAAGTGTGGCCGCCGGCCACCAGGGCCACGGTTTCCTCGTCGTTCATGGCCATGCGGGCAAAGGTCTCGCGCACGTCGCGGCCAGACGCCACCGGGTCGGGGTTGCCGTTGGGGCCTTCGGGGTTCACATAGATCAGGCCCATCTGCACGGCGGCCAGGGGGTTGGCCAGCTCGCGTTCGCCACTGTAGCGCTGGTCGCCCAGCCAGGTGCTTTCAGGGCCCCAGTAGGCGCTTTCGTCGGGTTCCCAGCTGTCGGGGCGGCCGCCGGCAAAGCCAAAGGTCTTGAAGCCCATGGTTTCCATGGCCACGGTGCCGGCCAGCACGATCAGGTCGGCCCACGACAGGCGGGCACCGTATTTCTGCTTGATGGGCCACAGCAGGCGGCGCGCCTTGTCCAGGTTGCCGTTGTCGGGCCAGCTGTTCAGCGGCGCAAAGCGCTGCTGGCCGGTGCCCGCGCCGCCGCGCCCGTCCTGCACGCGGTAGGTGCCCGCGGCGTGCCAGGTCATGCGCACAAACAGGCCGCCGTAATGGCCCCAGTCGGCCGGCCACCAGTCCTGCGAATCGGTCATCAGCGCCTTCAGGTCATTGACCACGGCGTTCAGGTCCAGCTTCTTGAATTCTTCAGCGTAGTTGAAGCCGGCGCCCATCGGGTCCGACTTGGCAGAGTTCTGGTGCAGGATGCCAAGCTTGAGCTGGTTGGGCCACCAGCTGGCGTTGGTGGGCGTGCCCGACACGGTATGCGCGGTGGCGTGGCCCGAGAAAGGGCATTTGGCTTCATTGGTCATGGCTATCTCCTTGAGTAATCCGATAGAGGATGCCCATGACTGTAGGCGCTCCACGGCGTTTGGGCTATTGGGTTTTACCAATGGCCGCTATAGGCAGGGCGCTGTGGGCGCTGGTGCGGGTAAAGGTCCATAGTGCGCCTTTTTCGCAATGGCGGTTTGACCTGGCGCATCAACCCCGCGCCTTTATGCTTGGCGGCAGCGTTGCGTGGGCGACGCTACTTTCCAGAAACCAGAACTTGACGATGGACGCTGATTCGCTGCAACGCCTGGTCACGATGCAAATGCCTTACGGCAAATACAAAGGCCGCGTGCTGGCTGATCTGCCGGGCAATTACCTCAACTGGTTTGCCCGTGAAGGCTTTCCGTCGGGCGAGCTGGGCCGCCTGCTGGCGCTGATGCATGAGATAGACCACAACGGGCTCTCGCATTTGCTGCAGCCGTTGAGAGTACCGCCAAACGCCTGACGTTGGCTACCCAGCATCAAGCAGCCAGCTTGGCGCTGGCCAGCCGGTTCAGGCTGACACCTTGCTCTGCGGCCATGAGCGCCAGATTGCGGTGTACCAATGGCGGTATCCGGACGCGGAACTCGCCGCTGTAGGTTTTCTCGGCCAAAGCCTCTGGCGCCTGCTCGCCGTTCGCCTGCATGTCAGCCACAACGCCTGCTACCAGCTTCTGGATGCCTCTGAGCGCGGCCTCGGGTGTCTTGGCCAACCAGCTCATGGAGGGAAACTCCGCGCACAGCCCCACATGCTCGCCGTCTTCGGGCGACCAGGTGACGTGGTCAAGGCATGTCCAGCGGCATACTACGTCTGAAAAGGAGCTCAATGACCCGACCAACCAATGAAGACGCCGGCTGCGGCGTTGCCCTGTACTGGGACTTTGAAAACCTGCACGCCAGCCTGTGCGAAGACAAGGACCCTGGCGCCTACGCCCGCCCCGACAACCGCTTCAAACCGCAGGAGCCTTTGGTGGACGTGCAGGCGGTGGTGGACCTGGCCGCATCGCTGGGGCCCATTGCCATTAACCGCGCGTATTGCAACTGGCAGTTTTTTGCGCGCTACCGGGACGTGCTGATGCACAACGCCATCGAGCTGCACCAGCTGTTTCCGCCCGGCGGCGCAGCCAAGAACGGCGCCGACATCCGCCTGTGCCTGGACGCAATGGACGATGTGGGCCGCCATGCGCACATTGCCACCGTGGTGGTGGTCAGTGGCGACAGCGACTTCATGCCGCTGGCGCACAAGCTGCGCGCGGCCGGGCGCACGCTGGTGGGTGTGGGCACGCGCAGCGCCACCAACCGGCACTGGGCCAGCAGTTGCCACCACTTCCACTACTACGACACGTTGCCGTCCAGTGCCATGGCCGAGGTGCCCCGCGCGTCATGACCCGCGTGCCGCGGCGCATCCTGCCGGTGATCGTGCTGTCGCAGTTTGCAGGCACGTCGCTGTGGTTTGCCGTCAACGCCGTGATGCCCGACTTGCAACTGGCCTGGGGCCTGCCGGCGGCCTCTGTGGGCGCGCTGACCTCGGCCGTGCAGCTGGGCTTTGTGGCAGGCACGCTGGTGTTTGCACTGCTGATGCTGGCCGACCGGTTTGCCCCGCCCGCGGTGTTCCTGGTGTGCTCGCTGCTGGGGGCGGCGGCCAATGCAGCCATCGTGTGGGTGGACGGCCATTACCCCACGCTGCTGGCGCTGCGTTTTGCGGTGGGTTTTTTACTGGCGGGGATTTACCCGGTGGGCATGAAGATCGCCGCCAGCTGGTACCGCAGCGGCCTGGGTGCCGCGCTGGGCGTGCTGATCGGCGCTTTGGTGCTGGGGACCGCGCTGCCCTATGGCTTGCGTGCGTTGGCGGGCGGCGCGGCGCTGGCGGCGGCCGTGCCCTGGCAGGCGGTTGTGCTGGGTGTGTCGGGGCTGGCCGTGCTTGGCGGGCTGGCGACCTGGTGGCTGGTGCCGGTGGCAGCGCCGGCCGGGCCGGGCTCCGGGGCTGCGCCCATCAGCCCGCGTGCGCTGGTGCAGCTATGGACTGACAGGCGGCTGCGCGCGTCGGTGTTTGGCTACTTTGGCCACATGTGGGAGCTGTATGCCTTCATTGTGCTGGTGCCGCTGATCCTGTCCGTGCAGCTGTCATCCGTCACGGCCATCAGTGCGGCTGCGTTCTGGGTGATCGGGGCGGGCTTTGCAGGCTGCGTGGGCGGCGGCCTGCTGGTGCGCCGCTGGGGCAGCGCGCGCGTGGCCCAGGTGCAGCTGGCCTGTAGTGCCGCGTGCTGCCTGCTGTCGCCCCTGATGCTGGGCGCGCCGTTCGCGTTGTTCATGGTCTGGCTTCTCGTGTGGGGTGCCACGGTGGCCGGGGATTCGCCGCAGTTCTCCGCGCTGACGGCGCAGAACGCGCCGCCCGCCGTGGTGGGCAGTGTGTTGACGTTGACCAACTGCATCGGCTTTCTGGTGTCCGTGCTGACCATCCAGCTCTTTGTGGCGGCGGCGCAGGCCAGGCCGCTGGCGTGGGTGCTGCCCTGGCTGGCTGTGGGGCCGCTGGCCGGTTTGTGGATGATGCGGCCCTTGCTGATGAAAAGGAGCATGTGATGAAAGGTTTGTCGTCGCTGGGCGCGCTGGTGTATTCCACCGAATCGGGCCGCATGTGCCCCGACTGCCGCCAGCCGGTGGCGCAGTGCACCTGCAAACAGGCCGCGCGCGCCGTGCCGGCGGGCGACGGCATCGTGCGCGTGCAGCGCGAGACCAAGGGCCGCGGCGGCAAGGCCGTGACGGTCATTCGCGGTGTGCCGCTGGATGCGGATGCGCTGGCCACTTTAGGCAAACAGGTCAAGACAGCGTGTGGCTCCGGCGGCACTGTAAAAGACGGCGTGATCGAAGTGCAGGGCGATCATGTAGAACGTGTGATGGGGCTGCTTTCCAGCCGGGGCTATACCGTCAAGCGTGCGGGCGGATAGGTCGCCGTCCTACATCGGCAGCGCTGTGGAGCGATACACTTGCATCCTTGTAACAAGGGCGGTAGCAATTAAGGCGCAAAATAGCGGCCCGGTTTGTATCCATCAGATTAAACATTCATGCCCAACATTGCATCGATTCTCAAGAGTGAAATTTCCCGCGTGGCGCGCAAGGAACTGCGCAGCGAAACGCAGGCACTGAAAAAATCAAACGCACAATACCGCACGCAAATTGCAGAGCTCAAGCGCCGCCTGCAGGCGCTGGAGCAGCAGGTCAAACGCCTGGGCAAGGTGACGGCCAAGGTCGCGCCGGCCGCAAAGGAAGAGTCTTCAACCCCCAGCATGCGCTTCAGCGCCAAGGGCTTTGCCGCGCAGCGCCAGCGCCTGGGCCTGTCGGCGGCCGCGCTGGCCAAAATCCTGGGTGTGTCGCAACTGTCGGTCTACAAGTGGGAGGGCGGCAAGGCCCGCCCCCGTGCCAGGCAGCTCGAAGCCATTGCCACGCTGCGCACCATGGGCAAGCGTGAAGCCAATGCGCGGCTGCAAGCCGCCGAAGCGTAAGACTGACCGGCAGGCGGGAGGCCCGCACCATGAATCCCGCACTGAACCGTATCGCCACGCAGGCCAAAGCCATGGCTCAACGCCTGTGGCAATGGGCCCGCGCCCACCCCTGGCGTGCGCTGGCACTGCTGCCCGCGCTGGCGCTGCTGTATGTGCTGGTGCTGATCCCGTTCACGCCCAGCATTGGCGACATCAGCAAGGCCCGCACTGAAAAGCCCGCGACCGTGGTGTCGGTGGACGGCAAGGTGCTGGCCACCTACCAGCGCATCAACCGCGACTGGGTCAAGCTGGCGGCCATTTCACCGCCGGTGGTGCAGGCGCTGATTGCCACCGAGGACCACCGCTTCTACGAGCACCATGGCATTGACGTCAAGCGCACCGTGGGCGCGGTGCTGCACACGCTCACCGGCGACCGCCAGGGGGGCTCCACCATCACCCAGCAGCTGGCGCGCAACCTGTACCCCGAGCAGATCGGCCGCTCGGTCAGCATCACGCGCAAGCTGCGCGAAGCCATCACCGCGCTGAAGATCGAGGCGGTGTACTCCAAGGACGAAATCCTGGAGTCGTACCTGAACACCGTGCCGTTCCTGTACAACGCGCATGGCATCGAGATGGCCGCGCGCACCTACTTTGACAAGGGCGCGGGCAAGCTCGATGTACTGGAAGCCGCCACGCTGATCGGCATGCTCAAGGGCACCAGCTACTACAACCCGGTCACCAACCCCGAGCGCGCGGTGCAGCGGCGCAACATCGTGCTGGCGCAGATGGCCAAGCACGGCAAGCTGACCGACAAGCAGCTGGAGCTGCTGAAAAAGCGCCCCCTGAAGCTGGACTTTGAACGCCAGCCCGAGCCGCTGGGGCCGGCGCCGCACCTGGCGCGCCAGCTGCGCCGCTTCCTGATCGACTGGGCCGACCGCAATGGCTACGACATTTTTTCCGACGGGCTGGTGGTGCGCACCACGATCGATTCGCGCCTGCAGGCCATGGCCGTGCAGGCCGTAGCGCGCCAGGGTGATTCATTGCAGCGAATGGCTGACGGGCAATGGGGGGCCCGGGCTGGGTTTGCGCCCAACCGCCCGCTGGTGCAGGAGCTGCTGCGCGAAACGCCGCAGTACAAGGCCGCGCGCGAAGCCGGCCAGACCGAGGCGCAGGCGCTCAAGAGCCTGGGCGCCGACGCCGCGTTGATGAAGGCGCTGCGCGAGGACAAGACGCGCCTGTCAGCCGGCTTCATGGCGCTGGACCCGCGCAACGGCCAGGTGCGCGCCTGGGTGGGCAGCCGCGATTTCCTCAAGGACCAGTTTGACCATGTGGCGCAGGCGCGCCGCCAGCCGGGCTCGACCTTCAAGCCGTTTGTGTACGGCGCGGCATTTGAGCAGGGCATGAGCCCGGGCGAAGTGCTGATGGACGAGCCGGTGGAAATTGCCCTGGGCGGCGGCCAGGTCTGGCGGCCCACCGACGGCGGCGAGCCCAGCTACCAGCCGATGACGCTGCGTGACGGCCTGGCCCTGTCCAAGAACACCATCACCGCGCAGGTGGTCAACCGTGTGGGCGCGCAGCGGGTGGCAGCGCTGGCGCGCGCCATGGGCGTGCGCCAGAGCAAGCTGGAAGAGGTGCTGTCGCTGGCGCTGGGCACCAGCCCGGTGACGCTGCGCGAGATGGTGGCGGCCTATGGCACGCTGGCCAACGGCGGCAACTACATCGAGCCCACCGTGATCCTGCAGGTGGAAGACCGCGACGGCAAGGTGCTGGAGGCCTTTGCGGCACCCGCGCCCGAGCCCGCGCTGCCCCAGCCCGCGGCCGACCGGCTGCTGGATGCGCTGCGTGGCGCCATCGACCGCGGCACGGGCGCGTCCATCCGCGGCCGCTTTGGCATCCAGGCCGACGTGGCCGGCAAGACCGGCACCACCCAGGACAACACGGACGGCTGGTTCATCCTGATGCACCCGCACCTGGTGGCGGGCGCGTGGGTGGGCTTCAACGACAGCCGCCTGACCATGAGCGACGGCTACGGCCAGGGCGCGCGCAGCGCGCTGCCCATGGTGGGCGATTTCTTCCAGGCGGCGCTGCGCACCCGGGTGCTGGACGGGCAGGTGCCCTTCAGTGCGCCGCGCGAATCGTTTGCGCCGGCCGAGCCGCCCCCGGCCAGCGTGGACCCCGGCGGCTTCAGCAGCGCCAATGGCGGCAGCGCGCCCGGCTTTGCAGGGGGCGTGCCTGCGGAGGCCATGGTCGGTGGGCCCGGGCCCGCGCCCCAGCCGGTGGTCACCGCGCCCGTGCCGCAGCCGCCCGCGGCGCGCATCATCAACATCCCGCCGATGGACGCCCAGCAGGGCACGCGCATCATCGGCATACCGCCGCAGCCCAACCAGTAGCACCGCCGGGGGCGTTACCATCGCCCATGCGCAAAACTTATCCCCTTCGTGCCGAGGGCAAGCACCCCGACCGCGTGCTGGACGCCGTCAAGCACGATATCCGCAAATACCTCAAGCGCGAACGCCGCCGCGAATTGCCCGCGGGCACCGACTTCTGGGACTTTGACTGCAGGTTCGGGCTCTCGGCTGAATCCGCCGCCCCGGCCCACCTGGCCACCGTCATCCCGCAGCTGGACGCTGCCGCGCGCGAAGGCGCAACGTCGGTGTATGTAGAGATCCTGGCGCGGGCAGCCGTACGCAAGGCCCGGCCGCCGGGCCAGGCGCCGGCGCAAGAGGCCGGCGACGCCTGAGGCGGCGTCAGGCCCCGCCGCCGCGCACCGCGGCTGCCGCTGCCGCGCGCAGCTTGTCCTTCTTGCTGGGGCGCTTGCCCTTGACGCCACCAGTTCCGTCGCTCCGATCGGGCGCGGGCGGCGCAGCCACGTCCACCGGCTCAAAGCCTTCGACCCGCTCACGCGGCAGGCTCAGGCCCTGGCGCTTTTCAATCAGCGCAAAGTGTGCGGCCGTGCCGGCGCTTACAAAGCTGATGGCCAGGCCGGCCTCGCCCGCGCGGCCAGTGCGGCCGATGCGGTGCACATAGTCAGTGGGTGAGCGCGGCAGGTCGTAATTGACCACCACCGGCAGCTGCGCAATGTCGATGCCGCGCGCGGCCAGGTCGGTTGTGACCACCACCTCCCAGCGTTCGTCGCGGAATTCATCCAGCACCTGCTGGCGCGCGCCCTGGCTCAGGTCGCCATGGAACGGCGTGGCAAACACGCCGGCCTTGTAGAGCTTGGCGGCCACGATGTTGGCGGCGTACTTGGTGGCCACGAAAACCAGCGCGCGCGGCCAGCCCTGGCTTTTGACCAGGTGGCGCAGCAGCTGTGTGCGTTGGCCTGCGTCCACCTCGATCACGCGCTGCACGATGGCCGGCGCGGTGTCGGGCGTGTCGTGCACCTCCACCCGCACCGGCTCGCGCAGCAGCGCACCGGCCAGGCCCTGCACCGCGTCAGGGAAGGTGGCCGAGAAAAACAGGTTCTGCCGCTGCGCCGGCAGCAGGGCCAGCACACGGTTGAGCTCGTCGGCAAAGCCCAGGTCCAGCAGGCGGTCGGCTTCGTCCAGCACCAGCAGGCTCACGGCGCCGAGTTTCAGCGCGTTGTGGTCCACCAGGTCGAGCAGGCGCCCGGGCGTGGCCACCACCACCTCGGCGCCGCCGCGCAGGCCCATCATCTGCGGATTGATCGACACACCGCCGAACACCACGGCCACCTTGGGGCGCTGCGGCAGGTGCTGCGCCAGCGAACGGATCACCTCGCCCACCTGGGCGGCCAGCTCGCGCGTGGGCACCAGCACCAGCGCGCGCGTGCGGCGCGGGCCGGGCTTGAGGCCTTGCAGGTGCTGCAGCAGGGGCAGGGCAAATGCGGCCGTTTTGCCCGAGCCCGTCTGGGCGCGGCCCAGCAGGTCGGCGCCGCGCAGCGCGGGCGGTATGGCGCCCAGCTGGATTGGGGTGGGGCTGGCAAAGCCGGCGGCAGCAGCCGCGCGCAGCAGTTCGGGCGACAGGCCCAGCGATTCAAAAGACATGGGCGCAGGTTAACAGCAGCCGCGCCCGGCGCCGGGCGGCGTTCAGGGCGCGCGGTGCAGCCGCGGCGCCGACAGCAGCGCCAGGTTGTCGTCAATGGCCTCATCCAGGTGGCGCCAGCGCCCGCCCAGCTTGCCCATGATCATCAGCGTCTTCAGGGCCTTGAGGTCCTTGACGGTGGGCGCAACCTTGATTTGCGCGATGGCGGCGTCGGTGTTGCCGGCCTTGATGAGGGCAAGCACCTTCGCGGCCCAGTCGTTGCCTTTGCTCATGTCAGCCTCCTTTGCGCAGCTTCGGTTGCACCTGCGCCAGCAGCTCGTACGATCGCACGCGCAGCGCATGGTCAAACATCTGGGTGGGCACCATCAGCTCGTCGGCGCCGGTCAGGTCGATGAAGGCCTGGGTTTTTTCCAGCACGGTCTGCGGCGAGCCGATGGCGTAGCACGACATCACCGTGTCCAGCACGGCACGCTCCTGCGGGCCCGCGTTGTCGTAGTAGCCCGGGCGCGGCGGCGGCAGCTTGCCCGGCCGGCCGGTGCGCAGGTTCACAAAGGCCTGCTGCATGGACGTGGCCAGGTCGCTGGCCTCGGCGTCGGTGGGCGCGGCAAACACGCCGTAGCCCAGCATCACATACGGTTTGGACAGCTGGGCCGACGCCTTGAAGGTGCTGCGGTAGATGTCGATGGCCTGCATCATCTGGGCCGGTGCGAAGTGGGATGCAAACGCAAACGGCAGGCCCAGCATGGCGGCCAGCTGGGCGCCAAACAGGCTGGAGCCCAGGATCCATACCGGCACTTTCGCGCCCTGACCCGGCACGGCGCGCACCCGTTGGCGGGGCTCGTCCGACATGTAGTCCATCAGTTCCACCACGTCGCGCGGGAACTCGTCGGGGTCGGACGACAGGTTGCGCCGCAGCGCATGGGCCGTGGCCTGGTCGGAGCCCGGCGCGCGGCCCAGGCCCAGGTCAATGCGCCCGGGGTACAGCGCCTGCAGCGTGCCGAACTGCTCGGCAATGACCAGCGGCGAATGGTTGGGCAGCATGATGCCGCCCGCGCCCACGCGGATGCTGTGCGTGCCGGCGGCCACATGGCTGATCAGGATGGAGGTGGCCGCGCTGGCAATGCCGGGCATGCCGTGGTGTTCGGCCAGCCAGTAGCGTGAATAGCCCAGGCGCTCGGCGTTTTGCGCCAGGCTCAGGGTGTTGCGAAACGATTGCGCAGCATCGCTGCCTTCGGTGACGGGGGAAAGATCCAGGACGGATAGGGGAAACATGGGCCCAAGTGTCGCGCAAGACGGCCTGCGGCGCTGGAACGGGGGCTTGTTGCCCTGTCCCCTGCGTGGCAGGCCCCGTTGGCTTCGGCACCTAAACTGCGGCCCATCAAAAGGAGACCTTTGCCATGATCACGCTGTGCGGTTCCCCCATTTCCAACTACTACAACAAGGTCAAGCTGGCCCTGCTGGAAAAGGGCGTGCCCTTTACCGAGGAGCTTGTGCCCACCAAGAGCACCGACCCGGCCGTGCTGGCCGCGTCGCCACTGGCCAAGATCCCGTTCATCCGTACGGCCCAGGGCGGCCTGTGTGAAAGCCAGGCGATCCTCGAATACATCGAGGCCGCCCACCCCAGCCCGCCGCTGCTGCCCGCCGACCCGTACGCCGCCGCCAAGGTGCGCGAGCTGACGATCTTCATCGACCTGCACCTCGAGCTGGTCGCGCGTGACCTGTACCCGCAGGCCTTTTTTGGCGGCACCGTCAGCGACAGCAACAAGGCGCGCGTGCAAAAGCAGCTGGAAAAGAACATTGCGGCGTTCAAGCAACTGGCCAAATTCGCGCCGTTTGTGGCGGGCGACACCTTCACCCAGGCCGACTGCGCCGCGTTTGCCAACCTGCCGCTGCTGGGCATGGCCACCAAAGCCGTGCTGGGCGAAGACATGCTGCTGGCCGCCGGCATTGACTACAAGCCCTACATCAAGCTCGTGGGCGAGCGCCCCACGGCGCAAAAGGTCGTTGCCGACCGCAAGGCCGCTGCCACGCGGGCATGAGCATGGTCCTGCCGGCACAATCCGGCCCATGACCTTGCCCGTTTCCGCCATCAGCAGCTGGCACGCCCATGTGTACTTTGACGCCGCCAGCCGCGACGCCGCCTGGGCGCTGCGCGAGCGCATAGAGGCCGAGCTGGCAGGGCACATCCAGATGGGCCGATTCCATGAAAAGCCCGTGGGCCCGCACCCGATGTGGAGCTACCAGCTGGCGTTTGACGCGGCCCAGTTTGCCGCCGTGGCCGGCTGGCTCACGCTGAACCACGGCACGCTGGACGTCTTCATGCACCCCAACACCGGCGACGCGCTGCGCGACCACCGCGACTGCGCGCTGTGGCTGGGCCGGTCGTACACGCTGGATTTGCGGGCGGTGGGCGGTTAGGCGCCCAACCCCAGCGCGTCATACACCCGCGCCGCCGCATACGCATCGTTGGCCGCATAGATCAGTTGCGCTTCACTCAGGCGCGGGTTGGCCCAGTTGGAGGTGGCGGCCTTTTTGGACTTGATGAAGCGGCGGTTGAACAGCACCGCCACGGCGCCCTTGACGCCCATGTCCTTGCGCCAGCCGTCCTGGTGGAATACATGGTTCAGGTCCAGCACATCGGCCGGCTGCACCCGCAGCTTGCTGACGATGCGCTTGTGGTCGTCGCCCAGGCCAAAGCCGGCTTTGGGCACGCCGGGGTGGGCCAGCAGGGCGGCTGCCACGTCGCGGCAGGGCGCGTCGTGCAGCTGGAAGACCCACGCCCGCTCGGTGGTGGACAGCTGCACGATGTGCGGCCCGTCGGATACCTGGTCCTTGAAGAAGGTGGGTTTGGATTCGGTGTCAAAACCCCATGCCCCGGCGCGCACCAGCGCGTCGAAGGCGCGCTCGGCCTGCTCGCGCGTGGACACCAGCTCGATGCGGTCCAGCCCGAGCCGCTCAAACGGCTCCAGCAGGGCGATTTCTTCTTTTGACGGGGTGGTGCGGTGCATCGGCCGATGTTACGCGGCCCTGCGTACCGTACCTGGGCGTCAGCGCGCCACCAGCACCGGCACGACCGATTCGGCCACCACCCGCGACGCCACGCTGCCCAGCATGAGCCGCGCAATGCCCGAGCGGCCATGCGAGCCCACCACAATCAGGTCGGCGCCCAGCTCTTTCGCGGTCTGCACGATGCCCACCGACGCGCCCACATCCTCGACCACCCGGGGCACCACGTTCACGCGGGGGCCGCCTTCTGCGGCCAGGGTGGCGATGGCCGCATGCGCCTGCGACGCGTGGTCCATGGCAGCGGCCATGTAGGCCTGAAAGCCCATGGGGTTGGCCTCGCCCAGGCCGAGGTACGGGTAAGGGTCCACCACATAGAGCGCCGTCAGTCGGGCGCCATGGCTGCGCGCCAGGCCAATGGCCAGCGCGGCGGCATGGGTGGAGGCGGCGGAGCCGTCGGTGGCCAGCAGGATGTGCCTGAACATGATGGATTCCTTTCGGTGGCTTGAGTCATATGAATGGTTGGCGTCATCGTGCCTTCGGGGATGCACACCGCGCTTGACCTGCATCAAGGCGCACCGCTGTGCGTGCGGCTAGATTGCATTCATGAGCGCAGCCCCTGTCCAGCCGCCTGTCACCCAAGGCGCACCCCTGGGTGATTTCTCGCGTTGCCACCTGGGCATCGTGTCGCAGCTGGAATCGTTTTCAGACCTGCCTGAGTTGCTGGGGCCGGCAGCCCAGGCTCGCGTGGTGGCCCAGGGCACGCTGGACCTGTTCAAGGACAGCGTGCTGGCCCACCATGCGGACGAGGAAAAGGAGCTGTTCACCGCCGTGCTGCGCAGCGCGCAGCCGGGCGAGGAGGCGGACCTGGTGCAGTCCATTACGCAGCGTCTGGTCAAGGAGCACCGCAGCATCGAGGCATTGTGGAAGCAGCTGGAGCCCGAGGTGCGTGAGGCCGCGCGGGGCAAGCCCGCCACGGTGGACCCGGCGGCGGTGCAGCAGCTGGTGGTGGATTACCTGGCCCATGCGCGCTTTGAGGAAGAACATTTCCTGCCGATGGCAGCGCACATCCTGTCGCGCAACATGAACCACATGGCGGCGCTGGACATGGCGTTGCACCTGCGCCACGCGGTGCCGTCCATACCGGCCTACATCTGACTCAGGCGGTTGCCGGCGCGGCCGGCCGCACGGGCCACAGGTGCACCATGGCGCCATATGCCAGTGCGCCCAGCACCAGCGCCCCGGCCGCGATCTCCAGCGACAGCGTGAAGCCCGCAGCCGGTGTGGCCGCGCGCGCCAGCAGCGCTGCGGCCAGCGGCGGGCCCACGATCTGGCCCAGGCCGTACAGCGCGGTCAGCAGGCCCATGAGCGCGGCCGGTGCCTGCGGGCGGATGCGCCGCACCTCCTGCATCGCAAAAAAGGTGATGGCGGTAAACGGCAGGCCCAGCAGCAGGCTGCCAATGGCAAAGCCCGCCAGGCTGGGGCTGAACAGGCCCACGCCGATGCCCAGGGCCTGGATGGCATAGCAGATGGCCAGCAGCAGCCGCAAGTCCAGCCGCGTGCGCATGCGCGACGCGATCAGCGCGCCGGCAATCACGCCCAGGCCAAAGATCGGCCAGAACATGTCCAGCCAGGGCGAACCCGGCAGCGACTGGCGTGCGATCACCGGCAAAAACGTAGCGGTGATGATGTAGCCAAAGCCGGCCAGCCCGTAGGCCAGCGTGAGCGTGGTGACCTCGGCTGCGCTGTGGGCGGTGCCCCCGGTGCCACTGCCCGCCGCGGTCGCCGCAGGCGCGGGCAGCTCGTGGCGCGGCGCCAACACCGGCCACACCAGTGCGGTGAGCACTGCCGCCAGCATGCCAAAGACCAGCCAGCCTGCCGCAGCCGTCCAGTGCCAGGCCACCATGCCGCTGGCGGCCAGGCCGCTGAGCACGATGCCCGCGCCCGGGCCGGTGTAGATCACCGCGCCCATGGTGGGCACGCCCAGGCGCGCCAGTTGCCCCAGGCACCAGCCCGAGGTGTACACAAACACCAGCGCACTGGCCACACCCGCGGCAAAGCGCAGCAGGGCCCAGGCCCCCGGCCAGTGCAGGGCCATGCCCAGCGTCAGCACGCAGGTGGCGGCCAGGCCTGCGCGCACCATGCGCGTGGCCTGCAGCGGCGCCAGCGGGCCGAAGCGCCGCCAGGCCCAGGGCTGCAGCGTGCACAGCAGCGCACCGACCAGGTAGCCCAGGTAATTGGCGCTGGCCAGCCAGCTGGCGGTGGGCAGGTTGACCACGCCATCGGCCAGCATCATGGGCAGCAGCGGCGTGAAGGCAAAGCGGCCGATACCCATGGCCACTGCTAACGAAAGCATTCCTGCAGCGGCGACCTGCCAGGGTTTCAGGTTGGAAGTCATTGACGGCGATTTTGTCAGGCGGTTGATCACCTTGCCTGTCACATGCCATGATGGGGGCCTGTATACCCGCATCCCACCATGAAGCTATTCAAACGCCTTCTGTCCGGCGGCCCGGACCAGCAGGCCCCCAAGCTGGAAGCGCCTTCGCAGGTGGACGGCCAGGAAGAGTCCCGCATGACCGACCTGGGCGGCCAGACGCACACCCGGCGGGAACTGCTGCGGGTGCTCACGCGGGACACCCTTCGCTATTGCGGCATCCCCGAGGGTTGGGTGGATTGCCAGGTGCTGGTGGTCAACACCCGCAAGGGCGAAACCCACATGCATGCCCGCCTGGTGGTGCGTCACTGGGACGAGCAGCTGCTGCGCTACGCGGTGGCGTTCGAGCGCCGCCTGATGGCCGAAGTCCATCGCTTTGAACCGCAGGCGTCGGATTGGCTGCACAGCATCACCTGGCAGTTCAAGACAGACGATTGCCCCCACACCGAAATGCCGCCGCCCGGGATCTGGACCGGCGCGCCCGTGGCCGTGTCGCTGCTGGACACCGGCGGCGGGCCTGGCAGCGACGACGACGAACCGATGAGCGAACTGGAGCAGGACCTGGCCCAGCTGATGGCCGTGCGCGACTCCGCGCTGGCCGAGCTGCGCAGCGACGTGCCTGATTTCGCGGCGACGCAGCCCGGCATGCGCTGACGTGGCGGCGCCCGTCGCGCGCCGTGGCCGCCACCATGTCTATGTGGTGCAGCTGTCTGATGAGGTCTGGAACCTGGCGCGCTTTCGCAAGGCCAACCCCGGCTATGTGCTGGGCCAGCCGTTTGTGTATGTGGGCATGACCGGGCTGGACCCGGACGTGCGCTTTGACAAGCACAAGGCCGGCATCCAGGCCAACAGTTACGTGCAGCGCTACGGCCTGCGCCTGTTGCCCCAGCTGTACGAGCGCTACAACCCCATGCCCTACCAGGACGCCCGGCTGATGGAGGTGGAGCTGGGCATTGCGCTGCGCGCGCGCGGCTATGGGGTTTGGCAGGCCTGAGCGGGCTTGGGCGACCCGGGTTCAGCGCCGCGGATTCAGCGGATACGCCGGGTCGGTATAGCCCGGCGTGGACGGATGGCCGGGCGCCACGAATGAATCAATCAGGGCCTCGTCTTCAGCCGTCACGGTGTAATCCAGCGCGGGCAGGTAGTCCTGCCACTGGGCCAGCGTGCGCGGCCCGGCAATCACGCTGCTGACCGCGCGGTGGGCCAGCACCCAGGCCACGGCCAGCTGGGCCACGGTGGTGCCGCGGGCCTGGGCGTGCCGCTGCAGCTTTTGCGCGATGACAAGCGACTCCTCACGGAACTCGGTCTCGGTGATGCGCTTGTCGCCCCGGCCGGCGCGCGTGCCCTCGGCCGGCCTGGCGCCTGGCGTGTACTTGCCGGTGAGCACCCCGCGCGCGATCGGGCTGTAGGGCACCACGCCAATGCCAAAGTGCTCGCACGCCGGCAGGATTTCAACCTCGGGCATGCGGTTGAGCAGGTTGTAGTAGGGCTGGCACACCACCGGCCCCGGCATGCCGATGGCGCGCGCGATGCGCGCCAGCTCGGCAATGCGCCAGCCGCGGAAGTTGGACACGCCCCAGTAGCGGATCTTGCCGGCGGCCAGCAGCGCCTGCAGGGCGTACAGCGGATCTTCCAGGTCCATGCCGTTGTAGTCGCGGTGCAGGTACAGCACGTCCACATGGTCCGTCTGCAGGCGCGCCAGGCTGGCGTCCACCTCGCGCAGCATCCAGGCGCGCGAATAGTGGCCTTCATTCACGCGCTCGCCCATCGCGTTGCCCAGCTTGGTGGCGACCACCCAGTCATGGCGCTGGCCCTTGAGCAGGGTGCCCAGCATGGTTTCGGACGCACCCCTGGTGTACACGTCGGCGGTGTCGATGAAGTTCACGCCCTGTGCGCGTGCATCAGCCACGATGCGCGCCGCCTCGGCGGCGTCCGTCTGGTCGCCAAACATCATCGTGCCCAGGCACAGGGCGGAGACTTTCAGGTTGCTTTTGCCAAGCTGGCGGTACTGCATGCGGTATTCCTCAGGTTTTGGTGTGCCTCACACCTTAGCGCAATGCGTGGCGCAGTGCATCGGCGCACAGCCGTACCGCCGTGTTGGCCTCGTCAATCACGCGGCCCATCAGGATGAAGCCATGGATCTGCCGCGCAAAGCAGACGTACTGCGTTGCCACCCCGGCAGCCGACAGCTTGTCGGCATAGGCCAGGCCTTCGTCGCGCAGCGGGTCGTAGCCGGCGGTCAGCACCAGCGCGGGCGGCAGGCCGGCGTGGCTTGCGGCCAGAAGGGGGGAGGCGCGCCAGTCGGTGTACTGCGCTGCGTCCAGGTAGTGGCCCTGGAAGTAATCAATGACCTCGCGCGTGAGCAGGTAGCCCGCGCCGTTCTCGGTATGCGACGCGCTGGCGCCGCGCATGTCGGTGGCTGGGTAGATCAGCAGCTGGTACGCGGGGCGCGGTGCTTCGTCCGCCAACGGCATGTCCCGCAGCGCGAGGGTGACGGCGGCCGTGATGTTGCCGCCCGCGCTGTCGCCACCCAGCGCCACGCGGGCCGGGTCCAAAGCCAGCTTCGCTGCATTCGCAAACACCCAGCGCGTGGCGGCCAGCGCGTCGTCAATGGCGGCCGGGAAGCGATGCTCCGGGCCCATTCGGTAGTCCACCGCATACACCGCGCAGCCGGCGCCGTTGGCCAGCTCGCGGCACAGCACGTCGTGGGTGTCCAGGTCGCCGATGACCCAGCCGCCGCCATGAAAGTACACGAGCGCCGGCAACACCTTCGCCGCGGTGCTGCCCAACGGGCGGTACTCGCGCAGGGGGATATCGCCCGCGGGGCCCGGTGCGTTGAGGTCACGCACCGAGGCCACGTCGGGTGGTGCCGGCTGGCTGAATGTGCGCCGGTCGCGGTAGGCGCGCCGGGCGTCGGCCGGGCTGAGCTCGTGGGTGGAGGGAATGTTGCGCTGGCGGATCAGGTCCAGCAGCGCCTGGGCTTGCGGGTCGAGCATGGCGAATGTCCTGCGGGGCAAATCGGCCACTATAGGCGCGCCCGCGCAGCGGGCCTGTCGCCTGCCAGCCAGCGGGGTGGAATCCTCTATAGTGCGCCGAACCCCTGCATTTGCACCGTGACCGACCGCCGCCACCTCCTGAAGCTAGCCACTGCTGCTGCTACCACGCTGTGGCTGCCGCGCGGCAGCTGGGGCCAGTGGCGTACCGGCACCGACCCGTTCACGCTGGGCGTGGCCAGCGGCTCCGCGCGGCACGACTCGGTGGTGCTGTGGACGCGGTTGATGGCACCGGCCGGCACGCCAGCCCTGACGGTGCAATGGGAGGTCGCGCACGACGAAGCCTTTGCACGCATCACCCAGCGCGGCCAGGCCCAGGCCCTGCCCGAGCTGGGCCATGCGGTGCATGTGGAGGTGCCGGCGCTGGAGCCGGACCGTGTGTACTTCTACCGCTTCATGGCCGGCGGCGCGGCCAGCCCCACCGGCCGCACCCGCACCACGCCCGCGCCAGACGCCGCCGTGCAGCGCCTGCGGCTGGCCTATGCGTCGTGCCAGCGCTGGGAGCACGGCTACTACAGTGCCTGGCGCCACATGCGCGCCGACGCGCCCGACTACGTTGTGTTCCTGGGCGACTACATCTACGAATACCCCAACGCCAGCGGCGCGGTGCGCTTTCCCGACAGCGGCTGGACGCTGACGCTGGACGACTACCGCCGCCGCTACGCCCTGCACAGGAGCGACGCCGACCTGCGGGCCATGCATGCGGCCTGCCCGTGGTTTGTGACCTGGGACGACCATGAGGTGCAGAACGACTACGCCGGTGCAGTCGCGGGCAATGGCGGCCCGGGCGTGGCTGACTTCGGCGCCCGCCGGGCCGCGGCCTACCAGGCGTTTTACGAGCACATGCCGCTGCGCTCCGGCGCGCTGACCCGCGCGTTGCAAGGGCTGGCTACGGGCGCTGCGCTGCGCATCCACGGCCACACGCCGCTGGGCCGGCTGGCCAGCCTGTACCTGCTGGACGCACGCCAGTACAAGGACGCGCCGGTGTGCACCCGCGACGGCAAGCCGGGCTCCAGCTATGTGGACCCCGCCAACTGCCCGGCCTGGGACGAGCCGAAACGCAGCATGCTCGGCGCCGCCCAGGAGGCCTGGCTGGACGGCGCGCTGGCCCAGGGCAGCCGCGGCTGGAACCTGATCGGCCAGCAGTCGGTCTTTGGCGCGCGTGACGGCCGGCCGGGGCCGGACCGCTTTCTGTGGAACGACGGCTGGGACGGCTATGGCGCGGCCCGCACGCGCCTGACCGACAGCCTGCGCCGCCATGCGGTGGCCAACCCCGTGTTCCTGGGCGGTGATGTGCACGAGAACTGGGTGGGCCATGTGAAGGCCGATTACGCCGTGCCATCCAGCCCGGCGGTGGGCGTGGAGTTTTGCGGCACCAGCATCACCTCGCGCGCGGGCGGTGACAACAGCAAGCTGGCCACGCGGCTGGCCGAGAACCCGCACTTTGTGTTTGCCGACACTGAAAAGCGCGGCTACGGGCTGGTGGACCTGACGCCTTCGCGGTTGACCACCACGCTGCGGGTGATCGACGATGCGACCCGGGTGGATGCTTTGGTCAGTACCTTGGCCCGGTTTGATGTATCGGCGGGGCGTCCTGTTGTGGAAAAGGTATAGGGTGAAGGTTTTGACCCGTGCTCTTGTCCTGACCCTCACGTTGGTGCTGGGTGTGATCGGGCTCGCCCGCGCGCAAGTTCCCGTCGTTCTGGGCTCCGAAGGCAGCTATTCGCTGGCCTCTGCGGTCAGCTACCTGCGCGACAGCAGTGGACAGATGACGCTGACCGAGGTCCTGCAACCGGCACGGCAAGCCAGCCTGCAACTGGTCGGGGACAGCACCACGGCCACCAACTTCGGGCTGACGCCCGACGCCATCTGGATGCGTGTGGCGCTGCGGCTGGCGCCCGGCGCGCCACGTGACTGGCTGCTGCAGGTGGCCTACCCGCCGCTGGACAGCGTGGACCTGTACGTGCCCGACGGCGAGGGCGGCTGGGCCCGCAGCCGCGCGGGCGACTCCGTGCTGCCGCGCGACAGCGTGCCGCACCGTACCCACGTGCTGCGCGTGGCGCTGCCACCGGGCAGCGAGCACCTGCTGTATGTGCGGGTGGCGTCGCAGGGGCCCGTCTCGGCGCCGTTGCGTTTGTGGCAGCCCGATGCACTGTGGGCCAGCGACCAGAAGACGTATTCGGTGCTCAGCCTGTATTTCGGCCTGCTGCTGGGGCTGCTGGCCTACAACTTCCTGTTGTACCTGTCGGTGCGCGACCGGGCATTCCTGCTGTACGTGGCATTCGTGGCCAGCCTGGGGCTGGCGCAAAGCGCGCTGACCGGGCTGGGGCTGCAGTTCCTGTGGGGGCAGTGGCTGTGGTGGACCAATGCCGCACCCAATGTGGGCAACTCGGCGGCGGCGGTGTTCGGCCTGCTGTTTGCGCGCCAGTTCATTGAGTCGGCGCGGACCATGCCGCGACTGGACCTTGTGTTGAAAGTGCTGGCCGCGGGCTGGCTGGCGTCACTGGCTGCGGCGGTGCTGCTGCCCTACATCGTTGCGACCTGGATGACGACCGTTCTGTCGCCCGTGAGCGTTTTTGCCGTGATAGCCGCGGGTGTGCAGGGCGTGCGGCAGAGGCATCCGGGCGCCGCCTATTTCCTGGCGGCCTGGGCGGCGCTGCTGGGAGGGGTGATGGCGCTGTTTCTGCACAACATCGGCATCCTGCCGTCCACGCTGATCACGGCGAATTCACTGCTGATCGGCTCGGCGCTGGAGATGGTGCTGCTGTCGTTCGCGCTGGGTGACCGCATCAACGTGGTGCGCAGGGAAAAGGAACAGGCCCAGGCCCGCATGGAGGCCGAACATGCCCTGGTGGAGGCCCTGAGCGAATCGCAGGAGCGCTACCGAGCCGTGCTGGCAGAGCGTGAGACCATTCTTGAAAACTCGCTGGTGGGCATTGCGTTCCTCACGCCGGAGGGGCGTTTTCGCTGGGCCAACAGCGCGATGTTCAGCATCTTTGGCGCCGAAGGTGACACCAGCACCATCACTTCGATGGAGCCCTTTTACCTGTCGCGCGACCAGTACCTGCACACCGGCGCCGCGGTGGCGGCCAGTATCCGGCGCGGCGACGTCTTTCGCGAAGAACTGCAGATGCGCCGGATCGACGGCCGCGTGCTGTGGGTGTCCCTGTCGGGCAAGGCCGTCAGTGCGCACGACCTGTCGCAAGGTACGGTGTGGGTGATCATGGACATCACCACACGCAAGGAGCTGGAGTCCGAACTGCAGCGAACCTCGTCCGAGCGCGAGGCCATTCTGAACAGCGCTACCGTGGGCATTGTGCTGTCGGTCATGCGCCGCCATGAATGGGTCAACGAGCGTTTCGCCCAGATGCTGGGCTATCCCCGACAGGTGCTGATCGGCCAGGGCTCCGAGTACATCCACCCCACGCTGGAGGCCTGGGAGCGCTTTGGCGTGGAAGCGCGTACGGCGCTGATTGCGCGTGGGACCTACATCTGCGAGCGGCAGCTCAGGCGGCGCAACGGTGAACTGCTGTGGGTTGAGATGGGCGGCAGCTGCATCCGGCCCAACGACCCGGATTCGGGCGTGATCTGGACCTTCCTGGACATCACGCAGCGCAAGCGCTCGGAGCAGGAAATCCGCGAGGCGCTGGAGCAGCAAAAGGCCCTGAACGAGCTGCGCAGCCGGTTCGTGGCCATGACCAGCCATGAATTCCGCACGCCGTTGTCAGCCATTTTGTCGGCCGGCGAGCTGCTGCGCGACTACGGCGACCGCCTGCCGGCGACCGAACGTGCCGAGCTGCTGGACGGCATCTCGGCGGCGGTGCAGCGCATGTCGCGCATGATGGACCGCGTGCTGCTGCTGGGCAAGGCCGATGCCCAGATGCTGGAGTTCACGCCGCACGAGGTGGACCTGGTGCCGCTGGCGCGCAAGTTCATTGACGAGGCGCGTGCCCAGCACCCGGACGCCACCAGCCAGGTCGTGACGGAATTCGACCCGGCGCTGCGCCGCGGGCGCTATGACGAGGCGCTGCTGCGCCACATTTTTGGCAACCTGCTGTCCAACGCGCTGAAGTATTCGCCCGATGGCGGTACGGTGCGCTTCACTGTGCAGGCCCGCGACGGCGGCGCGAAGTTCGAGGTGGCCGACCAGGGCATCGGCATTCCGGCCGATGAGATCCCGCACCTGTTCGGCTCGTTCCACCGGGCCAGCAACGTCGGCGCGATCCAGGGCACGGGCCTGGGCCTGGCCATTGTGAAGAACGCGGTGGACAAGCACGGCGGGCGCATCACTGTGACCAGTGCGCCCGGCGAGGGCACGCGCTTTACCGTGTGGCTGCCTTCAGCCTGAGGTGCCGGGGCTGTCGGGGCCGGGGGGTGGGGCGGCGCTTTCGTGCCGCGCCACGGTGAAGATGTCCCATGCGGCAATGAACATGGCCGCGATGACCGGACCCACCACAAAGCCATTGATGCCAAAAATCGCCATGCCCCCCACGGTGGACAGCAGCACCAGGTAGTCGGGCATCTTGGTGTCCTTGCCGACCAGGAAGGGGCGCAGCAGGTTGTCCACCAGGCCAATGGCCAGCACGCCCCAGGCGATCAGGCCCGCAGCTTGCGGCCAGGCTCCGGTGGCCAGGAAGTAGATGGCCACCGGCCCCCAGACCAGCGCCGCGCCCACGGCCGGCAGCAGCGACAGAAAGGCCATGACCGTGCCCCACAACAGCGCCCCCGGGATGCCCAGCACGGCAAACGCAATGCCGCCCAGGGCGCCCTGGATCATGGCCACCAGGATGTTGCCCTTGACCGTGGCGCGCACCACCGTCACAAACTTGCCGAACAGGCGGCGGCGGTGCACCGGGTTCAGCGGCACGGCGGCGCCGATCTGCGCGGCCAGCGTGGCGCCGTCGCGCAGCAGGAAGAACAGCAGGTACAGCATGATGAAAAAGCTCACCACGAACTCCAGCGTGTTCTGGCCGATGGAGAACACCTGCGTCGTGAGCGCCTGGCCGCTTTGTGCCAGCGCGGCGGCCAGCTTCTGCCGAAGCGCGCCCAGGTTGCCCAGGCCAAACCGGTCCAGCAGCTGGTGCAGCCACGCAGGCAACGCGTCCACCATGCGCTGGAAGTACTGGCCCACGTTGAGCTCGCCCGAGCGGATGCGCTCGTACAGGCCGGACGCCTCCTGCGCCATGGACGCCGTGATGAACGCCATGGGAATGATCACGATCAGAACGATGATCGCCAGCGTAACCAGGGCGGCCAGGTTGGGCCGGGCGCTCCAGCGCCTGTGCAGGCGCCGCTGCAGCGGCATGAACACGATGGCGATGAACAGCGCCCACAGCACCGCGCCGCTGAACGGCCAGATGATCAGGCCGAACGCCAGCGTGACCGCGGCCAGCAGCCAGATGAAGGCGCGCGACTCGATGGTGGGGGACTGAAGCGGGTTGGGCTCTTGCATGGCGGTCAGGTTAACACTGCACGACTTCCAGCAGGCGGTCCAGACCGCCGCTGTTGATCGCCACCATGGCCTGTGCGCGCACCGCGGGCTTGGCCTGGTAAGCCACCGACAGGCCGGCTGCGCCCATCATGGGCAGGTCGTTGGCGCCGTCACCCATGGCAATGGCCTGCTTCGGGTCGATGCCGAGCCGGGCGCAGGTGGCAAGCAGCATGCGGCGCTTTTCGTCGCCGTCGCAGATGTCACCCCATTCCTGGTCCACCATGCGGCCGGTGAGCTGGCCGCAGTTGGGGCCGGACTCGATTTCCAGCACGTTGGAACGGGTGAAGTCGATGCCCAATGTGTCGCGCACGCGGTCGGTAAAGAAGGTGAAGCCCCCGGATACCAGCAGCACCTTCAGGCCCGCGGCCTTGCAGGCAGCGACCAGTTCGCGCGCGCCGGGGTTGAGCTGCAGCCGCTCGGTGTAGACCCGTTCCATGTCGGCCACGGTCACACCGCGCAGCAGCGCCACGCGCCGGCGCAGGCTTTCCTTGTAGTCGGTGATTTCGCCGCGCATGGCGGCTTCCGTGATGGCGGCGACTTCTTCCTTGCGGCCCACGGCGTCGGCGATTTCGTCCACGCATTCGATGTTGATCAGCGTGGAGTCCATGTCAAACGCGATGAGCTTGAAGTCGCCGAGCCGCAGCGGGGGCGTGAAGTTCTGGACGACCAGGCCGGGGGAAATTTCGGTAGCGGACATGTTGTTTTATTGAAGCCAGTTTTCGGTTTGCAGGCCCGGGATGCGGGCAAATTCTGAATCAGCGCTGACCAGCGTGGCGCCCAAGGCCAGTGCGTGCGCGGCTATCAGGGTGTCGTTGGCGCCAACAGGTGTACCGGCTTGTTCCAGCTGGGCGCGCAGTTGGGCGTAATGAGCGGCGACTTCGGGTTCAAGTGGCATGACAGTCACCGACCCCAAAAGCAGTTGGTAGTGGGTTTGCCAGCGTGGGTGAGTGCGCCGTCTCAAGCCAAAGAGAAGCTCACACTGAACGATCACGCTGGTGCACAGGGTGCAGGTTTCATCCCCGGTCAGCAGGTTGCGAAAACGTTGCGCCGCCATGCCTTCAGGGTTGCGCATCATGTCCGACATGATGTTGGTGTCCAGCAGGTACAAATGCGTGTCTGCCACCATCAGTCTTCACCCAAATCAATGTCGTCCAGGGGTAGCAGGCCCGCATCCACATCGGGGAACTCTTCTTCGATAGGGCCCAGTTTGGCCATTTCGTCCAACGCGGCCAAAAGCGCTGCCGCCGTTCCCCGTTTGGGCTTGTCCGGAACCAACTCCAGAATGATCCGGTTGCCTTCGCGGTGCATGAGCGCCTCGTTGCCGGGCAGCTCGAACTCGCGCGGGATGCGCACGGCCTGATTGGCTCCGTTGCGAAACAGGCGCACGTGCCGCGGCGCAGTTTGCACCAGATAAGCGGCAGAAGGTTCGGCGACTTTGTGGTCAGTCATGGGGTGCTCCTTGGCGGCGCGGTAATTCCAAGGTTAGCATATGTCTTGGCATATGTCATTTTGCGACCGCCGTCACGACCTGGGCGTCTACTCTGGGCTGGCCCAGAGAACGCAGCACGTCACGCACCATCTGGGCGCGGTCTTTGGGCTCCTTCAGCTCGCGCTCGATGCGCAGCTTTTCATTGCCGGCCAGCTTGATGTGGCGGTTCTTCTGCACCAGCTCGATGATGCGCATCGGGTCCACCGGCGGGTTGGCCTTGAACGTGATGTGGATGACGCCCGGCGCCGCATCCACCTTGACCACGCCGTAGGGCCGCGCGATCACGCGCAGGCGGTGCACGTCGATCAGCGTTTGCGCCTGCGGCGGCAGCTTGCCGAAGCGGTCCACGATCTCTTCGAGCAGCGTATCGATCTGGTCGGTGTTCCTGGCCGTGGCGAGCTTCTTGTAAAAGCTCAGTCGAAGGTGCACGTCGCCGCAGTAGTCGTCGGGCAGCAGGGCCGGGGCGTGCAGGTTGATGTCCGTCGTGACCGACAGCGGGCTGAGCAGGTCGGGCTCCCGGCCTTCCTTCAGGCTGCGCACGGCTTCAGAGAGCATCTCGTTGTACAGCTGGAAGCCGATCTCCATCATGTTGCCGCTCTGGTTTTCGCCCAACACCTCGCCAGCGCCGCGGATTTCCAGGTCGTGCATGGCCAGGTAGAAGCCGCTGCCCAGCTCTTCCATCTGCTGGATCGCCTCCAGCCGCTGGCTGGCCTGCTTGGTCAGGCCCTCGGTGTCAGGCACCATCAGGTAGGCATAGGCCTGGTGGTGGCTGCGGCCCACACGCCCGCGCAGCTGGTGCAGCTGGGCCAGGCCGAACTTGTCGGCGCGGCTGATGACGATGGTGTTGGCCGTGGGCACGTCAATGCCGGTCTCGATGATGGTGGAGCACAGCAGCAAGTTGTAGCGTTGGGCCACAAAGTCGCGCATCACGCGCTCCAGCTCGCGCTCGGGCATCTGGCCGTGGGCCACGGCAATGCGGGCTTCGGGCAGGATTTCCTCGAGCTTTTGCCTGCGGTTCTCTATGGTCTCGACTTCGTTGTGCAAAAAGTAGATCTGACCGCCGCGCTTGAGCTCACGCAGCACGGCTTCGCGAATCACGCCCGTGCCTTCGTTGCGTACAAAGGTTTTGATGGCCAGGCGCCGCTGCGGGGCGGTGGCAATCACCGAAAGATCGCGCAGGCCTTCGAGTGCCATGCCCATGGTGCGGGGAATGGG
>JBEIPU010000119.1:0-13051 GCA_040376925.1 Caenimonas sp. | reverse complement strand
GGCCCGCAGCCCGGCTTTGTCGTGGTGCTGGAGCAGATCCCCGCCAACGCCAAGTTCGACAAAGAGGCGCGCGAGCAGCTGCTGGACATCTTCCGCGACACCGCGGATTACTGGGCGGACCGGAAGATACCCTTCCGATGCTTCTATTCTTTTCTGTAGCCCGTTCTGCACAAAACAGCCAAGCAGAACGGGCGAATGAGGCTCCCAAGGCCGAAGGCCTGCCGACCACCGCCGCACCGACCGGCATCGACCTGACCACCGAGTCCGGCGAAAAAATGCCCACCGATAAACTGGTGGACGTGTCGCCCCTGGCGCTGCGCATGAGCAGCCCCTTCAACGCGGGTTACTGGCTGGCCGCAGCCTGAAAAAATAGGCTCGCCCCCGAGGCTGCGCCTCCCCCCGTCCGGGGGCGGTGCCAGCGGCCCGGCAAAGCCGGTTCCGCGGCACCCCTGGCATTCAAACCCGTCCTTGTGACGGGTTTTTTTGTTGCGCCACGGCCTGCGTGAGCGCAATGTATTCATGCACCGGCACCTCTTCGGCCCGGCGCTGCAGGTCAAACGCGCCGCCAAACTGGCGCGCCTCCAGCCATTTGCCCAGTGAATGGCGCAGCAGCTTGCGCCGCTGGCTGAAGGCCACCTGCACCAGCTCGCTGAGCAGGCGCACGTCCACCGCCGGTGGCTGGGCCAGCGGCACCATGCGCACCACGGCGCTGTCCACCCGCGGCGGCGGGTCGAACGATTCGGGCGGCACGAACAGCACGTTGTCCATGGCGTAGCGCCACTGCAGCATCACGCTCAGGCGGCTGTAGTCGCTGGTGGCGGGCGTGGCGACCATGCGGTCGATCACTTCCTTTTGCAGCATGAAGTGCTGGTCTTCGATCACGCCCACGCAGTCGAGCAGGTGAAACAGGATCGGCGTGGAGATGTTGTACGGCAGGTTGCCCACGACCCGGAGTTTGGAAACGCCCATCGACGCAGCCACCTGCGCAAAGTCCACCTTCAGCACATCGGACTCGATCACGTCCAGCTGGCCGTGGCTGCGCAGGCGCGCGGCCAGGTCGCGGTCCAGCTCGATCACGGTCAGCTTGCCCAGCCGCTCCACCAGCGGCTGCGTGAGCGCGGCCAGGCCGGGGCCGATTTCCACCATGGGCTGGCCCGGCTGTGGCGCAATCTCGCGCACGATCGCGTCGATGATGCCCGCGTCCGACAGGAAGTGCTGCCCGAAACGTTTGCGGGCGATGTGTTTCATCGGGCAGCTGCTGTCTGGTTATTGAGGGGGGTCGCGAAATTCGACGTAGGCGCGGCCGCGAACCTCTTGCACCCAGGTGGTGTACGCCTCTTCCAGCTTTTTCTCGCGCACCAGGTTGCGTGCGATCTCGCGCTGCTCACGCTGGCTCAGCGTGGCCTGGCGACGCTCCAGCAGCTGGATCAGGTGCACGCCAAAGCGCGACACCAGCGGCTCGGATATTTCATTGGGCTGCAGGTCGTTGAGCACGTCTTCAAATTCAGGCACGAACAGGCCCGGGTTGGCCCAGCCCAGATCGCCGCCGCTGCGGGCGCTGGCGTCCTGGGAGTTTTCGCGGGCCAGCTGGGCAAAGTCGGCCGTGCCGGCCAGGATGCGTTTGCGAAAGTCCGCCAGCCGCTCGCGCGCGGCTGATTCACTCAGCTGCGCGGACGGGCGCAGCAGGATGTGGCGCGCCCGGCTTTGCGTGACGTTGATGCCCGGCATGCCGGCCTGGCGCTTTTCAATGACCTTGAGCACATGAAACCCGGCGCCCGAACGCACCACGCCGCTCACGCCGCCGTCAGGCAGCGACTGCACCGCGTTGATGAACAGCTGCGGGTAACGGTCCACCGGGCGCAAACCCATCTGCCCACCCGAGTTGGCCGCGCCGGGCGCATCCGACATTTCACGCGCCACGCGGGCAAAGTCCTCGCCCGCGCGCAGGCGTGCCAACGCGCGCTCGGCCTTGGCCTGCAGCGCCGCCACCTGCGCAGACGTGGCGCCCTCGGGCACCGCCACCAGCACCTGGCCCAAATTCAGTTCCATGCTGGACAGGTCGTTGCTGCCCTGCTGTTCCTGGATGAACTGGTCCACCTCCAGGTCAGAGACCTTCACGCGCGGCTCGACTTCGCGGTCGCGCACGCGCGTGAGCAGCAGCTGGTTGCGCAGCTCCTCGCGGAACTGTGCCAGCGGGATGCCGTCGGCCGCCAGCCGGCGGCGCAGCTCGGCCACCTCGATCTGGTTTTGCCGGGCCACGTTCTGCTCGGCCTGGTCCACCGTCGCTTCATCGACCTTGATGCCGGTTTCGCGCGCGAGCTGCAGCTGCGCCTTTTCGCTGATCAGCCGCTCCAGTACCTGGCGCGCCAGCTGGGTGCGCGGGGGCAGCGCGCCGCCTTGCTGGGCCATCTGCTGCTCGATGCGCACCATGCGCGAACGCACTTCGTTGTTGGTGATGGGCTCGGAATTGACCACGGCCACGATGTAGTCGGCCTGGCGGGGGCCGGACGGCGTGGCCGGCTGGGCCGGGCGGCTGGCGCCGATCTGCGGCGTCACGCGCAGGCCCTGCGCCTGGCCGGCCAGCGGGGCCAGGGCGACCGCCCCGACAGCCAGCAAAACGGCCAGGGAAACCAGCGTCAGTACGGGGGTGCGGTGTTGCATGGTGTTTGTCTAGTCGTAGTTGCTGAAGCGGCTGGGCACGGTGACCTGCTCGCGCAGGTACTGGTAGCGGGGGATATTGTCCTTCAGCGTCTGCAGGGCGTTGGAGCCCAGCCGCGTGAAGCCGATGAACTCCAGCTGGAACAGGATGCGCTTGTTGGACGACGAGGTGCTGCTTTGCAGCCGCTCCACCACGACGCGGCCCAGCCAGCAGCCGGCGTCGTATTCAAACCCGATGACCGAATCGACCAGCCTGCGGTCCTGCAGGCTGAAGTTCAGCCGGCCCACGCTGTACCAGCGGCCTTCGCCGCCCGGGTTGCCGATGGGCCATTGCCAGCCCAGGTCGATCTGCTCGCTCTGGCCGCGCTGCAAGCGGTAGGCGGCGCTGACCACGCGGTAGTTGCCGGGGCTGTAGCGCCCGCCCACGGTCGAGCGGATCGAGCGGCGCGTCTTGGGGTTGTACTGCACGGTGGAGTCAAAGCTCCACTTCGGGTCCCAGTTGATTGACGCGCCCAGCATCACGTCGCTCAGGCGTTCGCTTACCGGCGCGGTGCCCGGCAGCGTGACCAGCTGGTCCTTGAATCGCAGGCGCTGGGCAATGCCGAAGCGGGCAGCCTCGGCGCCGGTGTCCGGGTCCAGCAGGCGGGTGGTGGCGCCCAGCGTCAGCAGGTTGTTGTCAGAGATGCGGTCATGACCGCCGAACGCGTTCTCGGTGTAGATGGTCGCGAAGTTGAAGTCGTTGGACGCCGAGTCGTAGTTGGGCAGCAGGCTCTGGTCGCGATACGGCGTGTACACATAGAACGCGCGCGGCTCCAGCGTCTGGCGAAAGCTGCGGCCAAAGTAGCGGGCGTCGCGCTCGAACACCAGGCCGCTGTCCAGGCTGAAGGTGGGCAGCGTGCGGCTGGCCGTGTCGCGGCCGTTGGCCAGCGTGCCGTCAAACTGGTAGCTGGTGGTGTGCAGCTGGACCTTGGGCGTGACGAACCAGCCCGGCGCCAGCCAGGGGCGGCTCACCTGCGCCAGCGCGTAGCTGCGTCTGGCGTTGGGCTGCAGCGTGAGCGCGCGCACCGACTTGAACTGCGTGTAGTCGGTCTCGACCGAGGCGTCCACGCCGCCGGGCAGGTCGGTGCGGGAGTAGCGCCCGATGATCTGCGGCGCGCGGTCGTACGGCGGCACGATGGGCGAGCCCACGTCCTGCAGCGTCTGCCACGTGAGCGACCGCGCGGTGATGGAGAAGTTGCCCTGTCCCCAGTGCAGCTGGGCGTCATTGGCCAGCAGGCGCTGCGTGAGCGAGCTGCCGCCGCGCGAGAAGTCGCGCCAGTAGTTGTCGTCGCTCACGCGGTTGAGGTTCAGGTTCAGGCCCAGCGGGCTGGTCACGCCGTTGTGGATGATGCCGTCGTGCGTGATGGCATAGCCCCAGCGGTCGCGGTCGCGCAGGCGGTCGCCGGGCATGTAGTTGCCGCGCAGCTTGCCGTTGTAGTCGCGCTCCAGGTAGCGGAACTCACCGCCCAGGTCGACGCCGCGCTTGGTCATGACCGCGGGGAAGAACGTCGCGTCGCGGTTGGGCGCGATGTTCCAGTAGTACGGCACGGTCAGCTCCACGCCGTTCAGGTTGTCCAGCCCGATGGTGGGCGGCAAAAAGCCCGACTTGCGCTTGTCCGACAGCGGAAAGCTGATGGACGGGATGGGCAGCACCGGCACGCCCATGAAGTTCAGCGACGCGCCTTCGGCCTGGCCGACTTCTTCCTCGTTGTCGATGCGGATGCTGGCGGCCTTGAGCACCCAGTCAGGCATCCAGCTGGGGCCGGGGCGGCGCTGACAGGTGGTGTAGGTGGCGTTGCGGATGATCGCGCGCTTGTCGTCCAGGAAATCAATGCGCTCGGCCTCGCCATAGGCGTCGTTTTTCAGGAAGCGGTAGCGCGGCTCGTTGAAAAAGCCTTCAAACGCATCGACCTTGAGTTCCAGCAGCGGCCCCTCAAACGTATTGCCCGCGCGGTTGATGCGCACATTGCCGCGCGCTTTGGCCAGGTCGTCGGGCTGGTAGTACTCCAGCCGGTCGGCGCGGATCACCATGTCGCCGCGGCGCAGCTCGGCATTGCCGTCGATCACGGTTTCCAGGTCGGTGCGCCCGGACAGGCGGTCGCCCGACACATAGGTGGGCAGGCCGTCGCGCGCCGGCGCGGGGATGTCCTCGCGCAGCATGGGGCTGGGCTTGAGCTGCAGCGCCGGTTCAGCGGGCAGCGTCTGCGTGCGCGCCACCAGCGGGTGCAGCAGGGCGCAGGCCACCAGCGCCACAGGCGTCAGGGCAAAGCGGGAGCGGGGGCGGGTACCAGACGGGCGGCGGGACTGCATTTGTAGAATGGATTATCCATGAGCCCCCCCTCCCTACCTGCCCCGTCTTCCCCCCCTGTTGTGACCTGGCCCGATCCGGCGCGCGAAGCCGCGTTCCAGCGCTGGCTGCACAGCATCGCCGGGGCGCACCAGCTGCAACCCGCCACGCTGCGCCCGGCCTCGGCCGATGCCAGCTTTCGCCGTTACCTGAGAGTGGACGCCGACGCGGGCAGCCGCATCATCATGGACGCCCCGCCCGACAAGGAAGACTGCCGCCCCTTCGTCAAGGTCGCCCAGCTGATGGCCGACGCCGGCCTGCACGTGCCACGCGTGCTCGCCTGGGATGAGCCGCAGGGCTTCATGCTGCTGGACGACCTGGGCCACCAGACCATGATCGAGGTGGTGGACGCCGCCCGCCCCGGCGCCAACCTGCCGCTGTACCAGCGCGCCATCGACGCCCTGGTGGCCTGGCAGCTGGCGTCCAGACCCGGCGTGCTGCCGCCGTATGACGACGCGCTGCTGTCACGCGAGCTGGCGCTGTTTCCCGACTGGTACCTGGAAAAGCACCGCGGCGTGGTGCTGCAGGGCAAGCAGCGCGAGGTGCTGGACCAGGCGTTTCGCCTGATCGTGGCGCACAACCTGGCGCAGCCGCAGGTGTATGTGCACCGCGACTTCATGCCGCGCAACTTGATGATGCCTGGCGATGCCAACGAGCAGCGTCTGGGGGTCCTGGACTTCCAGGACGCGGTGTACGGCCCCATCACCTACGACATCGCCAGCCTGATGCGCGACGCCTTCCTGAGCTGGGACGAGGACTTTGTGCTGGACGTGACCATCCGCTACTGGGAAAAGGCCCGCAAGGCCGGCCTGCCCGTGGGCGATGATTTTGGCGAGTTCTTCCGCGCGGTGGAATGGATGGGCCTGCAGCGCCACCTGAAGGTCGCGGGCATCTTTGCGCGCCTGACGCTGCGCGACGGCAAGCCCAAATACCTGGCGGACGCGCCGCGCTTCCTGCAGTACATCCGCGCCACCGCCCACCGCTACCGGCCGCTGGGCCCGCTGCTCAAGCTGGTGGACGAGATCGAAGGCACGCAAGCCGCCACCGGCTATGCCTTTGGCCGGGTCTGAGTCCGGCGCCAGACCATGCCGCGCTTTCACTGCCCCCTGCCGCTGGCCACCGGCGACAGCCTCGAGTTGCCCGCCAACGCAGCGCGCCATGTGCAGGTGCTGCGGCTGCAGCCGGGCGCGGGGGTGACGCTGTTCAACGGCGAAGGCGGCGAATTTGAAGCCACCGTCCAGCAGATGGGCCGCAGCCATGTGCGCGTGCAGGTCGGCGCCCACCACGCCGTCGAGCGCGAAGCCCCGCGCGCCGTGCACCTGCTGGTGGGCATGCCCGCCAACGAGCGCATGGACTGGCTGGTGGAAAAGGCCACCGAGCTGGGCGTGGCCAGCATCCAGCCCATCGTTGCCGAGCGCAGCGTGCTCAAGCTCAAGGGCGAGCGCGCCGAGAAGAAACGCGCTCACTGGCAGGGCATTGCCGTGGCGGCGTGCGAGCAGTGCGGACGCAACCGTGTGCCGGCGGTTTATGAGGCGCTGGGATTGCAGGAGTGGCTTGCCCTTGGACAAGCTCAGGGTCAACGCATGGTCCTGTCGTTGCAGCCCGGTGCACAGCCTCTTTTTCACGCCGCCCCCGGCGACGGCCCGGTCACCCTGCTGTCCGGCCCCGAAGGCGGCCTGAGCCCCGCCGAAGAACAGGCCGCACTGGCGGCAGGCTTCGTGCCTGTGAACCTTGGCCCTCGTGTATTGCGATCCGAGACGGCGCCGCTGGCCGTGCTGGCGCGGCTTGTCTGATCAGATGTGCAGTCATCGACTTTGACGGGGTGACAGCGTTGACCAATTGAAATCTAAAGAATACATTTGCCACAAAATGGAGGCAAAATGGTTCGATTTTTCAAGGCAGCCAAGGCTACAACGCTCATCGCCGGGCTGACGATCTGGGGTGCAGGATCGGCACAAGAGGCCATGGACTGCGTCGTCTGTTACGCATGCGGCCAAAACCTTGGCGGCTTCCATAGTTACTTTCTGGACGAGCAGAACCCCCGGGGCGCAACGCCCGGCGAAGCTATGGCAAAGCACGTTGCCCGAGCGCAGGTGGTGTACGTAAACACCCTCTATTGCAGCTACGACGTGGCTCTGGACGGATCCAAGCACCCGCTGTACCTTTACGGCCGACTGGTCGGATATGTTTATGGCGCCGTTGAAATTTCCTCGTACCGGCGCATATCCCTCGCGGGCATCCGGTCTTGCGATCCGGTGAAGCAATACCCTTACGACTTCGAGAGGGCCGAAAGTTCGCCTTGGGCGTACAACGCCGCCATCTGCCGCGCCAAGCCCGGACCATCCATCGTGCTGAGTGGCCCCACGGAAACCAAGCCACGCGGCACCAGCGGCTGGCGCGAACTGATGCTGACGGCCACGGTCACACAGGACAACGCACCGGTATCCGGCAAGGCGGTAACTTTCAAGTTGCTCCCCAAGGCCGCGCCCGATGGCCACGAGCACGGCGACCTGGCCAGCAAGCCGGCGGGGTCTGTAGCCAACGGCGCGACCAATGGCGCGGGGGAATACAAGGCGCCCTACCTGCCGTCAGAGTTTGCGGGGGTCTACGCCGTTGAGGCGTCGTGCGATGGCTGCGACGGGACCGCGAAGCTGGATGTGACGGTGCGGGTTCCGGATTTGGTGGAAATGACCGCGAGCACAAGAAAACCGCCCGCCTACACATTGATTGGTCAAACAGCTACTCATCCGCGGAGCCACTATTTCAGCGCGACTGGTTTGAAAGCTCTGATGAGCCTGGTGGACACCATGAGATCGTTGGATTGGAGCAACCCAGGGATCAACGATGCGAGTCTGGTGTGGGGCGGCCGCTTTGACATTGCGGGCCGCTGGGGCGGTTCGCATGCCGGGCATCGTGAGGGGGACGAGGTGGATATCTCGTTCTACCGACCTGCGGGTGTCTCGCACGAAGTTCGCGCAAAGACATATCGAAAGCTGGCTGCAGGAAAACAGTTTGAGTCGCCGCAGGCGCTGTGGCACCAGAACGACAACCCCGATACCGGGTCTTCCGCTCACTTTCATTTCTATCTTCTCGGACAGAAGAGCAGCTTCATCACCAAATACTAAAGGGAGCCGCCATGAATATCACTTTCCTCGTTTTGCGCAGCCTCACACTGGTAGTTGCGGCCGCTACAGCTTCAACGAACGTTGTAGCGCAAACAGAAACGTCCGAAACCGGAAGTTCGCAAGACAGTTATTCGCGCCATCCTGTCACCGGCGACTGGACGTTTCATTTCTACAACCCGGAGGACAAGACGCGAAGCAAGGTGTGGCGTTATGTTTCACCGAACAAGATCAACCCGTCCGTGCGCAGCATTGTTCGCTTTGACGGCAAGGAATTCGACTACCGCTACCGCATTCGCAATGGCGCCGATGCCGAGCAGGCGATTTCGTATATCTGGATGCGTAGCTGGTTCAATGTAAAAGGGTTGCCAGCAGAGTTGACGGACCATCAGGTCAAGACATTGACCAGCCAGCAACTTTGGGATTTGACGGAAATCCGTGGGCAAGAGGAGAGATCGCTACGCGACCGCACATTGTTCGGCGCCCCCGGTTGGGATCGTCATTGGGTTATCGACGCAAAGGCCGGTGAGGTCAATTTCGGCTGGTTCCCCGAGGGCAGGGACGACACAAATCTCGGTATGAAGCCGGGGGTTCAGCAGGGTGGATTTGGCATTTCACGGCCGGAGTTGCCCGGTATCGCTTTTGCCGAAATGAAAGGCCATACAAGGCACCCGCAAATCATTGACGGCCCGACAGTAGGACCGGTCGCCGATGCTCTTCGGCAACTTCGGGAAGAAGACACGGTCTGGACCCATGTCCTCGTGCCCGCCATCACCCCACCGGTCCCCTGGGACGCCGCTGAATTCGTCACACGTGTGCAAGCGCACATCCAGAAATGGCCCAAATGGAAAGCCATGCGCCCCGCCGCTCTGAACCGCCTCAACCCCAAGCTGGATGCGCTGGTGATAGCCGCACGCAACAAGAACAAGAGGGCCGTTGAGCGCATCACCACCGACATCCTCACGGACATCTTTGAGACCCAGCCTGGCATGACTATCGAACGCAGCCTGGACGATGACGATGCAGTGTGGCAGACGCCGCTGCCCATTGAGCGCACCAACGGACTGGACACGCTGTTCCCACGCAGCGGCCCGCGCCCGGCCATGGAGCGCATCGCAGTGCGGGCGCTGAGCTTCAACCTGTTCTATCTGCTGACGCGGATGAATATCGGGAAGTAAGCGCGCAACGAGCCCACTTACACTGGGCCGATGAACAGAAACCTCGGCCTGCTGGCCCTGTGCCAGGGCCTTTTCCTCACCAATAACGTCACCTTCATCGCGATCAACGGCCTGGTCGGGCTGGCGCTGGCGCCGCTGGGGTGGATGGCCACGCTGCCGGTCATGGGCTATGTGGTGGGGGGCGCGCTGTCCACCGGCGTGGTGGCGCGCACGCAGTCGCGCTTCGGGCGCAAGGCGTCTTTCCAGCTGGGGCTGGTGGTGGCCTTTCTGTCGGCGCTGCTGTGTGCCTATGCCGCCTTCAGCAAGAACTTCTGGCTGCTGTGCGCGGCCACGGTGATCGCGGGCTACTACAACGCCAACGCGGGCCTGTACCGCTTTGCCGCGGCCGAGCTTGCGGGCAAGACCGCGCATGAGAAGGCTGTGTCACTGGTGATGGCGGGCGGCCTGCTGGGCGCGGTGCTGGGGCCCAACCTGGCGGCGCGCACGCGCAACCTGTTCGAGGTGCCGTTTGCCGGCGCCTACATCGCGCTGGCCGGCGTGGCGCTGCTGGGCATGATGGCGCTGGCGTTCATCACCTTCCCGCCCCTGCCGCCCAGGAAAGCGGGGCACCAGGGCCGGCCGCTTCGCGAGATCATGCGCCAGCCGGTGTTCATCGTCGCCGCGGCCACCGGCGCCTTGAGCTTCGGCATCATGAACCTCCTGATGGCCGCCACGCCGATTGCCATGCAGATGTGCGGCCTGCCCTTCTCTGACGCGGCGCTGGTGCTGGAGTGGCATGTGATCGGCATGTTTGCGCCGGGCTTTTTCACCGGCCACCTGATCAAGCGCTTTGGCGCGCTGCCCGTCATGGGGGTGGGCATTTCGCTGTACCTGGGCTGCATTGCGGTGGCGCTGTCGGGGGTGGACCTGCACCAGTTTCTGGTCGCGCTGCTGCTGCTGGGGGTGGGCTGGAATTTCGTCTTCACCGGCAGCACCACGCTGTCGCTGTCGGCCTACACGCCCGAGGAAAAGGACCGCGCGCAAGGCGCCTTGAATTTCTTTGTATTTGCCACGCTCGCGCTCAGCTCGTTTGCCTCTGGCGTGCTGGTCACCACCCGGGGCTGGACGCTGCTGAACTGGGGTTCGCTGCCCGTGGTGCTGCTCACTGCCGCCGCCATGCTGTGGCTTGCCGTTGTCACGAAGCGCAACCAGAATCGGGCAACCATTTGAAAGGACGACGATATGGGTTTGCTTGATTCAGTGATGGGGGCCGTGATGGGCCAAGTTCAGCATCAAGGCGGCGTGGCCGCCGTGCTGGGCGAGCTGCTGGCCAACGACGGCGCCGGCGGCGGGCTGCGCGGTCTGGTGGAAAAGTTCAACGAAGCGGGGCTGGGCGAGGTGGTCGGCTCGTGGATCGGCAAGGGCGACAACCTGCCCGTCAGCGCCGATCAGCTGAGAGAAGTGCTGGGCAGCGACCTGCTGGGCAAGCTGGCCGGGCAGCTGGGTGTGGACCCGGCACAGGCCTCGGGTCAGCTGGCGGATTTGCTGCCGGGGCTGGTGGACCAGCTCACGCCCCAGGGTGTGGCGCCTGAAAACGGCCTGGGCGATGCGGGTGACCTGATGGGGATGCTGGGCGGGTTGCTTCAGCAGAAGTAAGGCTCAGGCGGGAAACCTCGCATCCAGCCAGCGCTCAAGCATCGCAAACACCGGCTCGCGCTCCAGCTCATTGAAGAGCTCGTGGTAGTGCCCGGTGAAGCAGTGCGACGTGACCACAGCGGCGGGTGCCGCCGCAGCAAAGGCGCGCGAGCCGGCGGGGTTGACCAGCCGGTCGCCGCCTGCGTACATCAGCAGTGTGGGCACCGTCCATTGCGCGGCGCGGGCCACGGTGGCGGGGCCGCCGTCGGCGATGAATTTGGCCAGCCGGCCCGAGATGCGGTCGTGCACGAGCGGGTCGGCGCGGTAGGCGGCCACGGTGGCCGGGTCGTGCGAGATGTAGTCCGCGTTCAGGCCGTTGCCCACGCGCAGGTTGGGCGCGACCTTGGGCACGATGGCCAGCAGCAGCTTTTGCACGGCGCTCAGGCCCGGGTCCAGCGCGGGCGACGACATCACCAGCGCATCGACCGGGCGGCGCCTGAGCGCTACAAAGCAGCCCGCCACCAGGCCGCCCATGCTGTGGCCCAGCAGGATCAGCGGCACGCCCTCGGGCAGGCGGATGCGGGTGGCGTCCACCACGTCGGCCAGGTCCACCAGCAGCCGGTCGTCGTTGGGCAGGCCGCCGCGCGGGCCGCCTGATTCGCCGTGGCCATACTGGTCGTAGCCGCGCACGGCAAAGCCCCAGCTGTTCAGGCGCCGCGCCACATGGTCATACCGGCCCGCGTGCTCGCCCAGCCCGTGCACCAGCACCACGGCGCCGCGCGGCGCCACGCCGTCAGGCAGCGGCCATTCCTGCAGCGCGATGTTGTCGCCGTCGCTGGCGGTGAAGGTTGACAGGATCGAATCTGTCATTTCCAGACAGCTCAGGCCGGCAGCGAGGCAATGACTTGCGCCACAGCCGCCGTCAGCTTCTTGGCATAGGGCACATGCAGGAACTCATTGGGCCCATGCGCGTTGCTCTTGGGGCCCAGCACGCCGCAGACCATCATCTGCGCCTGCGGGAAGCCTTCGCTCAGCATGTTCATCAGCGGGATGGTGCCGCCCTGGCCGATGTAGCCCACGCCCGAGCCAAAGTGGGCCTGGCTGGCCGCGTTCAGCGCCTGCTCAAACCAGGGCGCGGTGCCCGGCGCGTTCCAGCCGGTGGCGCCGCCATTGCTTTCAAACGTGACCTTGGCCTGGTAGGGCGCGTTGTCTTCCAGCAGGGCTTTCATCTCGGCCACGGCGCTGGCCGCGTCCACCAGCGGCGGCAGGCGCAGGCTCAACTTGAACGCGGTGTAGGGGCGCAGCACATTGCCCGCGTCCTTCAGCGCCGGGAAGCCCTCGGCGCCGGTCACGCTCAGCGTGGGCGTCCAGGTGCGGTTGAGCAGCGCCTGCACCGGGTCGGTGGTGGTGGGCAGCGCAAACTGCGTGGAGCCGCCACAGTCGTAGTGCGCCCAGGGAAAGCGCTTGTACACCTCGTCGCCCAGGATGGCGGCCGTGGCCCGGGCTTGCGCCAGCCGCTCGGCGGGCACTTCGCAATGGAAGCTCGCGGGCAGCAGGCGGCCGGTGGCGCTGTCTTCCAGCCGGTCCAGCACCTGGCGCATGATGCGAAAGCTGCTGGGCACCAGGCCCGACGCGTCGCCCGAATGCACGCCTTCGGTCAGCACTTCGACCTTCAGCGTGCCGCTGGCCATGCCGCGCAGGCTGGTGGTCAGCCACAGCTGGTCGTAGTTGCCCGCGCCGCTGTCCAGGCAGATCACCAGCGCCACCTCGCCCAGGCGCGGGCCCAAGGCGTCGATGTACGGCAGCAGGTCGTAGCTGCCTGATTCTTCACAGGTTTCCACAATGCCCACGATGCGCGGGTGCGCGACCTTTTGCGCCTTCAGGGCCTGCACAGCCGCAATGCTGGCGTACACCGCGTAGCCGTCGTCGGCGCCGCCGCGGCCAAACAGCTTGCCGTCTTCGTACTTGGGCGTCCAGGGGCCCAGGTCGTTGCGCCAGCCGGTGAATTCGGGCTGCTTGTCCATGTGGCCGTACATCAGCACGGTCTGGGCGCTTTCGGCCCGGGTGGCCGGGATGTCAAAGAACAGCACCGG
>JBEIPU010000042.1:0-25362 GCA_040376925.1 Caenimonas sp. | reverse complement strand
CGCGACTGCGCCGGCCGCTGCGCCTGCGCCTGCCGCGGCATCGGCAGCGGCAGCGGCAGCGGCAACGCCCGCGGTCGCTGCCCCGCCGCACGAACCCGGCACGCCTTCGGGCTCGCTGCCGCACGCGTCGCCGTCGGTGCGCAAGTTCGCGCGCGAGCTGGGTGTGCCGCTGGACGAGGTCAAGGGCTCCGGCCCCAAAGGCCGCATCACGCAGGAAGACGTGCAGGCCTTCACCAAGGCGGTGATGGCGGGCACCGCGCAGACCAAAGCCGGCGCCGCGAAGGCACCCGCCGCAGGCGGTGGCGACGGTGCCGCGCTGGGCCTGATCCCGTGGCCCAAGGTGGACTTCGCCAAGTTCGGGCCGATCGAGCGCAAGGAGATGGGCCGCATCAAGAAGATCAGCGGCGCCAACCTGCTGCGCAACGCGATCATGATCCCGGCCGTCACCAACCATGACGACGCCGACATCACTGATCTGGAAGCCTTCCGCGTCTCCACCAACAAGGAGAACGAGAAGTCAGGCATCAAGGTGACCATGCTGGCCTTCCTGATCAAGGCCTGTGTGGCCGCGCTGAAGAAATTCCCCGAGTTCAACAGCTCGATCGACGGCGACGCGCTGATCTACAAGCAGTACTGGCACATCGGCTTCGCGGCCGACACGCCCAACGGGCTGATGGTGCCGGTCATCAAGGACGCCGACAAAAAGGGCGTGCTGCAGATCAGCCAGGAAATGGGCGAACTGGCCAAGAAGGCCCGCGAAGGCAAGCTGAGCCCCGCGGAAATGAGCGGCGCTACCTTCACCATCTCCAGCCTGGGCGGCATTGGTGGGCGGTACTTCACGCCCATCATCAACGCGCCCGAGGTGGCCATCCTGGGCGTGTGCAAGAGCCAGATGGAACCGGTATGGGACGGCAAGGCTTTCCAGCCGCGCCTGATGCTGCCGCTGAGTCTCACATGGGACCATCGCGTCATCGACGGCGCCGCCGCTGCCCGTTTCAACGCGTACCTGGGCCAGATCCTCGGAGACTTCCGCCGGGTGCTCCTGTGACAACGGTCGTTGTAGTACGCAAGGCCGGACAGGTGGCCATCGCCGCCGACACGCTGGTCACGTTTGGCGACACGCGGCTGGGCCACCGGTTTGAAGACAACAGCAAGATCTTCAAGCTGGACTCGGCCGCGGGTCCGACGTACATCGGTATGTCTGGCACCGTGGCGCACTTTCCGGTGCTGCGCAAGGCCATGCAATCCATGCCCAAAGACATGCTTCTTCTGGGCAGCAAGGACGAGATCTTTGACACCTTCACCAAGCTGCATGGCTTCCTGAAGGAAAACTTCTTCCTGCAGACCAAGGAAGAAGACAACGACCCGTACGAGTCCAGCCAGTTCAGCGTGGTGATTGCCAACCAGACGGGCATCTACGGGCTTTACAGCTACCGCGAAGTCTTCGAGTTCAAGGAATTCTGGGGCATCGGCTCGGGGCGCAGCTTTGCGCTGGGTGCCATGCATGCGCTGTATGCCAAGGCCAAAACCGCGCGCGAAATCGCTGAGGCGGGCCTGGCGGCCGGCTGCGAATTCGACCGCAATTCCGCCGCACCGGCGGACATTTACACGATCAAGCTGAAGGGGGCCAAATGAGCCTGACAGAAATCAAGGTACCGGACATTGGCGATTTCGACGAGGTCGCCGTCATCGAGGTGCTGGTCAAGGTGGGCGACACCATCAAGGCCGAGCAGAGCCTGATCACCGTGGAGTCGGACAAGGCGTCGATGGAAATCCCGTCGGCTGCAGCCGGCGTGGTCAAGGAGATCAAGGTCAAGCTGGGCGACAAGGTGAAACAAGGCTCGGTCGTGCTGCTGCTGGAAGCTGCTGGTGGCGCTGCGGCTGCCGCGCCCGTGGCATCGCCTGCGCCGGCTCCTGCCGCTGCTGCACCTGCCGCCGCGTCCGCGCCTGCGCCCATAGCCGCCAGTTATGCCGGCGGCGCCGATTTGCAATGCGACGTGCTGGTCCTGGGCGGCGGCCCCGGCGGCTACAGCGCGGCGTTCCGCGCCGCAGACCTGGGCTGCAAGGTGGTGCTGGTGGAGCGCTATGCCACGCTGGGTGGCGTGTGCCTGAACGTGGGCTGCATCCCGTCCAAGGCGCTGCTGCACGTGGCCGCCGTGATGGACGAGGTCAAGCACTTTGCCGACCTGGGCGTGAGCTACGCGGAGCCGACGCTGGACCGCGGCAAGCTGCTGGCGCACAAGAACAAGGTCGTGGGCAAGCTGACCGGCGGCCTGAACGCCATGGCCAAGATGCGCAAGGTGACGGTGGTGCGCGGCTACGGAACCTTCGTAGGCGCCAACCACCTGCAGGTGGAGGAAACCACCGGCACGGCGCAAGAGAAGACGGGCAAGACGCAGACCATCCAGTTTGCCAAGTGCATCATCGCGGCCGGCTCGCAGGCAGTGCGCCTGCCGTTCATGCCCGACGACCCGCGCGTGGTGGACTCCACCGGGGCGCTGGCGCTGGGCTCGGCTCCGAAGCGCATGCTGATCCTGGGCGGCGGCATCATCGGCCTGGAAATGGGCACGGTGTACAGCAGCCTGGGCGCTCGGCTGGACGTGGTGGAAATGCTGGACGGCCTGATGCAGGGCGCCGACCGTGATCTGGTCAAGGTCTGGCAGAAGATGAACGCGCCGCGCTTTGACAACATCATGCTCAAGACCAGGACGGTCGGGGCCGAGGCGACGAAAGACGGCATCAAGGTCACCTTCGAGGGTGAGGCTGCGCCGAAAGACCCGCAGCTGTACGACCTGGTGCTGCAGGCCGTGGGCCGCAGCCCCAACGGCAAGAAGATCGGCGCCGACAAGGCCGGCGTGGCTGTCACCGACCGCGGCTTCATCAACGTGGACATCCAGATGCGCACCAACGTTGCGCACATCTTTGCCATTGGTGACATCGTGGGCCAGCCCATGCTGGCGCACAAGGCGGTGCATGAAGCCCACGTGGCTGCCGAAGTGGCCGCCGGCGAACTGCAGGGCGACAAGGCGCTGGCCAGCGCGGCGTTCAATGCCCGCGTGATACCGAGCGTGGCCTACACCGACCCCGAGGTCGCCTGGGTGGGCCTGACAGAGGACCAGGCCAAGGCGCAGGGCATCAAGGTCAAGAAGGGCCTGTTCCCCTGGAACGCCTCCGGCCGCGCCATTGCCAACGGCCGCGACGAGGGCTTCACCAAGCTGCTGTTTGACGACAGCCCTGAAGCACACGGCCACGGCAAGATCCTGGGCGGTGGCATCGTGGGCACGCATGCGGGCGACATGATCGGCGAGATTGCGCTGGCCATTGAAATGGGCGCCGACGCGGTCGACATCGGCAAGACCATCCACCCGCACCCCACGCTGGGCGAGAGCATCGGCATGGCGGCGGAGGTGGCGCACGGCAGCTGTACCGACGTGCCGCCGGCCCGGCGCTGAGCGGGCGGCGCCTGCGCGTCAGCGCAGGGCTGCGCTGGTACGCATGCGCAGCGCAAGCCACAGCAGCGCGGCCGCAATCAGCACCACGGCGCTCAGGATCACCACCTGTGGTGCACCAAAGGCTTCAAACACGCCCAGCGTGATGTCGCCGATGTACAGCACAACGTAGGCGACCAGCGAGACCGCGAGCACGGGCACCGCGGCCCTGCGGCGCAGCAGCAGCAGGGCGCTGCCCAGCACGCCACCAAACACCCCCACGGCAAACGCCGCGCCCATCCAGGCCGGCAGCCCGACATACAGCGTGGCCTGGGCTTGTGTCATGCCGCCGCGCACCAGGGCATCCACATTCGCGCCAGCCGTGGACAGGTACTGCACCACGCCAAAAACATTCCAGGCCAGCCCCAGCCCGGCGGCGAGCCAGAGCCATGTCTGAACGGGTGGTGCGGCGGGTGTGGTGGATGTTGTGGGTGAATTCATCATTCGCGGGCTCCTGAAAGGTAGGGGATGCCGCGATTGTTGTGAATTTGCCGCCGCGGGCTCAATGACATTTGTCAATGCGCCCTGTCGGTGGTGCCGCTACCGGCTTCAGGTTTTGCCCTTGAGGCGGCTGTAGGTTTCCTGCGATATCCCCAGGTACGACGCCAGCAGCTTGCTGGACACCCGTGCGAGCAACTGCGGCCGGTGGATGGCGACCCAACGGATTTTCTCCAGCGCGCTGAGCGAGACCAGGGCATTGACCCGCTGGACAGACCCGGCATGCGAGGCCTCCAGGATCTGCTGGTAGACCTGTGCAAACGGCGGCACCGTGGTGAGCAGCGCCTGGAAATCCGACAGGTGGATGGCCAGCAGTTCGGTGTCTTCAATCGCCCGGATGTTCTCCGCGGCTGGCACCCGCTGGCTGAAACTGATGAGTTCAGAGCACCAGCTGTCTTCCAGCACGAAGTCGCGCGTGGTCTCGTTGTAGCTGGAGTCGTACACATACACCTGCAGGCACCCGGACGCGACGTACCAGACATGGTTGCAGACCTCGCCCTGGCGCAGCAGTTGCTCCCCACGGGCCATGCGCAGCGGCCGGAAATGGCCCAGCACCGCATCCAGCTGGTTGGTGTTGTCACCCAGGCGGGCGGTGAGGTGGCTGCGCAGCAGGTCGATCATCGGGTGAAATGTCAGTTCCGGGGGGAGTTGCCTTCAGCGGCAACGCTGCAGATATCATATTGAGCATGCCCAGCATTAATGACCACGAGTACAGCATCTTCAGCCAGAACGGCGAGGACGGCATCATTGCCTTTCTGACCAGCGGGCTCCAGAACAACCGCCAGCGCTTCATCGAGATCGGCACGTCCGACGGCGGCGAAAACAACAGCATGTACCTGTTGCGCCGTGGCTGGACCGGGCTGGGCATAGATGTAGACGCCGAGAACATCAAGCGTTACCTGGCGCGTGTGGGTCACAAGCCGTTTGCGCAGCGCCTGACGCTCGCGCTCATGAAGGTGGGTTGGGAAAATTGCCAGTGGATCATTGACGATTACGGCGACAAGGCTCCCGATTTCTTTTCTCTGGACATCGACAGCGTTGATTACTACGTGGCCTACCGGATGCTGCAGCGCGGCTTCCGTCCGTCTGTGGTGTGCTGCGAATACAACGCGTTTCTCGGCAAGGAGCCGTTGACGGTGATGTACGAGGCCGACTTCTCGCGCAGGCGGCTGGATCCGCAGCGCGGCCTGTATTTCGGCGTTTCCGTCGCCGCATGGCGGCACCTGTATGAACAGTATGGCTACCGCTTCTGCGGCGTGGACAAGGCGGGGGTGAACGTCTTTTTCTGCCTGCCCGATGCCTTCAAACCCGGCTTTCTGGAGGAAGTGACCGGGCTGGAGCATGCCTACACCAAGGTGTTCGTGGACAAGTTCCGCATTCCGGGTGAGGAACTCCAGCGTGAGCTGCTGGCGCGCGAGGACCTGGTCTTCGTGAACGTCACCGAAGAGAACGTGGAAGATGTCGTGGACGACGCCGACCGCCCGGTGGAGGAAGGCCCCCAGATCTTCACGCTGAATACACCCGCCGCAGCCGCTGCCCGGCCACAGGCCAGCACCGGCACGGGCATACCGCTGCCCGCGAAAATGCCCGTGGTCCATGCGGCCGCCACGTTCCACGCCGAAGGCTACGAGCGTTTCGGCCGCGAGTTCATCGATTCGTTCCGCCGCCATTGGCCGCAGGGCACCAAACTTTGGATCTTTGCCGAAGGCTGCAAGCCCGAGGGCTGCGACCGCGTGATCGTGCGCGACCTGCATGAAGACGCCCAGGATCTGGTGGCTTTCAAGCAGCGCCACGCCAACAACCCCGGCGCGCGCGGGCATTTTGGCGAAACGTATCAGTACATGCTTGATTCCGTGCGCTGGAGCCACCGTATCTTTGCGCTGCGCGAGGCCGCCCTGCGCAGCGACGCCGACATCCTGGTGAACATTGACGCGGACATCGTGTGTTTCCGCGACATGCCCATCGAGTTCCTGGCCACGCTGATGCCGGCGGACGCCGACATCGCCTTCATGCCGCGCAAGAACATGTATTCGGAATGCAGTTTCGTGCTGTACAACCTGCGCAACCCGGTGGTGCGCAAGTTCATCACCGACCACACCGACTACTACGCGCAGGACAAGATCTTCCAGCTGGTCCGCTGGACGGACTGCCACGTATTTGATGCGATGGTGGCCGCGCACCGCAAGGCCGGCACGCTGAAGTTTCACAACCTGAACGAAGGTGTGCCTGATTCCATGCACCCGTTTGTCAACGGGCCACTGGGCAGCTACATGGACCACCTCAAGGGCGGACGCAAGGACGAGGGCCGCTCCAGCGACAAGGACTTGGTGGTTTCGCGCACCGAAGAGTACTGGACCCGGGCGCGCGGCGCCAAATAGCCGAACCACGTTTCGCGCGGGCTGGTTGCCAGACAGGCGGCCGTCCCTCTGTCATCCATTTGCCCGTGGACTGACGCTTACCAGATAGCCACCCGTTTGCGGTTCCTCCCTGGGGATCGATGCACATACTGACTTTTGCATCGCCTCTTCATAACCCAAGGAACCGACATGAGCTTCACCCCTGCCCCCACTTCTGGCGACGACATCATCACGGGCGATGCGCAGCCCGACACCATCGACGCGCTGGAGGGCAACGACATCATTTTCGCTGGCGGTGGCGACGACGTGCTGCTGGGCGGCCCCGGCGATGACCGGCTGTACGGCGAGGCGGGCAATGACAGTCTGCTGGGCGGGCCGGGTGATGACCGCTACGAAATTGACCGCACCGACACGGTCATTGAACAGGTGGATGAGGGTACCGACACCGTGTACTTTCGCGATGAAAGCTTCACCGGCACCTACTACCTGCCTGCCCATGTGGAGAACCTGGTCATGGTGGGCCGCTTCAACCACATGACCGCCGCCGGCAACGGCGTGGGCAACCGCATTTTTGGCAACAACACGGGCAACGACACCGTGTACGGCGGCTGGAATGGCGACTACATCCAGGGTGACTTCGCCTACCTGCAGGGTTCCAATTCGTTCTCGGGCAACACCGGCTCCGACCTGCTGTACGGTGGCGCCGGCGACGATGTGATCTGGGGCGACCAGGGTGAGGGCCGGGAGCTGGTCTACACCACGGCCGACGACCGCCTGTTGGGTGACAACGGCAATGACATCCTGCACGGCCAGGCGGGCGCCGACACCCTGGACGGCGGCCTGGGCAACGACATGTTGTACGGCGGCGCCGGCAACGATGTGCTGGACGGCGGCTTTGACCTGTTGCCCCCGGGCAAGGAGGCCGACCTGTTTGGCAGCGACTATTTCCCCGGCAACGACACACTGGCGGGCGGCGCGGGTGACGACACCTACCTGTTTGGCCGCAGCTCGCGCTCGGACCGCGTGGTGGAAGCCGCCGTGGGTGGCGAGGCCAACCAGCTGCGCTTTGAAGACGGCGTGATCGCCGCCGACGTGGCCGTGAGGCGTGAGGGTGACGACCTCAATTTCTACATCGTGGGCTTTGCGGACAACAAGCTGTCGGTGGTGGATTACTTCAGCGCATCCGTGCGGCCGCTGGCGACGGCTGTGTTCAGCGACGGCACGGTTTGGACGGCTTCTGAATTCGAGGCGGCGCAGCTGGGCCCCGTGGGTGACGCTGACCGGTTCATTCGCGGGACCGACAACAATGAAACCCTGACGGGACCAGGCGGCAACGACACCATCGACGGCAAGGATGGCGCGGACCGCATCTTTGGCGGCGTAGGCAACGACTACCTGCTGGGCGGCGCGGGGCGCGACGTGCTGTCTGGTGACGCCGGCGATGACCTGCTGGATGGTGGCGGTGATGGCGACCGCTTGATGGGTGGCACGGGTGCCGACACCCTGCGCGGCGACGTTGGCGATGATTTTCTGGATGGCGGCACGGGCAATGACGTGCTGGATGGCGGCGCCGGACTGAACCGCCTGATCTTCCAGCAGGGCGACGGGCAGGACATCGTGCTTGGCACACCTACCGCTGGCGGTGCCAACAGCACCACGCTCATACTGGTGACGTCGTATCTGGTCGGTTCGCAGGGCGCAGGGCCGGTGGGCATTACGTCTGACCAGGTGGTCTTGACCCGCCAGGGGGACAACCTGGTGATTGACCGCAACGATGGTGACGACAGCGTCACCGTCCAGGGCTACTTTGCCTCTGCTGCCGCCAACCTGTACCCCATCCACGCCATCCAGTTTTCCAATACGGCCTGGGGCAATGCGGACATCAATGCGCGCGTGCTGCCCGGTGACCCGGTAACTCCCGCGCCTGGGGGCACCACGCAGACCGGCACCGACGGCAACGACGTGATGACCGGCACGGCTGGCAACGACACCCTGTACGGCCGGGCCGGTGACGACCAGCTGTCGGGTGGCGCCGGCAACGATTTCCTGAACGGCGAGCTGGGGCAAGACCTCATGGCCGGGGGCATGGGTGACGACATGCTGATCGTGGACAACGCGCTGGACGTGGTCATCGAGCAAACCGGCGAGGGCACGGACACGGTGCAAAGCTACGGTAGCTATGCACTCGGCGCCAACGTGGAAAACCTGATGCTGATCGGCGACGCCGCTGCGAACGCCACCGGCAACGAGCTGGACAACGTCCTGATCGGCAACACGCAGGACAACCTGCTGCGCGCACGCGCCGGCAATGACGTGCTGTACGGCCATTCGGGCAACGACTTCCTGAACGGTGAGCTGGGCCAGGACCAGATGTTCGGTGGCGTGGGTGATGACACGGTGATTGTGGACGACGCGCTCGACTACGTGTGGGAGGCCGCCAACGAAGGCCGTGACACCGTGCAGAGCTACATCAGCTACGCCCTGCAGGACAATTTTGAAAACCTCATCCTGATCGGCCAGACGGGCCGGCTGGCGACCGGCAATGCCCAGGCCAATGTGATCCAGGGCAATGACGCGGACAACGTGATTGACGGCCGTGGCGGCCTGGACAGCCTGGTGGGCCAAGGGGGTGACGATACGCTGACCACCTATTCAGGCCAGGAGCAGGTGGCGGGCGGCGCGGGTACCGACACGCTGCAGCTGGACGCTGGGCTGGGCTTGCTGGACCTGGCTGGCCGTGCTGGCAGCAGCTTCACCGGCATTGAGGCCCTGGGCCTGGCCAATGGCGCCGCCAATACCGTGCGGCTGACGCTGGGCCAACTGGTGGCCTTGTCCGCTGAAAGCGATCGCCTGCAGGTGTACGGTGAAGCGGGCGACGCGCTGCAGATCGAGGCCGGTTGGCAGATGGGTGCGTCGGCCACCGCCGGGTACGACGAATACACCAAGACAGAAGGCGGCGACACCGGCGTGCTGCTGGTGGCCCAGGCCGTCACCGTCACGGTGGGCGCCTGGCTGTAGGCCTCAGCGCTTGAGCATCCCCTCCACAATCAGCCGCCAGTGCGCAGGGTCTACTGGCATGACCGACAGCCGGTTGCCCCGCTGCAGCAGCCGCATGCCGGCCAGCGCCGGGGTGGCGCGCAGCTCGGGCAGGCCCAGCAGGCGCGTTTTGCGCAGCGCCTGCACGTCCAGCAGCAGCCAGCGCGGCTCTGCGGGCTTTGATTGGGGATCAAAGTAGGGCGACGCCGGGTCGAACTGCGTGGGGTCGGGCCGCGTGCCGGACGCCACGCGCGCGATGCCGGCGATGCCGGGCTCGGCGCAGCTGGAGTGGTAGAACAGCACGCCGTCGCCCACTTTCATGCCGTCGCGCATGAAGTTGCGCGCCTGGTAATTGCGCACGCCGGTCCAGGGCACGGTGGCGGCCGGCGCGGCCAGCGCATCGTCGATCGAGCACTCGTCGGGCTCGGATTTCATCAGCCAGTACTGGGTCATGGGCGGATTTTCCACCAGCTTGCGGGTCAGGGCCGTACGCCGGGAGTTTCCAGCGGCATGCCCATGGCGCGCGCAGCCAGGTACAGCTCCAGCTCGGCCATCTCCACGCTGTGCGCCGCCATTGGCTCGGCCCGCACGCCCGTCATGCAGCCGCGCAGGCGCCGCGGCAGCGAGCCCACGGCCTGCCATTCCAGCCGGTACAGCGGGTACGCGGTGGCATGGCCCTGGGGGATCACGCTGCCGCCCAGGCGCTGGCCGGCGCGCTCGTCGTGGCATTGCGCGCACGACAGGTTGAGCTGGCCGATGCGCTGGCGAAACAGCTGCTCGCCCCGCGCGCGAAAGGGCGCCAGACGTGGGTCCGCGGGCGGTGCCACCGGCTCGCCGCGCGACTGGTGGGCCACCCAGGTTTCCAGCGCCAGCAGCGGCTGGCTTTCGGGCGCCAGTGCATCAGCCTGCTGGTGGCGCTGGCGGCACAGGTTGATGCGATGCGACAGGTTCACGGGGCGGTTCAGCGCCGCATCAAAAGCCGGGTAGCGTGCCGCCACGCCGCGCAGGCTGGCGCTGCTGTGGCAGGCGATGCAGGCCTTGCTTTGCGGCCCGATCGGGCGCTGGAACAGGGCCTCGCCCTCGGCCACCCAGAGCATGGCGGGGTTCTGGCTGTCGTCGCGCTGCATGGCCTGGGTGGCGGGGCGCATGTCGTCAAAGCCCGAGCGGCGTGCGTCCCGGGCGGGTTGCGCCAGCGCCGGCAGGGCCGCCAGCACCAGGGCCAGGACCAGGCAGGGCCTCATGCCACGCTGATCGCCACGCGCTCGGTGTGGGCAAAGCCGTTGTCACCGTCCCAGCGGAATTCGAGTGTGCCGCTTTGTGTGGCGAGCGTGTGGAACGCGATGTACGGATTGGCCGAGATGGCGGGGTACAGCGTGGCGGAAAAAACCGTTTCGCCGTCGTAGCGGCAGCTGAAGCGCTGGATGATGTCGCGCGGCAGGCGCTTGCCGTCGGCGCCCGGTCGGTAGCCTGTTTCCATCGGGTGGCCAATGGTCACACGGATCTCGATCAGCTCGCCGCGGCGCGCGGTTTTGGGCATGTTGATGAGCGTGCGAACCGTCATGGGGCCACATCGCCTTCAATGCAGGCCGCCAGCGTCACGATCACGTCCACCGTCTGCTGCCAGTGGCTGCCATCCGACATCCTCGCCACCGCCACCAGCTTCTGCGAGGTGGCCAGGCGGATGCGGGTGGCCACCTGCGCCTTGCCGGCGCGCGGGCCCAGCGTGAACTGGGCCACCTCGCGCTGCGGGTTGCGTTCATTGAAGACGGCAATCGCCACCACATGGTCGGCGGCCGTCATGGGTGAATCGACTGACACGGCCATCGGCACCGTGTTCCCGTTGTCCACCAGCTGCGCGATGTCCAGCCGCACCCGGCCGGTTTGCACCGGCGCGCCGCCGGTGAACTGCCGCACGGCGGCGGCGAGTTCGTCGCCCTGCGCAAGCGCGGGGCCAAGGGTCACCCAGCCGGCCAGCGCGGCGCCGGCGCCCAGGGCCTGGCGGCGTGTGGGCCGGGTTGTCACCGCCTTCATTGCAGCGTCACCAGGTAAGCCACCACGTCTTCCACCTGCTGCGCATTCAGGATCGGCTGGCCGCTGAAGGCGCGGCCCACCTGCACCAGGCCGCCGGTGTGGTGGTAGGGCGGCATCAGTGAGCCGGGGTTGACCTGGCGCGAATCGGCCATGCGCAGGCGCAGCTGCGCGGCGCTGAGGCGTTTGCCCGCGCCGTCCAGCGGCGGCGCCAGGTTGCCCTGGAAGCGCTCCTCGGGCATGGGCGCGCTGTGGCACAGCAGGCACAGGCCCTGCTGGCGGTTGGCCACGATGGCGCGGCCGCGGGTGGCGTCCCCCGGCACGGCCGTCAGCGGCTGCGTGATGCCGTCGCCCGTAGCGCGCCAGGGCGCCACCTGCGCCGCAGCCGGCGCCGACAGGGCGCCCAGCAGGGTCAGCAGGGACAGGGCCAGCGCGGCACAGGGCATGGGCATCAGGCCCGCTTGAGATTCTGGTCCTTCAGCGGCAGGTCGCGGATGCGCCGGCCGGTGGCGGCATAGATCGCGTTGAGCACCGCGGGCGCGGCCACGGCAATGGTGGGCTCGCCCACGCCGCCCCAGAAGCCGCCCGAGGCCACCACGATGGTTTCCACCTTGGGCATGTGGCGCATCTGCATCACCGGGTAGGTGCTGAAGTTGTCCTGCTCGATGCGCCCGTCCTTGACCGTGCACGAACCAAACAGCGCCGCCGACAGGCCGTAGACGAACGAGCCTTCCACCTGCGCCTCGATCTGCTGCGGGTTGACGGCGTAGCCCGGGTCGGTGGCCGCCACGATGCGGTGCACCGTGAGCTGGCCGTCGGCGGTGACAGACACCTCGGCACAGGCCGCCACATAGCTGCCGAAGCCGTGTGTCTGCGCCAGGCCGCGGAACACCTTCTGCCCGTTCACATCCGGCGCCGGCGTGCCCCATTTCACGCGCTCGGCCACGGCGTTCAGCACGGCCAGGTGCTTGGGGTGCTTGTCCATCAGCTTGCGGCGCAACGCCAGCGGGTCCTGGCGGGTGGCCGCGGCCACTTCGTCCAGGAAGCATTCCAGGTAGATGGTGTTCTGGTTGAGGTTCACGCCGCGCCAGAAGCCCGGGGGCACATGCGGGTTGCGCATGGCATGGTCCACCAGCAGGTTGGGGAAGCTGTAGCCGATGGCGGCCTCGGGCCCGCCCGCGTTCAGCCCCTGGAACATCACCGGGTCCACGCCGTTGCGGATGTTCTGCGGGAACACACCGGCCAGGATGGACTGGCCCGCAATGCGCATGTGCAGCGCGGTGATGTTGTTCTGCGCGTCCAGCCCCGCCGTCAGCTTGCACTGCGTGACGGGGTGGTAGCGGCCGTGCAGCATGTCTTCCTCGCGGCTCCACAGCAGCTTGACCGGCACGCCGGGCATCTGCTTGGCGATGTCCACCGCCTGGCGCACCCAGTCGTGCACCGCGCCGCGCCGGCCAAAGCCGCCGCCCAGGTGCAGCTTGTAGACCTCGCATCTGGCGGCTGGCAGGCCGGAGGCTTCAGACGCTGCCGCCAGTGCGGCCTCGCCGTTTTGCGTGGGTGTCCAGACTTCGCAGCGCTCGGGGGTGTAGCGGGCGGTGGCGTTCATGGGCTCCATGGTCGCGTGGTTCTGGTGCGGGTACGAATACACCGCCTCGACCTTGCGCGCGGCCGACGCCAGCGCCGCTTTCGCATCGCCATTGCTGTTGCCCACGGCGGCTTCGGGTGCGTCCAGCGCGGCTTTGAGCACCTTGGAAAATTCTTCGCTGGATGCCCTGGCGTGCTCGCCCAGGTCCCACTCAATCGGCAGCGCGTCCAGCGCGGTCTTGGCGCGCCACCAGGTGTCGGCCACCACGGCCACGGCGCTGTCGCCCACGCGCACCACCTTCTTGATGCCGGGGCGTTTGTCGATGGCGGCGGCGTTGAAGCTTTTCACCTTGCCGCCAAACACCGGGCAGTCCTTGATCGCGGCGTTCAGCATGCCCGGCAGCACCAGGTCGGCGCCATAGATCTGCTTGCCCGTGACCTTCTCCAGGGTGTCCAGCCGGGCCAGGCGCTTGCCCACCAGCTTCCAGTCCTTGGGGTCCTTGAGCTTCACGTCGGCGGGCGGTGTGAGCCTGGAGGCTGCCGTGGCCACCTTGCCGTAGGTGGTGGTACGGCCCGTGGGCGTGTGGGTGATGACGCTGTTGGCGGCGCTGCATTCGGCTGCCGGCACCTTCCATTCGTCGGCGGCCGCCTGCATCAGCATGGCGCGGGCCGTGGCGCCGCCCTTGCGCACGTAGTCGTGCGATTCACGGATGCCGCGGCTGCCACCGGTGGAGAAGTTGCCCCACGCCCGGTTGCGTGCCAGGTTCTGGCCGGGCGTGGGGTATTCGGTAGTGACCTTGGCCCAGTTGCATTCCAGCTCTTCGGCCACCAGCTGCGCCAGGCCGGTCAGCGTGCCCTGGCCCATCTCGGAGCGGGCAATGCGGATGACGACGGTGTCGTCCGGGCGCACGACGACCCAGGCGTTCACCTCGGGCGCGGCACCTTGGGCCACGGCCACACCGGCAAACGGCACGTGAAAGCTCACCACCAGGCCACCGGCCGCGGCGGTGGACAGGAAAGTGCGGCGGGACACTGCAACGGTATTCATGTCGTGCTCCCGTCGGTGTGCTGGATCGCCAGGCCCGCCGTTTTGGTGTTGCCACCGGCGGCCACGACCTTGATGGCCGCGCGGATGCGGTTGTAGGTACCGCAGCGGCAGATGTTGGTGATGGCCTCGTCGATGTCCTTGTCGGTCGGCTGCGGCTTGTCGCGCAGCAAGGCCGTGGCGGTCATGACCATGCCGCACTGACAGTAGCCGCACTGCGGCACATCCAGCGCCACCCAGGCTTTTTGCACCGGGTGCGAACCATCGGGTGACAGGCCTTCGATGGTGACGACCTTTTCATTGGGGCCGACGGTGGACACCGGCCGCACACAGCTGCGCGTGGGCACGCCGTCGATGTGCACCGTGCAGGCACCGCAGGCGGCGATGCCGCAGCCGTACTTGGTACCGGTCAGGCCCAGCTGCTCTCGCAGCACCCACAGCAGCGGCGTGTCGCCCTCTGCCTCGAAATCGCGCACTGCGCCGTTGACATTGAGCCTCGCCATACCTTTTGCTCCTGAGTTGGATTTGCAATGGGGACCGGGAACGCGAACGGATGTTACGCGGCAAATCGCTGTCTTGCACAGCGGAACTGAATGGACGGGAAAACACCGTTCAATCGCAACCGAGGTGCATCGCAGAATCGACTGAACCCAAGGAGTGCCCGCCATGCCTGTTAGTTCCATTTCGCGCCGCCGGTTTGCGCAAGCCGCCGCCGGCGCTGCTGCCACGGTCGGCCTGCCGCTTCTGGCCCAGGGCGCCTGGCCGTCGCGGCCGATCCGCATCGTTGTGCCTTACACGCCGGGCGGCTTCACCGACCAGATGGCGCGCATCGTGCAGATCGGGCTGCAAAAAAGCCTGAACCAGACGGTGACCATCGACAACAAGCCGGGTGCCAACAGCATCATTGGCGTGGACGCCGTGGCCAAGGCACCGGCGGACGGCACGACGTTTGGCGTGGTCATTGCGGCGTACGCCGCCAACACCACGCTGTATCCCAAGCTGCCGTATGACCCCAGGAAAGACCTGGTGGGCGTGTCGCTCATGGGCATTTCGCCGCTGCTGGCGGCCGTCAACAACGACGCCCCGTTCAAGACCGCGCGCGAGATGATCGACTACGCCCGAGCCAACCCGGGCAAGGTGAGTTTCGGCTCGTCGGGCAATGGCTCAGCCGCGCACCTGACCAGCGAACTGCTCAAGGCCATCACCAAGACTTATATGGTGCACATCCCGTACCGGGGTGCCGCGCCCGCGCTGACCGACCTGCTGGGTGGCCAGATCCAGCTGTTCTTTGATGCGGCCACCGGCCTCATCAACCCCGGCAAACAGGGCAGGGTGCGGCTGATCGGCGTGTCGGCCGACCGGCGGCTGCCGGCGGTGCCCGATGTGCCCACGTTCATCGAGCAGGGCTTTGCCGGCTTTACCGGCAGCACCTGGGCCGGCATGCTGGCGCCCGCGGGCACGCCGCGCGACATCGTCAAACGCATGTCAGACGAGGTGGGCAGGATCATTCGCAGCGACGAAACACGGGCGCGGCTGGACACCATGGGCACGTTTGCAGCGGGCGGCAGCCCCGAGGAGTTCGACGCCTTCATCTCGGCCGAGACGGCCAAGTGGGCCAAGGTGATCAAGGACGCCGGGGTCAAGCCCGACTGAAGAACGCAGCAGCCCGGGCGGCTGCTCAGCGCGCCGCGGTCTGGCCGTCGGCCGGGCCGGTGCTTACGCGGCGGGCGCCGTCAAAGCGGCGGGCCCAGTAGCTCACGCCCATGTCTTCCACCCGTACTTCGGCGCCCGGCTTGGGGGAATGGATGAACTTGCCATTGCCCACATAGATGCCCACGTGGCTGAAGGCGCGCTTCATGGTGTTGAAGAACACCAGGTCGCCCGGCTGCAGGTCTTTCTTGTCGATGGTCTGGGTGGCCGCTGCCTGCTCGTTGGCCCGGCGCGGCAGCACCAGGCCGATGGTCTGCTCGTACATGGCTTTCACGAAGCCGCTGCAGTCAAAGCCGGTTTCGGCCGAATTGCCGCCGCGGCGGTAGGGCACACCCAGGAACCCCATGGCGGTCACAACCAGGTCCGACGCGCGATCGGTTACGTTGTGGCGCACTTCGTCCAGACGCTTGAACAGGCCCTTTTCGGCCATGAACTGGGTCATGTCGTCTTCAGCGGGGGCACCGGGTGCTGCATGGGCACCGGCACAGGCAAGCAGAAGAACGCATAACCATTTGGACATGGGGAGCGAGGTTACTGGTGCAAAACCTAGAAGTCAAGTGAGATTTCAACCATAAGTTATTGATTTACATTGAGTTCATGGACCTTATTTTTAGAAAGATGTAACGCCCATGACCCCGCAGCCCCCAAGCCGCGCGAGGCCGTCTAAAGTCGCCGGACGTTCTTGTCCGTTCAAAAGGGGAAATCCGATGCTCAGACAGTTGCTGTGGGCGGCCTGTGTGCTGGCAGGTTCTGCGGCCCAGGCGCAGGCTTTTCGGGCCGAGCCCGTGGCCGGCGATCTGCAGAACCCCTGGGGCCTGGCCTTTCTGCCCGAGGGCCGGTTCCTGGTGACCGAGCGCCCCGGCCGGCTGCGGGTGATTGAGCCCGATGGCCGCGTCGGCGAGCCGGTAGCGGGGCTGCCCGAGGTGCGGGCCAGCGGCCAGGGCGGCCTGCTGGACGTGGTGGCCGACCGGGCATTTGCGCAGAACCGCATGCTGTACCTGTGCTTCAGCGAGCCCGGTGCGGGCGGGGCCGGCACGGCGCTGGCCAGTGCCCGCCTGGCCCCCGACATGAAGCGGGTGGACAACGTGAAGGTCATCTTCAGCCAGAAGCCCAAGGTGGGCGGCGGCAACCACTTTGGCTGCCGCATCGTCGAGGCCCGTGACGGCACGCTGTTCCTGACGCTGGGCGACCGCTACAGCCAGATGGCCAATGCGCAGACGCTGGACAACCATCACGGCAAGGTGGTGCGCATCCATAAAGACGGCACGGTGCCCCGGGACAACCCGTTTGTCGGCCGCGCCGGGGCCTTGCCCGAGATCTGGAGCTACGGCCACCGCAACCTGCAGGGCGCTACCCTGTCGCCCGACGGGGTGCTGTGGACGCATGAGCACGGCCCGCAGGGCGGCGACGAGATCAACCTGCCGCGCGCGGGTGCCAACCACGGCTGGCCGGTAATCACCTATGGCGAAAACTACGGAGGCGGAAAGATCGGCGACGGCCAGACCGCCCGCGCCGGCATGGAGCAGCCGCTGCATTACTGGGTGCCGTCGATCGCTCCCTCGGGCATGGCGTTCCTTACCAGCGACCGTTATGGCGCGGCGTCCAAGGGGAACCTGTTTGTGGGCTCGCTGAAATTCCAGTACCTCAACCGCATGGAGCTGGCCGGCGGCAAGGTCGTGCGCGAGCACCGGATCGACATTGGCGAGCGGGTGCGCGACGTGCGCCAGGGGCCCGACGGCCTGCTTTACCTGCTGACCGACAGCAGCAGCGGCCGGCTGCTGCGGCTCGTGCCCTGAGCCGGCGCGCAGCGGGGCGTGCTCAGGGCTTGATCAGGCCCTTGCGCACCGCGTACAGGGTGAGGCTGGCGATGTCGCTCAGGTGCAGCCGCTCCATGATGCGGGCGCGGTGCACGTCCACCGTCTTGGGGCTCAGGCCCAGCTCGAACGCGATTTCCTTGGACGCCTTGCCCTGGGCGATGAGCCGCAGGATTTCAATTTGCCGCTCGGTCAGCTCGTCGCTGACGGTGGGCTCCGAGGGCTGCAGCAGCCGCTGAGCAATGACGGGGCTGAAATAGGTGCCCGTGGCCATGACGCTGCGGATCGCCTGCTCCAGCTCGAACGGCGGCGCGTCCTTCATGAGGTAGCCGCAGGCGCCGCTGGCCACCGCGCGCTTGACGAAGTCCACCGTGTCGTACATCGACAGCACCAGCAGCTTGACCTGGGGTCGCGACTTGTTCAGGTGTGCAATGGCGGCGATGCCGTCCATGCCGGGCATGGAAATGTCGGTCATCACGACCTCGGGCATCAGCTCCTCGGTCAGCGTGATCAGCTCCTGGCCGTTGCGGGCCTCGGCGATGACCTGCACGTCCTTGATCATCGACAGCAGTGCCTTGATGCCGGAGCGCACGAGATCATGGTCGTCCGCAAGAACAACCCGGACCGGTCTTGTGGCAGCAGCGTTCATCCGTACCCCTTGTGAATCCATCTGGTGAGCGTGTTCATAGTACCGCGCGCAGGACCACGCCCCGCCCGGGCCGGGTGCGGATGCTCAGGCGGCCACCGGCCAGCTCGGTGCGCTCGATCATGCCGTACAGGCCCACGTTGCGTTCGCTGGGTTGCCCGTCCAGGATGTCGGGCTTGTCAAACCCCACGCCGTCGTCGCTCACCAGCAGGCTGATGCGGTCGCCCGGCAGGAAGCGCAGGCGCACGTTCACCTGGCTGGCACCTGCGTGCCGCACCACGTTGGTCATGGCCTCCTGCACCAGCCGGACCACGACCGAGGCCGTCTCGCGCAGCGGCTTGGGCTCGGTGCCGCGGCTGCTGACCTGCCAGGCCAGGCCCGCGGGCTCGGCAATGCGCTGGGCGGCCGAATGCACGGCGGCGACCAGGCCCAGCAGGTCCAGCTGGGCCGGGCGCAGCGAAAACGACAGCGTGCGCACCTGGTTCACGGCCTCCTGGGCCATCTGCATCGCGGTTTCGGTGAAGGCGGTGGCGCCGGCCGCGTCGGCGCAGCGGCGTGCCGCATGCAGATGGATCATCATGCCGGTCAGCGTCTGGCCGAGCACGTCATGCAGCTCGCGTGAAATCAGGGTGCGTTCACGCTCCTGGGCCACCACCAGCCGGGCCGACAGGATGCGCAGGCGCTGGTTGGCCGCCTCTATCTCGCGCGCCATGCGTTCACGCTCGATCAGGCGGGCGCGTTCGGCCATCACCCGATCAATGATCTGGGGCAGCGTGCCCAGCTTGTCCTTGGTCAGGTAGTCCTTGGCGCCGCAGCGCAGCACATGTACGGCGGCTTCCTCGCCAATGGCCCGGGTGACCACCACCAGCGGGATGGTGCAGCGCCGGGCCATGAGCAGCTGCAGCGCGGCATAGGGCGAGAACCGCGGCAGGTTGTAGTCGCACAGGATCACGTCCACTTCGCCACCCAGTGCCTGGGCGAAGGTCTCGGCCTCGTCCACACGGTGCATCAGGTAGGTGCGCGTCGGGTCGGCCCGCTCCAGCGCCAGGCCCATGAGCTCCATGTCGTCGGGGCTGTCTTCCACGCACAGCAGGCGGATGGTTTGCGCGGGTTCGGGTGAATTGGGCGTCACGTTGTTCAAGGCAGGGCAGTGGTTCCAGTTTATCCGCGCCACAGCGCGCGCCACAAGGGTGCGCAATACATTCTTCCTACGGTGCGCCCCGGCTTGACAGCCCTGCGGCACAGGCGACACTGCGGGCAGGCGTCGTAAAAGGTCGCCGACCGCGGGCGTCAGAACCGTGGCGGCGTGGCGGGTTCACCCAGTGGGCCCGGGAGTGGCCGACAGGGAACCTGATGAAACGAACCTTCGGGCTGCGCGCGGCCCTGATCTTGCTGGTGCTGATTGCAGTGGTGCCGGTGTTTGGCGTGGTGATCCAGGCCTCGCTGGCCGAGCAGGCCCAGCGGCTGGAGCGTGCCGAGGCCAGCCTGCGCTCGCTGGTGGGGCTGGCGGCGGCCTACCAGGAGCAGCACATAGAAGGTGCGCGCCAGATGCTCACCGCGGTGGCGCTGGCGCCGCCGGTCTTCCGCGGCAGCGCGCAGGACTGTGAAGCGTACTTTCGTGCGCTGGAGCAGCGCTACCGCCGGTACGCCAATTTCGGGCTGCTTGATCCGGCCGGGTACCTCACCTGCCGCGCCGCGCGCACGACCCATCCGGTCTTCTCGGGCGACCGCCCCTATTTCAGGCAGGCCATCCGTACCGGCGGCTTCGCGGTGGGGCATTACATGATCGGGCGCGCCACCGGCAAGCCATCACTTGCATTCGCCATGCCGGCCCACCGTGATGACGGTTCGCTGCGCGGCGTGATCTTCGCGGCGCTGGACCTGGTGGCGGCGGACGAGCAACTGCGCAAGCTGTCCATCCCGGCGGAATTCACGCTGCTGGTGCTGGACCTCAAGGGGTCGGTGCTGGCCGCGGCCGGCAAGTCGCCGCTGGCGCCGGGTGCGCAAATTCCGGACGACTTCCTGCGCCAGCACCTCACACTGAACCAGGCGCGGCTGGAGCGCGTGGACGGGCAGAACGGCGACCGCTGGATTTATGCGATGGAGCCGGTGGGCAAGCCGGGCGAAGGCGGCGTCATGGTGACGGGGCGCGTGTCGCGCGACGAACTGCTGGCGTCGTCCATGCAGCGGCTGTGGCAGCAGCTGGCCGCGCTGGTGGTCATCACCGTGCTGGCGGCCGCCGGCGCGTGGGCCTTTGGCGACCGCGTGCTGGCCGCGCCGATCAACCGCCTGTTGCGCCGCGTGGGGGCGCTGCAGCGCGAAGAACTGCGCCTGGACCAGCCGCCGCGTCCGCGCGGCCTGCGCGAGCTGCGTGAGCTGGAGCAGCGCTTCAATGACATGGCGCGTTCGCTCATGGAGCGCTCGGTGATGCGCGACGCGGCACTGGCCGAAATGAGCGCCCAGCGCAACCTGCTGACCTCGGTGTTCGACAGCCTGGCCGAGGGCGTGCTGGTGAGCGACGCCCGCGGCTATTTCATCCACACCAATGCCGCGGCGCTGCGGATCGCGCCGGGCATCGCGCGCATGAACCGCGAAAAGGACCCGCTGGCTGTTTCGTCGCAGGAGTACGGCTTTTATCAGCTGGACGGCGTCACCCCCATCGCGGCTCAGGAGCGGCCCACCGCGCGGGCACTGCGCGGCGAGAACGTGGATGCGTTTCGCCACATGTACCGCGGCGCATGGAGCGACGGCGTGCAGAAGATCGTGCAGTCCAGCGCCAGGCCGCTGCGCGACCAGGACGGTCAGGTCGTGGGCTGCGTGCTGGTGGTGTCGGACATCACGGCGGCCTGGCAGGCCGAGCAGGCCCTGCGCGACAGCGAGCGCCGGTACCGCACGCTGTTTGAATCCAACCCGCATCCGATGTGGGTGTACGACCTGCAGACGCTGCGCTTTCTCACGGTCAATGACGCCGCGCTGTTGCACTACGGCTACACGCGCGACGAATTTCTGGCGATGACGCTGGATGACATCCGGCCCGAGGAAGACCTGCCGGCCCTGCATGCCGCACTGCAATTGGCCGACGCGCCGGCACTGAGCCGGCCGCGCGAATGGCGCCACCGTCTCAAGGACGGCCGCATCATCGTTGTGGAGGTTTCCTCGCACGTGCTGGAATTTGACGGCCGGGCGGCCCGCATGGTGCTCGCGCACGACATCACCGAGCGCCAGCAGGTGCAGGCGGCCATGCGCCACCTCAATGAAACGCTGGAGCAGCGGGTGCACGAGCGCACCGCCGAGCTGGCGCTGGCCAACCGGGAGCTGGAGTCGTTCTCGTACTCGGTGTCTCACGACCTGCGCGCGCCGCTGCAGGTGATCGACGGCTTTGGCCGCGCGCTGTCGGCGCGCTATGCGGGCGCCCTGGATGCGCAGGCCCAGCATTACCTGAGCCGCATCCGTGCCAACACGCAGCAGATGAGCCAGTTGATCGACGACCTGCTGTCGCTGGCGCGCGTGACGCGCACCGAGATCACCGTCCAGCCCATGGACCTGGCGCCCCGGGCCCACCACGTGGTGGAGCAGCTGCGCGCGCGCCATCCCGACCAGGTGGTGCAGGTGGACATCGAATCGCCGCTGCCGTGCGTGGGCGATTCCCGGCTTTTGACCATCGTGCTGGAAAACCTGATCGGCAATGCCTGGAAGTTCAGCGCCCGCGCGGCGGCCCCGGCCATCCAGGTGGGTTGCCGCCAGGGCGATGGCGGCGAAACCGTCTTTTTTGTGGCCGACAACGGTGCAGGCTTTGACATGACCTATGCCGACAAGCTGTTCAAGGCCTTCCAGCGCCTGCACGCGGCGTCTGAATTTGAAGGCACCGGCATCGGCCTGGCCACGGTGCACCGCATCATCACGCGCCATGGCGGCCGGGTCTGGGCGCAATCGGCGCCCGGCCAGGGCGCCACATTCCAGTTCACCCTGAAAGGAGGGCCGGCCCATGAAGAACAGCCGCATTCTGCTGGTTGAGGACAACCCTGATCACCAGGAACTCACTCTGATGACGCTGGCCGAAAACAACGTGCTCAACGAGGTTGTCGTCGCCAGTGACGGTTTGCAGGCGCTGGACTACCTCTTTGGCACCGGCGTGCATGCGGGGCGCGACGCGCGCGACGTGCCGGCACTGGTGCTGCTGGACCTGAAGCTGCCGCGACTGAACGGCATCGAGGTGCTGCGCCGCATCCGCGAGGACGCGCGCACCCGCCTGGTGCCGGTGGTGATCCTGACGTCATCCAGCGAAGAAGAGGACGTGGTGGCCAGCCTGGAAAGCGGTGCCAACAGTTATGTGCGAAAGCCGGTGGACTTCAGCCGGTTCATTGAGCAGGTGCAGCGCCTGCAGGTGTACTGGCTGCTGGTACACGAGCCCCTGGCCGGCCCGGTGCCTTAGGGAATTTGCCTAAGGCTGGCCGACCAAAGCCCTAATGCGCGGACAAGCGCTTCTGTTCTGATGAACCCCGGGGCGCGAACGTCGTGCCCGTGGGGTCACATCATGAGCATCAACACTGGGACAGGAACGGGTACGGGCATGGCTGCCGGGCGCGCCAACGACCCGGATCGCGTGCCGCAGGCTTTCCGTCACGACTGGATCACCTACACCATGCGCCGTCTGGAGCCGTGGATTGCCGGCTCGATCGCGCTGTACACCGCGTGGATTGCTGCGGCCGTGCTGCGAGGCGACACTGCGTTGTGGCTGTTTGTCATCTATGCCGCGCTGATCGCCAAATGCTGCGACCTGCGTCCGGCCCACTACCAGGCCGAAATGTTCATTCGCGCGCTGGCGCTGGTCGCCGGCTCCTTTGTGCTGAACACGCAGGCCCACATGGCTGTGGACGCTGCCGGCGGCGTTTTCTTTTTCTGGCTGTCCATCACCACGCTGTACTACGCCTTCATGCTCAAGCCGGCCTGGGGTGTGGCGCTGGTGGGCTCGGCAATGGCCGCATTCGTGGCTGCGGCCTGGCACAACGGCACGGCAGACTGGGCCACGCTGGCGGCGCCTTTGGGCTTCCTGGCGATTTTCCCGCTCGGTGTGGCCATGCGCTTTGGCGTGGCCATGCGGCGCGCGGACGAGGCCATCGAGCGCAGCCAGATGGATGCCAGCACCGGCCTGTACAACCTGGAAGGCCTGCTGGCGCGCGGTACCGAGGCACTGCACGACTGCGCGGCCGACCACAAGCCGGTCACCCTGGTCGTGATGGACTGCGCCGACCTGCAGGAGGTGCGCACCATCTATGGCCGCCAGACCAGCCGCAAGGTCATGGCGCGGCTGGTGCGCAAGCTCAATGCGATTGCCGGTGAGCGCGGTATCGTGGCGCGCACCGCGCCCGCCGAGTTTGTCCTGCTGCTGCCGGGCGTGCCGCGCGACAAGGCCTGCCAGGCCATCGACCGGGTGCTGGGTCGCCCGGGCTGCATTGAATACGACGCAGGCGACAGCGAGATCGTCATGGTCCCCCATGTGGGGGTGACGCAGCTGGACTGTGAGCCCGACGGCCTGCTTGAGGCCTATTCGAGCCAGCGCACGCTGGTGCAGGAGCGCATCCAGCAGCAGGCCGAGCATGAACGCTACCTGACGCTGGAGCGCGAGCGCCATTCGCGGCCCGCGCCGCTGGCGCCGCTGGCGCAGGTCCCGCCCACGGTGCCCGCGCCGCTGGCGCCGATACAGCGCCTGCCGTCCATGGCCCCGTCGCGCTGACCCATCGGCGCCGCAGCGGCCGAGGCAGGGAATAATCGGGGCAACCCCCGAAGGAAACCCATGCTGCTGGACGCCGACGATTCCCAACTGGTCCTGGTTGACTACCAGGGCCGCCTGATGCCCGCCATCCACGAAGGCCCGCTCGTCTTGGCCAATGCCGCGCGCCTGGGCCAGATGGCGCAGATGCTGGAAGTGCCTGTGTTCGGCACCGAGCAGAACCCTGACAGGCTGGGCCCCAACGACGCCGCCGTGCGTGCCCTGTGCAGTCGCACGCTGGCCAAGATGCATTTCAGCGCGGTGGCCGACGGCCTGGCCGACTGGCTGCGTCCGCCGGTACGCCAGCCGCAGGGTGGCAATGCACGCAGCCTGCCCAGGCACCTGCAAAAGCCGCCGCCGCAGCAGGAGCCGGGGCGCAATACCATCGTCATCGCAGGCTGCGAGACGCATGTGTGCCTGCTGCAGACCGCGCTGGATCTGCTGCAGGAAGAGTTTGAGGTGTGGGTGGTCACCGATGCCTGCAGTTCCCGCACCGAGCGCAACCGCGATGCAGCTTTTGACCGGTTGGCAGGGGCGGGGGCTGAGTTGGTGACGACCGAGATGGTGGCGTTTGAGTGGCTGAGGACTGCGGAGCATCCGCAATTCAAGCCTGTGCAGGGCTTGATCAAATAGGCGTGTTGTTTGCGCTGTTTGTTCGTTCGCCCAGAAAGTCAGTTTCCCGCAAGACCATCATGAATAATTATGAATTCAGATTGCTGACGCAAGTAACGGAGACACAGGCATGACCCCATTTGCAGACTTCCACCGCCAATCGCTGGAAAACCCCGAAGCCTTTTGGGCGGAACAGGCGAAGCTGATTGACTGGCAAACCCCACCGCAGCAGATCTGTGACTGGAGCAACCCGCCGTTTGCGCACTGGTTCAAGGGGGGCACCACCAACCTGTGCCACAACGCGGTGGACCGGCACCTGAAAGACCGCGCCGACCAGGCCGCGCTGATCTACGTGTCCACTGAAACTGGCCAGGAAAAGACCTACACCTTTCGCGAACTGCACACCGAGGTGCAGCGCGCGGCCGCCATGCTCAAGGGCCTGGGCGTGCAAAAGGGCGACCGCGTCCTGATCTACATGCCCATGATTGCCGAGGCCGCGTTTGCCATGCTGGCCTGTGCACGCATCGGGGCCATCCATTCGGTGGTGTTTGGCGGCTTTGCCAGTGTGTCGCTGGCCTCGCGCATTGAGGATGCAGCGCCCAAACTCATCGTGAGCGCCGACGCCGGTTCGCGCGGCGGCAAGGTGGTGGAATACAAGCCGTTGCTGGACGAAGCCATCCGCCTGTCCAGCCACAAGCCCGAATCCGTCATCATGGTCAACCGGGGCCTGGCGCCCATGACCATGCAGGCCGGGCGCGACCATTCCTGGCGCGG
>JBEIPU010000048.1:0-24455 GCA_040376925.1 Caenimonas sp. | reverse complement strand
GCTCACCCACGCGGCCCGCAGCGCCTACGAAGACGTGCTGCACGGCCACCGCCAGCCGGTGTACGCGCTGTATGTGGAGATGGACCCGGCCCGGGGGGGCGTCAACGTCCACCCGACCCAGATCGAGGTGCGCTTTCGCGACAGCCGCGAGGTTCACCAGGCTGTGCGCCATGCGGTGGAAAATGCGCTGGCCGCGCCGCGCGCTGCCGCGGCCGCTGCTTCTGCCGCACTCACCGCCGCTACCGGGGCCGACGCGCAGGCCACGGCGGCCGCAGGCACCGCCCATGCGCCCTGGCCCGCGCCGCAGGCACCCGCCGCGCAGGCCACCATGTACTTTGCGCCGGCGCCGGCCCCGGGGCATATCGTGTCCGACGTGGCCGCGCTGTGGCAGCCGCGCGCGCCGGCGGGCGCGCCGGTGGCGGCTGAAACCCCCGCCCCGCTGCCCGCGGGCGACTGGCCGCTGGGTCGCGCCATCGCCCAGCTGCAGGGCATCTACATCCTGGCCGAGAACGCCCAGGGCCTGGTCATTGTGGACATGCACGCCGCCCACGAACGCATCGTGTACGAGCGGCTCAAGGCGCAGATGGACGCCCATGCCATCCAGAGCCAGCCGCTGCTGATCCCGGCCACGTTTGCCGCCACACCGCAGGAGGTGGCCACGGCCGAAGGCAGCGCCGACACCCTGGCCACGCTGGGCCTGGAGATCACGCCGTTTTCGCCCAAGACGCTGGCCGTGCGCGCCGTGCCCACCACCCTGGCGCAGGGCGACGCGGTGGAGCTGGCGCGCAGCGTGCTGGCCGAGCTGGCCCAGCACGACGCCTCCACCGTGATCCAGCGCGCGCAGAACGAACTGCTGGGCACCATGGCCTGCCACGGTGCGGTGCGCGCCAACCGCAAGCTCACGCTGGATGAAATGAACGCCCTGCTGCGCCAGATGGAAGAAACCGAGCGGTCCGACCAGTGCAACCACGGCCGCCCCACCTGGCGGCAGCTCACGGTGCGCGAGCTGGACGCGCTGTTCATGCGCGGGCGCTGACACCACGGGCCGTCGTTGGCGCAGGCGCCTGCGCTGGCGCAATTGTTCAATACAGGCCGCGCCTGTCTGGGCAGACTGGAAGCTCCCCACAGGAGCTTGCATGAACCTCAACATCAACCAGGCCGCCCATGCGGTCGACCCGGCGTGGCAGGACGAAACCCTGCTGGCGGTGCTGCGTGAACACCTGGGCCTGTGCGGCCCCAAATACGGCTGCGGCACCGGCCTGTGCGGCGCCTGCACCGTGCTGCTGGACGGCCAGCCGCAGCGCGCCTGCCTGCTGCCCGTGAGCCAGGCCGTGGGGCGCGCCGTGACCACGGTGGAAGGCCTGGCCAGCGGGGACCGCCTGCACCCGGTACAGCAGGCCTGGCTGGACGAAAGCGTGGCCCAGTGCGGCTATTGCCAGGCCGGCCAGATCATGGCGGCCGTGGCCCTGCTGCGCGCCACGCCCCGACCCGCCGATGCACAGATTGACGCCGCGCTGGCAGGCCACCTGTGCCGCTGCGGCACGCAGCAGCGTGTGCGCGCCGCCATCCACCGCGCGGCGGCGCTGCCGGCAGGGGGCCGGCCATGAAGCGCCGCGCCTTTGTGGCGGCTGGCGCGGGCGCGCTCGCCGTGGTCCTGCCGGGCTGTTCGCTGGTGCCGGTGATACCGAAGCGGCCCACGCCCAGCCTGGACGACGCCACCGGCTGGGTTCGCCATGATGCGGGCCGCTACACCGTGCACCTGCCACGCGCCGAAATGGGCCAGAACATTGCCACGGCGTTCAAGCAGATCGCCTGCGACGAGCTGGGCGCCGAATGGGACGCAGTGCAGGTGCGCCTGATTGACACCGCGCAGATCAGCCGGGTCAAAGGCACGGTGGGCAGCGAGTCGGTCAAGGACTATGCCCTGCCGCTGGCGCAGGCCTGTGCCAGCCTGCGTCTGGCCCTGGCCGCCGGCCAGCGCAGCGGCGTGCTGCGCGCGCAGGAGATCCCGCCGGCGCAGCTGCGATCGTTCAGCGCCGGCGCACGCTGGACGGGCCGGGCCGCCGCGCAGGTGCAGGGCCGGGGCATCGTGACCGGCCAGCCGCTGTACGCCGCCGATGTGCGGCGCGAGGGCATGGTGTATGCGCGGGTGCTGCGCGCGCCGCTGTCGCCCGAGCGGGCGTCGCGGCCGCTGCGCTGGAACGAGGCCGCAGCGCGCGCCGTGCCGGGCTTTGGCGCCGTGCTGCAGGACAGCCGGCTCACCCTGTGCAATGCGCAGGGCCTGGCCATCGTGGCGCGCACACCCGGCGCGCTGGACCGGATGGAAGCCGCCCTGGCCACCGAATGGGCGATGGACGCCCCCACCGACACCCGCAGCCTGGCGCAGCAGATCGACGTGGCGCCCCGTCTGGCGCGCGGCGCGCTGGCCCACGTGCAGCGCCAGGGCACGCTGGACGACACCCAGCCCTGGACGGTGGACCTGCGCCTGCAAGTGCCCGCCGCGCCGCACCACGCCATGGAACCGCGTGCGGCCGTGGCCCAATGGCACGACGGCACGCTGACGCTTTGGGCCGGCGCGCAGGACCCGTTCTACCAGCGCGACGTCGTGGCCCGGGCGCTGGGTCTGCAGCCCGAGCGGGTGGTGTTGCACGGCATGCGCCTGGGCGGCGCGTTTGGCGGCAAGACCCTGTGCACCGTGGAGCTGGAGGCGGCGGTGCTGGCCCACACACTGGGACGGCCCGTCAAGGTGCAATGGACGCGCACGCAGGAGCTGGCCCAGGCGTTTCACCGCCCGCCGTCCAGCCACCGGGTGCGCGCGCGGGTGCAGGACGGGCACCTCACCGGCTGGTGGCATGCGTTTTCCAGCAGCCACATCCTGCTCACGGGTGCGGCCATGCCGCCCTGGCTGCAGCGCCTGGCCGGCTTTGCCGGTGACGCCGGCGTGGCGCGCGGCAGCGCCCTGCCCTATCGGTGCGCGCACCAGCGCGTGGAGTACGACCTGACGCGCCTGGACGTGCTGACCGGCCCCTGGCGCGGCCTGGGCGCGGCGCCCAACCTGCTGGCCATGGAAAGCGCGATTGACGAATGCGCCCTTGCCGCAGGCATGGACCCGCTGGCCTTTCGCCTGCGCCACCTGGACGACCCCCGGCTGGTCGCCGTGCTGCAGCAAGCCGCCCGCGCCGCCGGCTGGCACCAGCCGCTGCGCGGCGGCGCCGCCCCCCAGCCGGACGTTCTGCTGGGGCGCGGCCTGGCCGGCGGCATCTACAAGGGCGCGAGCTACGCCGCCGCCGTGGCCGAGGTGGAGGTGCACCGCGTCACCGGCGCCGTGCGCGTGCGCGCGATGTGGTGCGCCCACGACTGCGGCCGCGTGATCAACCCCGACCAGGTCCGCGCACAGACCGAAGGCAACCTGGTCTGGTGCATCGGCACCGTGCTGATGGAGGAATTGCCGTTCAGCCAGGGCCAGGTGCGCGCCGGCACCTTTGCGCAGGCGCCTGTGCCGCGCATGGCCGACATCGGGACGCTGGACATCACGCTCATCGACAGCACCCAGGCCCCCTCGGGCGCCGGTGAAACCGCCATGGTGGCGGGCGCGGGCGCCATCGCCAACGCACTGCGCCATGCCACCGGCCACCGCTTCAGCCGGGTGCCGGTGCGCCCGGCGGACGTGCTGCAGGCGCTGGCGCGCTGAGGCGGGCTGAAAAACGCTGAAGGCATGGATACTGCGGCCATGAACGACTTTGCCAGCGCCGCCATGGTGCGCATCCTGCGTGCCGGCATGCAGCAGCTGGGGCTGGAGGTGCCCGCCATGCCCACGGCCGGCGCGCGCGTGGCGCTGGCCGACAAACGCCGGCTGGTGCAGGCCGCCGCCGCCCAGGGCGGCTGGGCTGCGCTGGTGCGGCTGGGCCGCGGCGTGCCGGCCATCCGCGGCGACCCGGTGCATCAGGCGCTGGCGGCCAGCCGCAGCCCCGCAGCCCTGCTGGAGCGCTGGTGCCGGCTGGAGCGCTACGTCCATTCACGCCACCGGGTGCAGGTACGGGCGCTGGACGCCGGGCTGGCGGTGTCGCACCTGTCGCTGCATGCCCGCGAGCCCCCGTTGCCGCATGAAAACCTGGTGGTGCTGGGCGTGCTGGCGGCCGCCCTGGGGGAGGCCGGCGTACAGGGGCTGCGCGTGTGCATCGCAGGCATCCCGGTGTGGCCCGACGCGGACGAGGCCGCGCTGCAGGCGCTGGTCGCCAGCGGACAGACTGCCCAGTGGCGGCTGCAATGGGAGGGGCAGACGCCAGCCACCGCGGGCGCGCCGGTACAGTCGGCGCCCCTGGAGGCGGCCGTGCCGTGCGTGCCGGGGCCGGCGCAGGCCCTGGGCCGGCTGCTGCTGGCAGACCTGATGGATACACCGGCGCTGGCGCAGGCTGCGCACCAGCTGGGCAAGCCGCCGCGCAGCCTGCAACGCGAGCTGGCCGCCCAGGGCCTGACCTACACCGAAGTGCTGGCCCAGACGCGCTGCCGCGCCGCCGCCTGGTACCTGGTGCACAGCCCGATGGCCACCGCCGAGACCGGGTTTGTCTGCGGCTTTTCGGACCAGGCCCATTTCACCCGGCAGTTCAGCCGCCGTGTGGGCGTGACACCGGGAGCCTACCGGCGCGAATTCGCGGCGGTGGCGGTATCGTCGGGGGGGTTTGAACTTTTCCCCGCGCAGGGCACTCAGTCAGGCTCATGAAACGCTGGCACCTCTTCACCGCTTTTGCCCTGACGCTGGGCCTGCTGGCCGGCTGCGCCACGCTGGACGAAAAGCAGCGCGCCTGGATCTTCCAGCCCAGCGACCGCAGCTGGGGTGGCGCGTCGATGGCCGAAGGCATGCAGGACGTCTGGATCAACTTTGACTCGCGCGTAACCGGCCAGCCCACCCGGCTGCACGGCCTGTGGCTGGCGGCCGAGCGCCCCGGCGCCCCCGTGCTGCTGTACCTGCATGGCGCGCGCTGGAACGTGACCGGATCGGCCATGCGCATCCGGCGCATGCAGGATCTGGGGTTTTCGGTGCTGGCCATTGATTACCGCGGCTTTGGCAAAAGCACCCAAGACCTGCCCAGCGAGACCATGGCCGCCGAAGACGCCCGCGCCGCCTGGGACTGGCTGGCCGCGCAGCACCCCAAAACCCCACGTTACATCTTCGGCCATTCACTGGGCGGCGCCATCGCCATCGACCTGGCGGCCCAGGTCAGCGACGAGCGCGGCGTGATGGTCGAGGGCACCTTCACCTCCATTCCCGACGTGGCCAGCACGATGAAGTGGGGCTGGCTGCCGCTGGGTCCGCTGATCACCCAGCGCTTTGACTCTGAACGCAAGGTCACAAAAATCGGCTCGCCTCTGCTGGTGGTGCACGGCAGCGAAGACCGCCTGATCCTGCCCGCGCTGGGCCGCAAGCTGTTCGAAGCCGCGCGCGGGCCCAAGGAATTCGTGCTGGTTGAAGGCGGCTCCCACTACAACACCAATTCGGTGGGCCAGCCGCAGTACCGCGAAGCCATCGCGCGGCTGTTCAGCCTGGCGCCGTGAAATACCTGGGCGGCTACCCGGCGGCCCTGCAGGCACAGGCGCAGCAGCTGGCAGACCAGGGCCGCCTGGGCACCGTGCTGGCGCAAAAGTACCCCAACGCCCACGGCGTGCGCAACGACCGCGCGCTTTACGACTACGTGATGGCGCTGAAGGCCGAGTACCTGCGCAGCTCCGAACCGCTGGGCAAGGTGTGCTTTGATGGCAAGCTGCATGTGGTGGCCCACGCTTTAGGCACGCACACCACCGTGTCGCGCGTGCAGGGCAGCAAGCTCAAGACCAGGCGCGAAATCCGCGTGGCCGCGCTGTTCAGGGACGGCCCGGCGGAATTCCTGCGCATGATTGCGGTGCACGAGCTGGCCCACATCCGCGAGAAAGCGCACGACAAGGCCTTCTACAGCCTGTGCACCCACATGGAGCCGGCCTACCACCAGCTGGAATTTGACCTGCGTCTGTACCTGACGCACCTGGACGCCGGTGGGGCGCCACTGTGGGCCGCGCCCGGCGCGGCGCCGGCGGGTGTTCTGCTAACCTAGAGCGGATGTCTGAACCCGCCGCCAAGGCCATGTCCCCCGGCCTCGTGGTGCTGCTGCTGGCCCTGCTGCTGGGCATCCAGCCCATCACCACCGACCTGTACCTGCCCGCCCTGCCCGCGCTCACCACCGAGCTGGGTGCCAGCGTGGGCCAGGGCCAGCTCACGCTGACGGCGCTGCTGCTGTGCTTTGGCCTCTCGCAACTCGTCTTCGGGCCGCTGTCCGACCGTTTTGGCCGCCGGCCCATCCTGCTGGGCGGCATGGCGCTGTACACGCTGGCGGGTGTGGCCAACACGCTGGCCACCAGCATCGAATGGCTGATCGTCACGCGCGCGGTACAGGGCGCGGCCATGGGCGCGGCGGTGATGTGCGCGCGCGCCATCATCCGCGACCTGTATGCGCCGGCCGAGGGCGCGCGGGTGATGGCCCGCTCCTTGGGCGGGCTGGGCGTGATCGCCTGCCTGAGCCCGCTGTCGGGCGGGCTGCTGGCGCCGCTGGTGGGCTGGCGCTGGTCGCTGGCCACGCTGGCGGTGTTCGGCGGGGTGCTGCTGGTGCTGCTGATGCTGCGGTTTGAAGAAACGGCGCGCCAGCGCACGCCGCTGCATTTCGAATCACTCATGCGCAACTGGGTGCGCATTGCCGGCCACCCGGGCTTTCTGGCCTGGGCGGGGCTGCAGGCGGCGGCCTATGGCGGGCTGTTCACCTTTCTGGCGGCATCGGCGTTTGTGTTCCTGAACGTCTATGGCGTGTCGCGACCGATGTATGGCGTGGCCATGGCCACGGCGTCGCTGGCGTACATCGCCGGCACCTTCATGTGCCGCCGGCTGCTGGCCCGCGTGGGCCTGCAAGGCGCGGTGAAGGTGGGCGCCGCCATCAGCCTGACAGGCGGCACGATCATGGGGCTGCTGGCGCTGTCGGGTGTGCACACCTGGTGGGCGTTCCTGCTGCCGCAGTATCTGTTCATGGTGGGCCACGGCATCCACCAGCCGTGCACGCAGACAGGCGCCGTGGCACCGTTCCCGCAGATGGCGGGCGCGGCGTCGGCGCTGTCGGGCTTCTTCCTCACGGTGGTGGCATTTGCCATTGGCGCCTGGCTGGGCGGGCGCATTGACGACACAGTGTTCCCGCTCATCAACGGCATCTGGTTCTGGACGGTGGTGATTGCACTGATCGCCTGGGGGCCGGTGCAACGCTGGGGCCATGTGTCGCACCCGGCCATGGCGGCCGCGAAATGACACTCTCGCCCCTGTGCATCGCAGGCCCCACCGCATGCGGCAAGACCGCTGCGGCGCTGGCCTTGGCGCAGCGTTTTGCGGTGGAGATCATCAGCGTCGACTCGGCCCTGGTGTACCGCGGCATGGACATCGGCACGGCCAAGCCATCGGCGGCCGAGCTGGCTGCCGTGCCGCACCACCTGATCAACATCCGCGACCCGCTGCAGGCGTACAGCGCCGCCATGTTTGTGGCCGACGCCACGCGGCTGATGGCCGAGATACAGGCGCGCGGGCGCCGGCCGCTGCTGGTAGGCGGCACCATGCTGTACTTCAAGGCACTGTTCGACGGGCTGGACGCCATGCCCGCGGCCGACCCGGCGGTGCGCGCACAGATCGCCACCGACGCGCAGCAGCGCGGCTGGCCTGCGCTGCATGAGGCACTGGCGGCGGTGGATCCGGTGACGGCGCAGCGCCTCGCGCCCAATGATTCACAACGCATCCAGCGCGCGCTGGAGGTCTGGCACACCACGGGGCAGCCGCTGTCGGCCTTTCACCAGCGTGACAAGGCCGGGCCGCGCACCGGGCCTGTGAGCCCCAGGGCCCTGATCTCGCTGGAGCCGCAGGACCGCGCCTGGCTGCACGAACGCATCGCGCAGCGCTTTGACGCCATGCTGGCGGCAGGCTTTGTCGATGAGGTGCAGCGCCTGCGCGCGCGCGGCGACCTGTCGGCCGACCTGCCCAGCATGCGCTGCGTGGGCTACCGCCAGGCCTGGGAATCGCTGGACGGCACCTACCCCATGGCCGCGCTGCGCGAGCGCGGCATTGCCGCCACGCGCCAGCTGGCCAAGCGCCAGATCACCTGGCTGCGCAGCATGCCGCAGCGCCAGGTGGTGGCCTGCGACGCGCCCGATGCACTGGCCCAGGTGCTGGCGCGGGTGGAGGCCCTGGCATGAGCCTTGTCATCCAGGGCCTGGCCAAACGCTATGGCGACACCACGGTGTTTGCCAATGTGACGCTCACCGTGGCACGCGGTGAGTTTGTGGCCATCGTGGGTGAATCGGGTGTGGGCAAGTCCACCCTGCTCAACTGCATGGCCGCGCTGGACACCTGGGACGCCGGCAGCATCACGCTGGACGGCACCGACCTGGGGGCGCTGACCGCGGAGCAGGCCGCGCTGCTGCGCCGCGAGAAAGTGGGCTTTGTGTTCCAGGCCTTTCACGTGCTGCCGCATCTGGACGTGACGCAGAACGTGGGCCTGCCGCTGCTGTTGCTGGGCCGCCCCGACCCGGCGCGGGTGGAAGCCATGCTGGACGCCGTGGGCCTGGGCGGCCTGGGCGCGCGGCTGCCGCAGACCTTGAGCGGCGGCCAGCTGCAGCGCGTGGCCATAGCCCGCGCGCTGGTGCACCGCCCCACCCTGCTGCTGGCCGACGAGCCCACCGGCAACCTGGACCCGGCCACGGCCGCCAGGGTGATGGACGTGCTGATCGCGCAGACCCGGCTGGAGGGTGCGTCGCTGGTGCTGGTGACGCATTCGGAAAGTGCGGCGCAGCGGGCGGACCGGGTGCTGCACCTGACGGTGGGCGGTATCAGCGGTTGATCCGTGTGATGCAAAAGCAACGTGGTGCTTTACTTTTGCAGGGTGCTGCCATGCCGTCTCTCAGCTCCTTGGTGCAGACCAGTACGCATACTCCCACGCCAGCGCAAAACCGGCGCGCCGGTACAGCGTCTGGGCGCGGGTGTTGGCGCTTTCCACTTGCAGGAAGGCGCGCATGATGTCACGTCGCTGCGCCTCGCGCGCGACGGCCGCCAGGATCTGGCTGCCGAATCCCTGGCCGCGAAACGGCGCCAGCGTGCGCATGCCATGCACGCTGGCCCAGCCGTGGCTGAAGCTGCCCGCGCCCGCCGCCACGGTCTGGCCGTCCACGCGCACGCAGGCAAACACGGCGTTCTGCGCCCGCTCCATGATCTGTACACGGCTGGCCCCGTCCACAGGGTCGAACCCCTCGCCCAGGAACACGGCGCGCCAGCCGTCGTCGGGCTTGTCCAGCAGCTGGACGGCCGCGCCGTCAGACACCCCGGCCATACGGGCAATGCGCCCGGTAAAGACACTGGTGGGCTTGCTGCGCACATAGCCCCGGGCCAGCAGCTCGGCGCGCACCGCCACGAAGGGCTTGGCCGTGGGTACGCGGAACACCGCGCCCAGGCCGGCCTGTTGATAGACGGCTTCGATCGGCTGCACCACACGCGCGTCAGTGGCGGTATGGTCCAGCGGAACGGCGCTGTGGGCACGACCCACCGTCCCCGGGTCCAGGTTCACCAGCCACCGGCCCATGCGGGCGGCACGCTCGGGCGGCACCGCGTCCAGCGTGGCGCGTTCAATGGCTTCTGTCTCTTGCGGGGTCAGGTTCATGGTGTCAACAGTTGCGCGTAACGCGCCAAGTCTACGTTGCCGCCGCTCACGATGATGCCCACGCGCTTGCCGCGCAGGTCCAGCCCGGCATGCCATGCGGCGGCCAGGCTCAGGCAGCCTGTGGGTTCCACCACCAGCTTCATGCGCTGCGCGTAAAAGCGCATGGCATCCACCAGCTGTGCATCGGTCACCGTCACGATTGCGTCCACGTCGCGCCGGATCACTTCAAAGGTGTACTGGCCCAGGTGCTGCGTCTGCGCGCCGTCGGCAATCGTGCGCGGGGTTTCAATGTGCACGATGGCGCCGCTGCGCAGGGACTGCTGTCCGTCATTGCCCGCCTCGGGCTCCACACCGTACACCTTGCATTGCGGTGCCAGCGCCCGCGCGGCCAGCGCGCAGCCGCTGAGCAGCCCGCCGCCGCCCAGGCACACCAGCAGCACGTCCAGCGCGCCGGCTTCCTCAAACAGCTCCTTTGCCGCCGTGCCCTGACCCGCCATCACATGCGGGTGGTCGTAGGGCGGGATGGGCGTCATGCCGCGGTCCGCGGCCAGCTGCGCCGTCATGGCTTCGCGGTCCTGGGTGTAGCGGTCAAACAGGATCACTTCGCCACGGTCGCCCAGGTAGCCGCGCGTGGCGTCCACCTTGGCTTGCGGTGCATCCAGCGGCATCAGGATGGCCGCCGGTATGCCCAGCAGCCGCGCCGACAGCGCAATCGCCTGCGCATGGTTACCCGATGAGAACGTGACGACACCCGCGCGCTTTTGTTCAGGGCTGAACTGCGCCAGTGCGTTGTACGCCCCTCGGAACTTGAACGCGCCCATGCGCTGGAAGTTCTCGCACTTGAAGAAAAGCTGCGCGCCCAGCAGGGCGTCGGCCGTGGAGCTGCGCAGCACGGGGGTGCGGTGGGCCTGGCCGCGCAGGCGCTGCGCGGCCTGCTCCACGTCGGCATAGGTCGGAAGGGTCAGCATGACCGCCAGCTTAGCGCAGACCGTGATGCGGCGCGATTCAGGCGGCGTAGAAGAACCACACGGCGGTGATCAGGCCGCCGCTGATTTCATACACGGCCGACGCTTCAAGCGGCGCGTCACCCAGGCCGGTGATGCGTTCGTGGTCCACCACCTTGTTGCCCAGCACCATGCGGTTGAGCACCAGGGCGTGCAGGGCCGGGCGGTTGAAGCGTTGCGTGGCATAGAAGTCCGCAAACGCGGCCTTGCCCGACAGCACAGGCTCGGCCGCGGGCGGGCGGTACACCTTGATATCGTCGCTGTAGCAGGCCGTGAAGGCCTGCAGGTCGTGCGCGTTGTAGGCGTCCAGCTGGGCTTGTACAAGGGATTCGGGGGTCATGTGCTGAGCCCGTCCTGTCAGCTGCCGGCCCGCTTGCGCGCCGGGGTCGCGTGCTTTTCAGGAGTTTCCTTCTCAACCAGCCGCCCACTCACATACTTGTGCAGCACGCTGGCGATCAGCGTCTGATAGGGAACTCCCTCCTGCAGCGCTTTAACCTGTATGTCGCCCAGATCAATGGATGACAGACGAATATTCACCCGTCTGTCTTTCATGGCGGTGGCACGCGCAGCCGCCTTCAGTTTCTCAAGCTCGGTCTTTGTCGCAACGGATTTCAGTTCGCCCTGCTCAAAGGCCGCAAGAATTTCCTGCTCATAGGGATCAATCTTTGCCATCTGGTCCACCTTGCTTCCAATAGTCCCTTGTTGCCTTGCGGCTGGGGATCAGCGTCTTTAAAAAGTAATGATCTGGCTCTTCCACAAAAGGAACCAGGTGCACATAACCATCAAGCGCCACGATCAGTATCTTCTGATGGGGATAGCGCGTCTTGTTTGGGTGCTCCAGCACATCCAGCAGCCCACCGGCCTGCACCGCCACAACAATCGCCTCGAATGAAACACCCCGCAGGATTTTGAGTGCTTCATTTTTGTCGGCGCTCCAGCGAAATGGCTTCATGAATGAATTCTAGGGTCGCGTGTGCCTTTTGTCACCACAGCACTCAGTCATCGCTCAGGTACCCCCGTGCGCGCGCCGCCGCGGGGTCTTCAAAAATCGCCATGGCTGTGCTCATGCGCTCAAAGCCCAGCTTCTGGTAGAAGCCCTCCTTGCCCGGCACCGCGTACAGGATGATCTTGCGGTGCCCGCGCGACTGCGCCACCAGCCGCGCAATGATCTCGCGCCCCAGGCCCGTGCCCTGGTGGCTGGGCAGCACCGCCACGTCGCAGATGTAGGAACAGTCCACGCCGTCGGCCAATGCACGCCCCGCGCCCACCAGCTGGCCGGCGTCGCGCACGAAGCAGCGGAACATGCTGTTGCCAAACGCGGTGGCCAGCCACGGGGGGCTTTTGTCGCCCAGGGGCGCGGCCCGGTACAGCGCGCTGAGCTCGTGCCAGTCGATGCCGTCCAGCGTGCCGGACCAGTCCAGTTGCATGGGTGCCTCACTCAGTCGGGTTGGGTGTGTCATGGCACCGTCATGGTACGGCAGCACATTGCGCATGCATGTCAGCAGGCGCGCAGGCCCTGCATTTTTCCAACCGACCCGGACCGAACCCATGAAAATCGCTTCCCTTGTGGCCGTCTTCTCGCTGGCCCTGCTGCAGGCCTGCGGCGGCGGCAGCCCCAACCTCAACACCCTGACGGGCGAGCTGCCGCTGGTGATCGGCCACCGCGGCGCGTCCGGCACGCTGCCCGAGCACACGCTGGAGGCGTACAAGGCCGCCATTGACCAGGGCGCAGACTTTGTGGAGCCCGACCTGGTGCTGACCAGGGACGGCGTGATGGTCGCCCGCCATGAGCCCATGCTGGACAGCACGACCGACGTGGCCCTCAAGTTCCCCGCGTCACGCCGCTCCACCCGCAGCATGGACGGCGTCACCACCACCGCCTACTTTGCCAGCGACTTCACGCTGGCCGAGATCAAGACGCTGCGCGCCGTGCAGTCCAGCGCGGCACGCTCCAAGGCGTTTGACGGGCTCTACACCATCCCCACGCTGGACGAGGTGATCGCTCTGGTCAAGGCCGAGGGAACCAAGGCCGGCCGAACCGTCGGCATCTACCCCGAGATCAAGCATTCCACCTTCCATGCCGACGGCGTGGGGTTTGGCCGCAATGTGTTCGAGGACAAACTGGTCGCCACGCTGCACGCCGCCTATGGCAATAGCGCCACGGCGCCGGTGTTCGTCCAGTCGTTCGAGGTGTCCAACCTGCAGTACCTGCGCACCAGAACCAGTATCCGGCTCGCACAGCTGATTGATGCCGACGACGTAAAGGACGACGGCAGCATGTCCCTGGTGGCGCCCTACCACAAGCCCTATGACTTCGTGGTGAAGAACGACCCCCGCACCTTTGCCGACCTGCTCACGCCCGCCGGCCTGGACTTCGTGAAGACCTATGCCAACGCCGTCGGCCCCTGGAAGCCCTACCTGGTGAAGACGGTGAATGACCGCGTGGAGCGCACCGGCGACACCACGCTCACCATCAACGACCGCCGCGTGGACGGCAGCACCGGCGTGATCGAGCTGGCCCACCAGAAAGGCCTGCTGGTGCACACCTGGACATTCCGCAACGACGCCAGCGGCTACGGCTTCAAGGACCCGCAGGCCGAGATGGCGTATTACATGCGCCTGGGCGTGGACGGCGTGTTCACCGACTTCCCCGCCACTGGCGTCGCGGCGAAACAGTCCCTGCGCTGAGCCGCGCAGGCGGCATGCGGGGGGCACAATGCCCCCTGTGCTGCCCCTGCTGACCACCTTTACCTGGCAAGAGCTGCGCCACCACCCGTGGCGCAATGCAGCTGCCGTGCTGGCCGTGATGCTGGGCGTGGCGCTGGCCTTGTCGGTCCACCTGATCAACGCGTCGGCGCTCAGCGAGTTCTCTGGCGCGGTGCGCTCGGTCAACGGCCAGCCCGACCTGGAGCTGCGCGCGGTACGCGGCGGCTTTGACGAACGCCTCTACACCCGCGTGGCGGCGCACCCTGGCGTGGCGCTGGCCAGCCCCGTGCTGGAGGTGCAGACGCTGGTGCTGGCACCCGACGGCTCGCGCAAGGCACTGCGTGTGGTGGGCGTGGATGCGCTGGTGGTCGCCGGTGTGGCGCCGGGCCTGATGCCCGTGCCACGTGAAGGCGGCGACCGGTTCGCGCTGTTTGCGCCCGGTACGGTGTTCCTGAATGCGTCGGCGCGGGCGATGCTGGCAGGGGCTTCGACAAGCTCAGCCCGAGCGGAAGTTGACCGTTTGCAGCTGCAAGTGGGCCTTCAGCTGCGCCCGGTTCAGGTCGGCGGCACCGTGGGGGCCGGCGGCGGCCCGCTGGCCGTGATGGACATCGGCGCGGCGCAGGACCTGTTTGGCCGCGCCGGCCAGCTCACCCGCATTGATGTGCGCCTGGCCCCCGGCGCCGACCGCGCCGCCGTGCTGCGCGCGCTGGCGCTGCCGGGCGACGTGACGGCCGCTGCGCCCGACGATGCGGCCCAGCGCGTGAGCAACCTGTCGCGCGCCTACCGCGTCAACCTGACCGTGCTGGCGCTGGTGGCACTGTTCACCGGCGCGTTCCTGGTGTTTTCGGTGCTGTCGCTCAGCGTGGCGCGGCGCGCGCAGCAGTTTGCGTTGCTGGGCGTGCTGGGCCTGACGGCGCGCCAGCGCCTGCGCCTGGTGCTGGTGGAGTCCGCGCTGCTGGGCACGGTGGGCAGCGTGGCAGGCGTGGCGCTGGGCACAGGGCTGGCGGCGCTGGCGCTGCGCCTGCTGGGCGGCGACCTGGGTGGCGGCTACTTTCCCGGGGCCGCACCTGCGCTGCAGTGGGACGGCTGGGGCGCGCTGGCCTATGGCGTGCTGGGCGTGCTGGCGGCGCTGCTGGGCGGCTGGTGGCCGGCGCGCGCGGTGCAGCAGCTGCCCCTGGCGCAGACGCTCAAGGGCCTGGGCGCGACAGTGCAGGCCGGCCGCAACCACGGGCTGAGCCTGGGACTGGTAGCGGCGGGCGCACTGCTGGCGCTGTTGCCGCCGGTGGCGGGCCTGCCGCTGGCGGCCTATGTGTCGGTGGGCCTGCTGCTGGTGGGCGGTATCACCGCCCTGCCCTGGGCTGTGGCGCTGTTGTACGACCGGCTCGCGCCCCGGGTGGCCCACCGGGTGCTGGCGCTGCTGGCGGTGGAGCGTGCCCGGCGTGTGCGTGAAAGCGCGGCGGTCGCGGTCAGCGGCGTGGTGGCGTCGCTGAGCCTGGCCGTGGCCCTGACGGTGATGGTGGCCAGCTTTCGCGACAGCGTGACGCAGTGGCTGGACGCGGTGCTGCCTGCGGGGCTGTATGTGCGCACGGCCAGTGCCCCGGGCACGGGTGAGGCCGCTTACCTGGAGCCGGCGTTCGTGCAGGCCGTGGCGCAGGTGGCGGGCGTGCAGCGCGTGGGCACGCTGCGCACGGTGCCCCTGCTGCTGGAGCCGGCGCGCCCCGCAGTCACGCTGATCGCGCGCGCGCTGGACGGGCCGCTGCAGGCGTTGCCGCTGGTGGGCGAGCCCATGGCCGTGCCGCCGGGCCATGTGGGCATCTATGTGAGCGAGGCCGTGACGGACCTGTACGGCGCGCGCACCGGCGCGGTGTTTGCGCCGCTGGCCGCGGCGCTGCAACCGGGCACCCGGTTTTTTGTGGCGGGCGTGTGGCGCGACTATGCCCGCCAAAGCGGCGCCATCGTGATGGCACAGGCTGACTTTGAGCGCCTGACGGGCGACCGCCGGGTGAACGACCTGGCGCTGTGGCTGGCGCCCGGTGCCGACGCCGCCGCCGTCCAGCAGGCCGTGCGCGCCGTGGCCGACCGTCAGGCTGCGGGCGCGGGCACACTGCTTGAATTTGCTTCAGCAGACGAGATCCGCAAGACCTCACTGCGCATCTTTGACCGCAGCTTTGCCGTGACCTACTGGCTGCAGGCAGTGGCGATTGCGATCGGCCTGTTTGGCGTGGCGGCCAGCTTCAGCGCCCAGGTGCTGGCGCGGCGCAAGGAATTTGGCCTGCTGGCCCACCTGGGACTCACGCGCCGCCAGATCCTGGGCGTGGTGGCCGGTGAGGGCGCGGCCTGGACGCTGATCGGCTCGCTGGCCGGGCTGGCGCTGGGCCTGGCCGTGAGCGTGGTGCTGGTGCATGTGGTCAACCCGCAGAGCTTTCACTGGACCATGGACCTGGCCGTGCCCTGGCTGCGGCTGGGCGCGCTGTGCGCGGCCGTGGTGCTGGCCGGCACGGTGACGGCCTGGCTGGCCGGACGCGCGGCGGCCGGGCGCGACGCGGTGATGGCGGTCAAGGAAGACTGGTAGCCAGGCCGCCTGCGACAATGCCGCGATGCCCACACCACCGATCCTGCGCGCCTGGGAACATGACGCCGTTGCCCGCATTGAGGCCGACTTCCAGCGCAGCGCCGACACCCACCTGATCGCCCTGCCGCTGCCCGGCTTTGCACAGCACGGCATTGACCTGTACCTGAAGGACGAGTCCACGCACCCCACGGGCAGCCTCAAGCACCGCCTGGCGCGCTCGCTGTTCCTGTATGCGCTGTGCAACGGCTGGCTGCGCGAAGGCTCCACCGTGGTGGAGTCGTCCAGCGGCTCCACGGCGGTGAGCGAGGCCTACTTTGCCCGGCTGCTGGGCCTGCCGTTCGTGGCGGTCATGCCGCGCAGCACCTCGCCTGAAAAGATCGCGCAGATCGAGTTTTACGGCGGGCGCTGCCACCTGGTGGACAGCGCGGTGCAGGTCTATGACGAGGCCCGCCGCATCGCCGCCGACACCGGCGGCCACTACATGGACCAGTTCACCTATGCCGAGCGCGCGACCGACTGGCGCGGCAACAACAACATCGCGCAGAGCATGTTCCAGCAAATGGCACACGAGCGCCACGCGGTGCCGCGCTGGGTGGTGGTGGGAGCCGGCACCGGCGGCACCAGCGCCACCATCGGGCGCTACATCCGCTACCAGCGCCAGGCCACCCAGCTGTGCGTGGCCGACCCGCAGGGCAGCGTGTTCAGCGCCTACCATGCGTCGGGCGACGCCAGCCTGACCGGCCCGGGCTCGCGCATCGAAGGCATTGGCCGCCCGCGCGTGGAGCCCAGCTTCATCCGCGCGCTGGTAGACCGCATGGTGGTGGTCAGCGATGTGGACTCGGTGGCCGCCATGCGCGTGCTGTCGGGGCTGCTCGGGCGCCGCGTGGGCCCGTCCACCGGCACCAACTTCACGGCCATGCTGGCGCTGGCCTGCGAGATGCGCGAGCGCGGCGAGCCGGGTGCGATCCTGTCGCTGCTGTGCGATGCCGGCGAACGCTACCTGCCCACCTACCACGACGCCGCCTGGGTGCAGCAGCACATGGGCGATTGCGGCGCAGCCCAGCAGCGCCTGGCGGCGCTGGCAGGCTGAGGCACAGCATGCTGCCCGCCATGCCGGCCTTCCCGCGCCGCAGCTTGCTGGCCGCCGGGCTGGGCGGCTGCCTGCCGGCGGCCGCGCTGCCGCCCAGGGCACTGCAGTTCCCGCGCGACCATGGCGCGCACCCGGGTTTTCGCACCGAGTGGTGGTACATCACCGGGCATGCCAGCGCAGGCGGGCGTGAGTTCGGGTTTCAGGTGACGTTCTTCCGCTCCCGGGTGGACGGCACGCAGGGCATGCAGTCGGGCTTTGCGGCGCGCCAGCTCATCTTTGCGCATGCGGCGGTGACGGACGTGCAAGGCGGCAAGCTGCTGCACGACCAGCGCATTGCGCGCGAGGGCTTTGACGTGGCCTTGGCCGGTACGGCCGACACGCAGCTGAAGCTGCGCGACTGGTCGCTGGCGCGGGGCGCCGCGGGCTACCAGGCGCGCATCAGCGCCCAGGACTTCGCACTGGACCTGGCCTTTGCACCCACCCAGGCTGTGCTGCTGCAGGGCAACCAGGGTCTGTCGCGCAAGGGCCCCGAGGAAAAGCAGGCAAGCTACTACTACAGCCAGCCGCAGTTGAAGACCGGCGGCACGCTCACGCTGCGCGGCCAGCGCCTGCAGGTGCAAGGCACGGCTTGGCTGGACCATGAATGGAGCGAGGAGCTGCTGCACCCCGAGGCCGTGGGCTGGGACTGGATCGGCATGAATTACCTGGACGGCAGCGCGCTCACGGCGTTCCGCCTGCGGCGCAAGGACGGCAGCACGCTGTGGGACGGCGGGTCGTTCCGCACCCGTACCCGCAGCGGCGACAGCCTGCTGTACACCGCCAGAAGGGGCGAGAACGAATTCAGCCCCAAGCGCCGGTGGAAAAGCCCGGTATCGCAGGCCACCTACCCGGTGGAATGGATGGTGCGCACGCCGGCGGACTTCTACACCGTCAAGGCCGTGATCGACAACCAGGAGCTGGACAGCCGCCAGTCCACCGGCGCGATCTACTGGGAAGGCCTGAGCGACATGTACGACAGCAATGGCAAAAAAGTGGCGCGCGGCTACCTGGAGATGACGGGCTACGCGAGCCCATTGCGCCTGTAGCTCACGTGCTGGCGTGCAGGCCGGGGCGGTCCCAGCGCCAGGGCGTGTCGCCCAGCACACCGGCAATGAAATCCGCCAGCGCCGGGTCATGGGCCTGCAGCGCGGTGCGGGTAGACACCGGGCCGTGCACGCCGTTGGCCGCGCTCTGGTGGCGGTTGGCATCCAGCCAGCTCTGCACGCCCTCGGCCCAGTATTCAGACGCGTTGGCCGCCGCATAGGTGCGCTGCCACAGGCCCGCGTCCATGGCCCGGCGGTACAGCATGCGCAGGCGTGGGGCCAGGGCGGCGTCCAGCCGGGCGGCGGCCAGATCAAACACCGTGTGGGCAAATTCGTGCACCAGGATGCTTTCACCCTGGTAGCGGTCGCCACTGAGGCCCAGCAGGTTTTCCTCGGCCGCGCTGCACACCGGGCGCTGGCGCGTGGCGCCTACACCGCGGGTGCGGGCGTTCCAGTGGTCGCGCGGCTGCAGGTCGGCGTATTCGGGCAGGTCGGTGGTGAGCTCATCACGCCCGATCACGGCCACGCGCACGCCCGCGGCCCGCAGCACCGCCAGCAGGTCCGCGCGGCGGGCCAGCATGCCCTGCACCACCTGCGCAGCCGCCTGCAGTGCCAGCGGGTCCACCCGCGCCGATGCCAGCACCGGCAGGCCGCCCGCATCCACCTGCTGCGCGTAAAAGCCGCCGCCGGCCTGCGCGCACAGCCCGCCCGGCACAGCGGCCAGCGACACAGCGCCCAGGAGGGCGCGGCGCCGGCGGGAAAATCCAGGGGAGCCAGCAGGGTGCATGGCTGCACTGTATCGCCCCAGCGTATGGCCCCCACGCATCACCCCTACACTAGCCCGCATGGCCACTGCAACCGACGCCCGCAAGGGCAACCCCCGATCCCTGTCCGGCCTGCTGCCGTTCCTGCGCCCCTACCGGGGCCGTCTGGCGCTGGCCGGCCTGTTCCTGGTGCTGGCGGCGGTGGCCACGCTGCTGTTCCCGGTGGCGCTGCGCGGGCTGATCGACGGCGGTCTGGTCAGCACGGCCCAGGCCGACAAGGGTGCGCAGGTGATGGCGCTGCGCGAGCATTTCCTGGCGCTGTTTGCGGTGGCGGTGGCGCTGGGCCTGTTCAGCGCGGCGCGGTTTTACACCGTAAGCTGGCTGGGCGAACGCGTCACGGCTGACATCCGCAATGCCGTCTACGCCCACGTGCTGCGCCAGAGCCCCGAGTTCTTTGAAACCACGCAGACCGGTGAAGTGCTGTCACGCCTGACCACCGACACCACGCTGGTTCAGACGGTGGTGGGTTCGTCGCTGAGCATGGGCCTGCGCAATGCCGTGATGGGCGTGGGCGCGCTGGCCATGCTGGTATGGACCAACCCCTATGTGATGACGCAGGTGCTGCTGATCATCGTGCTGGTGGTGCTGCCCACCATGTGGTTTGGCCGCCGGGTGCGCAAACTCTCGCGCGCCAGCCAGGACCGCGTGGCCGATTCCAGCGCGATTGCGGCCGAGGTGCTCAATGCCATCCCCGTGGTGCAAAGCTACACGGCCGAGGGCCGCGAGGCCGCGCGGTTCGATGCGTCCACCGACGATGCCTTTCGCACTGCGGTGCGGCGCACCCGCGCACGGTCGGCGCTGGTGGCGTTCGTCATCATTGCCAACGCCGCCTTGCTGCTGTGGGGGCTGTACCAGGGCACGCAGGCGGTGCTGGCCGGCAAGATCAGCGCAGGCCACCTGGGCCAGACGGTGGTGTACGTGATCATCCTGGCCGGTGCAGTCGCGGTGCTGGGCGAGGTCTATGGCGACCTGCTGCGCGCTGCCGGTGCCACGGAGCGGCTGATGGAGCTGCTGGACACACGTTCACCGATTGCATCGCCCGACAAGCCCGCGGCAGCGGGCATCACGCCCGCGGGCAGCGCTGTGGCGTTTGATGGCGTGACCTTCCATTACCCGTCGCGGCCCGCGCTGCCCGCGATGGCTGACTTCAACCTGCACATCAAGCCCGGTGAAACCGTGGCCCTGGTCGGGCCCAGCGGTGCGGGCAAGAGCACGGTGTTCCAGCTGCTGCTGCGCTTTTACGACCCCGCTGCGGGCACGATCACCCTGGACGGCGTGCCCACGCGCGCACTCGCGCTGCACGATCTGCGCCAGCGCATCGGCATCGTGCCGCAGGACGCGGTGATCTTTTCGGCCAGCGCGCTGGAGAACATCCGCTACGGCAAGCCAAGCGCCAGCGACGCCGAAGTGCACGCGGCGGCCACCGCCGCGTTCGCCGACGGCTTCATCCGCGCGCTGCCCGAAGGCTACGACACCTTTCTGGGCGAACGCGGCGTGCGCCTGTCGGGCGGGCAGCGCCAGCGCATTGCAATTGCACGGGCCATGCTGAAGAACCCGCCGCTGCTGCTGCTGGACGAAGCCACCAGCGCGCTGGATGCCGAGAGCGAGCGCATGGTGCAGGCCGCACTGGAAACCGCCATGCGCGACCGTACCACGCTGGTCATTGCCCACCGGCTGGCCACGGTGCAGCAGGCCGACCGGATTGTGGTGATGGACCATGGCCGCATCGTGGAGCAAGGCACGCACGACTCGCTGATGGCGGCCGGCGGCACGTACGCAAGACTCGCCGCACTACAGTTCATGGACTGAACTGCTTTTACTGAAGTGGTTCCTTGAGTGACTTCGGGATCGGAAGCGGCAGGACGCTGATGCCCTCTTCGATCAAAGCCTCGGCTTCTTCACGCGACGCCTGGCCACGGATGTTGCGCTCGTCGACCTCGCCGTAGTGAATGCGGCGGGCTTCTTCGGCAAACCGTTCGCCTACGTCCTCGGTGTTGGCCATGACTTCACGCGCCATCTTGAGCCAGGCCGCCTGCAGCGTACGGCCGGTGGGCGACATGACATCCTGGCGCTCAGGCGCGGGTTCTCTGGCAGCGCCCAGGTTCAGGCGTGGGGCAGAGAGCATCTTGGTGATGGTGCGGTCGCCGCACATCGGGCATTCGACCAGCCCACGGCCCAACTGCCCCTGGAAGTCGTCTTCTGAAGCAAACCAGCCTTCAAACTCATGCTGGTGGGCGCATTGCAGGTTCAGTACCTTCATGGCCCGGATTATCTGCCAGTGGTCGGGGGCGGCGCAGCCTGCCAGTCCAGTGACCATGCGCCCGACACGACGTTTTGCAGCCAGACCAGGCAGGTCAACGACTTGGCATCAGTCAGCGCGCCGGTGCGGCTCCATTCCAGCAGCTGCGCGGGCGTGGCGGTGAACACGTCGAGGAACTCGCCTTCGTCCAGCTGGTGCTGCCCCGCCTGCAGGCCGCGTGCAAAGTAGATGTGCAGCACTTCGGTGGAGTACGCAATGGCCAGGTGCATGGCGCCGGCGCGCGCCCATTCGCGGGCGGTGTAGCCGGTTTCTTCCAGCAGTTCGCGCTGGCCGCACAGCAGCGGGTCTTCGCCCGCGTCCAGCTTGCCGGCCGGGAACTCGATCATGTGCAGGCCCACCGGGTAGCGGAACTGCCGCTCCACCACCACGCGGCCGTCGTCCAGCAGCGGCACAACCACCACCGCGCCCGGATGGGCCACGTACTCACGCGTGGCATGGTTGCCGTCGGGCAGGCGCACGTTGTCGCGGTAGGCCTTGAGGAAGTTGCCCTCAAACAGCGTCTGGCCGCCGGTGCGGTGTTCGGTCAGGTCGCGCGTGGGGACGGCGGGCTCAGTCACGGTGCTTGACCAGGTAGCGCCAGATGAAGCCGGGGAACGCCAGCGTGATGAACAGCGCGCCGGTCACAGCGTAAAACTCCCAGCCCTGCGGTGCGATCTGGCCCATGCGCTTTTCAAGCAGCAGGCCAATGCCGCCGACGATGAAATACATCACCACCAGCTCGGCCAGCCGCACCGCCAGGCCCTTGGGCCACGCGACGGGAACGACGGCCAGCAGGCGGTGGTTGATGAACGGCAGGTTGGCGGCGACCAGGGCCGCAACGATCACCAGCCAGATGGACAGCGTTTGGGACATTGCAAGAGGTCAGATCAGGTCGCCGACAGGCCGCCCTTAGGCAACCTGGGCCCCCTCGGGGGGCAGCGACGACACGCAGTGCGGAGCGTGGGGGTCATGTTCCCAATGTCTTGACGATGGCCTGTGCGCACAGCGTCATCAGACCGCCGGGCACGATGCCCAGCACCAGCACCAGCAGGCCGTTGATCGACAGCACGGCGCGCACATCGGCCGGCGCGGACACGGTGGTGGCCGTGATGGGGGCGTCAAAGTACATGACCTTCACGACGCGCAGGTAATAGAACGCGCCCACCAGCGACATCATGACGGCGAACACCGCCATGCCAATGTAAAGCGCCTGGCCCGAGGCCACCAGCGCCTGCAGCACGGCCAGCTTGGCGTAAAAGCCCACCAGCGGCGGTACGCCGGCCAGCGAAAACAGGCATATGGCCATGACGCCGGCAAACAGCGGGCTGCGCTGGTTCAGGCCGGCCAGGTCGGTGATCTCTTCGCTCTCGAAACCCTCGCGCGCCAGCAGCAGGATGATGCCGAAGGTGGCCAGCGTCGTGAGCACATAGGTGATGACGTAGAACATGGACGAGCTGTAGGCATTGGCAGCCGACAGCGTGTTGCCGTTGACCACGCCCGACATCAAGCCCAGCAGCACAAACCCCATCTGCGAGATGGTGGAGTACGCCAGCATGCGCTTGAGGTTGGTCTGCGCAATGGCGGCCAGGTTGCCCACCAGCAGCGAGCCTATGGCCAGCAGCGCCAGCATCTGCTGCCAGTCCAGCGCAAGCGGCCACAGCCCCTCGATCAGCAGCCGGAAGCAGATCGCAAACGCAGCCAGCTTGGGCGCACCGCCGATCATCAGCGTGACCGCCGTGGGCGCGCCCTGGTATACGTCGGGGATCCACATGTGGAACGGCACCACGCCCAGTTTGAAGGCCAGGCCGGCCACAATGAACACCAGACCGAACACCAGCACCTGGTGCTTGACCTGGCCGGAATTGACGGCCTTGAACACTGCGTTGACATCCAGCGAGCCGGTGGCGCCGTAGAGCATGGACAGGCCGTACAGCAGGAAGCCGCTGGCCATGGCACCGAGCACGAAGTACTTCATGGCGGCTTCGGTCGCGGTGGCGTTGTCGCGGCGCAGCGCCACCAGCGCGTAGCTGGACAGCGTGAGCAGTTCCAGCCCCAGGTAGATCACCAGGAAGTTGTTGCCCGAGATCATGACAAAGATGCCCAGCAGCGCGAACATTGCCAGCGTGAACATCTCGCCGCCGCGCAGCATGTCGCGGTCGCCGGCATACGGGCGGCCATAGACCAGCGTCACCATCATGGCAATGGTGGCAAAGCACTTGAGCCAGTTGCCCATGGGGTCACTGACCACCATGTTGCCAAAGCCATACATCGTCTGGCCGCCGCTGGCATAAAACGCCTGCATGACGGCCACGACGCCCAGCGTGGCCAGGGTCAGCACATAGGTGAAGGTGCGCCGCGGGCTGGTCACGCGCAGGTCGGCCAGCGCGATCACGCAGGCCATGACCAGCAGCAGTGCTTCGGGGTAAACGACGATCCAACTGAGTTTGTCAATCATCTCAAGGCTTTCAATTCAGTTTGGACTGGGCAACGTGCTTGAGGAAATCGGCCACCGAGGTGTCCATGATCTGCGTGAACGGGTGCGGGAAGATGCCCATGTACAGCACGGCAATGGCCAGCAGCGACAGCATGAGGAACTCGCGCGCGTTAATGTCCGTGAGATTGCGCACGTCGTCATTGGCCACCGGGCCCAGGTACACGCGCTTGAACATCCACAGCGTGTAGGCCGCGCCAAAGATCAGCGCCGAGGCCGCTGCCGCGCCCAGCCAGAAATTGGCCTTGACCGCGCCCAGGATCACCATCCATTCGCCCACAAAACCGGCGGTGGCCGGCAGGCCGCAGTTGGCCATGGCAAACAGCAGCGCAAACGCCGTGAACTTGGGCATGGTGTTGACCACGCCGCCGTAGCTGGCGATCTCGCGCGAATGCACCCGGTCGTACAGCACGCCGATGCACAGGAACATGGCGCCCGAGACGAAGCCGTGCGCGATCATCTGCACCAGGCCGCCGGCCACGCCCAGGTCGTTGAAGATGAAGAAGCCCAGCGTGACGAAGCCCATGTGGGCGACCGACGAATAGGCCACGAGTTTTTTCATGTCCTGCTGGACCATGGCCACCAGGCCCACATAAATCACGGCCACCACTGACAGCGCGATCATGAACCAGGCCCATTCATGCGAAGCGTCCGGTGCGATCGGCATGGAAAAGCGCAGG
>JBEIPU010000070.1:0-19416 GCA_040376925.1 Caenimonas sp. | reverse complement strand
TCCAGGCCGTAGCTCACCACGTTGAACCACTTGCCGCTCATGTTGAGCGGCATGCCGTGGGTGAGGTGGCCGCCCTCGGCCAGGCTCATGCCCATGATGGTGTCGCCCGGCTTCAGGAAAGCCAGGAACACGGCCTCGTTGGCCGATGCGCCGCAGTGGGCCTGCACGTTGGCGGCGTCAGCGCCAAAGATCTGCTTGACCCGGTCAATGGCCAGTTGTTCGGCCACGTCCACATGCTCGCAGCCACCGTAATAGCGGCGGCCCGGGTAGCCTTCGGCGTATTTGTTGGTCAGCTGGGTGCCCTGCGCGGCCATGACGGCGGGCGAGGCGTAGTTTTCGCTGGCGATCAGCTCGATGTGGTGTTCCTGGCGTGCGTTCTCGGCCTGGATGGCGGCCCAGAGTTCGGGGTCGGTCTGTTCAACAAGAATGGAGCGGTCGTACATGGTGGCAGTCCTTAGACGTTGGTCCCTGAGTGAAACCAGGGCTGCCCAGGCGAACGGCTGAAACGTACCGGCCAGGGCCGATACGGTGCGCTTCCCAGTGGTCATCCACGTCCGCAGCGGCGCCGCAAGGGGGCCGCGCCTATCGCCAGTCGCGCACCCGGCTAGTGTAGCCCAGCCGCTTACGAACTGGCCAGCGCCGCAACCTTCTCGACAGCAGGGGCGGGCAGCGGCGGAGCCACCACGGGGATGGCCTGTACCGGCGGGTTGAAGGCCGGCACGGCCTTGCCACCGGCGACCTGCAGCAGGCGCTGGTGTTCGGCCAGCACTTTGCCGGCATAGCCGCCGTCGTCTTCCAGGTTGGCAGCGCCCACATAGAACTTGAGTCCACCTTCCAGCGAGCCGGCGCGGGCAATGCATTCCTGCAGCACCTTGACGCCTACGCGCAAGTTGGTCACGGGGTCAAAGGCGGCCAGCTTGCCGCCAAAGCTCTCGTACTTGTCGCTGTGCACGCCGGTCATGACCTGCATCAGGCCCTGGGCGCCCACCGGGCTTTGCGCGAACGGGTTGAAGCCGGATTCCACGGCCATGATGGCCAGGATCAGCGTCGGGTCGAGCTTGGTGCGCGCGCCGATGTCATAAGCCTCGGCCACCAGCGCACCCAGCGGCTCGGGCGCCACGCGGTACTTGCGGCTGAGCCAGAAGGCAACAGCCGCCTGCTGCTTGGGCAGGCTTTTGGGGTTGGTGGCGGTAGCGCGATCAATGGCGTCGCTTTCCACTTCCATGCCCACGGCGGCGATCTGGCGGGCCTGCAGCCAGCCGATGAGTTTCACTTCGCCGGCCTGACGCAAGTCGGGCCGGGCAGTCAGGGTGATCACTGAAAAAACCACAGCCAGCCCGACGAGGGCAAAGCCGTTGTGCGTGATCTCAAAAAAGCCCTGGGCGATATCGGATGCGACGGTTCGCATGCCCTGGGCGATTTGTCCTAACGCTGTCATAGCACTTCCTTTCTACGCGCGGGCCTGGCGTGTCATGCTGGGTTGCCAGCATCACTTACTCAGGCTCCTCGTTTGGATTGGTACGCCATCAAAATCCTGCGCGGTCCAGTGGGACATGTTGCAGCGATTTGACTTAGCCGGGGTCGGCAGCGGGTTCGGGTTGTCCCTAGTTTTTTGGGACTGGGCGGATTCTGATGGAATCCTAATACCCAGTCAATCATAAGGGAGTCACTTTTTATGTATTTATTTACATTTTGAAAACTGTATAGAGATACAGCTTTTCCGCTTGTCAGGCGGTCCGGACGGTGGTTTGCGGGGCATTGGCGCTGATTCCAGGCCACTTTTGCGGGCCCGCGGCGCGGGTGTCTGTGTCGGGTTGTGACGCGATTTCTGGGCGTGCGCCCCTATTTCCCCTGTCAAGGCAATTCCGGCAATGAAGGCTTGCGGCGCCATTGAAAATCCGATTTGTATTCGCGGCGTCCATCACATAAGTTTGCAGGGCTTGTTCAGTCAAGCATCAAGCCGGTAGGAGCCAGGCGCCATCAGCCGATGGACGACGAAGCAGCCCCGGCCACTCATGGAGGCAATCTATTGCCTCCGACGCGGCGCGGGACTTCACTCTCCCCGCTGCGCACCCAGACGGCATGGGCCTTGAGCCAGCCGTCAAGCCCGGCGGGGCTGGCTGCAGGCCGGACCCGTCCGGGCTTTCTTCATGGTGGCGGCAATTGCGCATTGACCTTTTGCGCCGTGCGCTCAAGACTCGGGCGATGCCGTTTGAAAAATTGAAAAATGCCCGCTGGGCGCGGTGGGCTGCCGGTGCAGTGTTGGGCGTGCTGGCGTTGTGGGCGCTGACCTGGCTGGCGGTGCCGCCGCTGCTCAAGCGCGGCCTTGAACAGTCCGCCACCGAGGCGTTGGGCCGCACCGTCCAGGTCGCACGGGTGGACTTCAGCCCCTGGTCGCTTGAACTGACCCTGCATGACCTGAGCGTGGCCCGGGCCGGCGGCGGCGCGCCCCAGCTGGAGGTCCGCCGTATCTATATAGATGCAGAGCTGCAGTCCCTGCTGCGGCTGGCGCCGGTGGTGGACGCGGTGCAGGTGGATGCGCCGCAGCTGCGCATCGCCCATCTGGGGGCGGGGCGGTACGACGTTGACGACGTGCTCGCGCGCCTGAAGGCGCCCGCGGCGTCCGGGGCCGGTGAGCCCGCGCGCTTTGCGCTGTACAACCTGCAGGTTCAGGGTGGCTCGGTGGACTATGCCGACGCCGCAGTGCAGCGCACCCATGCCCTGCGCGACCTGAAGCTGGGCATCCCGTTCCTCAGCAACCTGGCGTCGCACCGTGAGATCAAGGTCCAGCCCCAGCTGGCATTTGTGCTCAACGGCAGCCGGTTTGATTCAGCGGCCGAGGGCACGCCCTTCACTCAGACCCGAAAGACCGATGCCACCCTGCGCATGACGGGCCTGGACCTGGCCCCCTACCTGGGCTACCTGCCCGCCAGCCTGCCCGTGCGGCTGCAGGCTGCGGTGCTGGACGCCGATCTGCGGCTGGCGTTTGAACAATCCCCCGCGCCCGCCGTGCGGCTCAGCGGCAGCCTGGTCGCGCGCGGCGCCCGGCTGTCCACGGCCGACGCAGCGCCGCTGCTGGGGTTTGACAGCCTGGCGGTGCAGCTGGAAGACGTGCGTCCGCTGGAGCGGGTGGTGCGCATCCAGGCGGTGGAGCTTGCCGGGCCCCGCCTGGACATCCGTCGCAACGTCCAGGGCCGCCTGAACCTGGCCATGGGCGGGGGTGCGGGCGCGGCTGTGCAGCCCGGCACCACCACCACCGCTACCACCACCGCGACGCAGCCGGCCTGGAATGTATCGGTGCAGCGGCTGGCCATCCGCGACGGTGTGGCCGCCCTGGATGACCGCTCTGTCAGCCCGCGGGCGATGGTCACGCTGGCGGGGATGACGCTGGATGCCGCCGCCCTGCAGTGGCCGCTGGTGCAGCCGGTGCAATTCAGCGGCTCGGCCGCGGTAGCGTCGCGCCCGCCGCAGGCCTCGCTCACGTTTGCCGGGTCGGCAACGGCCAGCGCCGCAGCGGCCACCGTCACTGTCTCGCGGCTGGCGCTGGGCATGGCGGGCCCCTACCTGGCGCAGTACCTGCAGCCGGCGCTGGCCGGCAGCCTCAGCGCCAGCGCTGGCGTGGTCTGGCAGGCGGCGCCAACGGCGGGCGGGGCCGGCACGGTGCAACTGCTCATGTCCAGCCTGACGCTGGACGGTTTGAGCCTGGCCGATACGGGCAAGGGCGCTGGCCAAGGTGCACTGGCGTCGGTGCGCCAACTGGCGCTGACAGATGCACGCGTGGACCTGGCGCGCAGCACGGCCCACATCGGCAAGCTGGTGGTCGAGCAACCCCGCCTGGCCGCCAGCCGCGATGCCCAGGGCCGCTTCATGGCGCAAGACTGGCTCAAGCCCCAGCCCGCTTCTGCGGCGCCTGCGTCGCCGCCGGGCACACCCTGGCGCCTGACGCTGGACAGTCTGGCCGTCAACGGCGGCGAGCTGGGCTGGCGCGACGCCGCCGCCGGCAAGGCCGTGGCGCTGGATCTCAAAGCAGTGCAGCTGAGGGTGGCCAATCTGGCACTGCCTGCGCCGCAGGCCGGTGCCGGCCCGGCCAAACCGGCCAGCTTGAACCTGTCGGCGCGCATGGCATCGGGCCAGGCGGAGCCCGGGCGCCTGAGTTACCAGGGCACGCTGGGGCTGGCGCCGCTGCAAGCCCAAGGCGCTGTGGACGCCGCAGACATCCCGCTGCATGCGCTGGCGCCGTACTTTGGTAACGCGCTCAACCTGGAACTGCTGCGCGCCGACGCCGCGTTCAAGGGTACGCTGCGCTACACCGCGGCGCCCGCCGGCCCTGCGCTGCAGCTGGCCGGCGACGCCGCGCTGGAAGACCTGCGTGCCAACAGCCTGCCCGGCGCAGGAACGGCAGGCTTCACGACGGGCGAGGAACTGCTGGCCTGGACCGCGCTGAACCTGGGCGGGCTGGAGGTGTCTGTGGCGCCGGGCACCGCCACCGTGGTGAGCGTGCGCGAAACCTCCCTCAGCGACTTCTACGCCCGCCTGATCATCAACGAGGCCGGCCGCTTCAACCTGCAGGACCTGGGCCGCCAGGGCGTGGCCAACGGCGCGGGCACGGCCACGGTGGCGGTGGCACCCGGTGTCCCCGCACCTGCCGCACCGGCCCCGGTCATCCGCATCGGCCCGGTGAGCCTGGTCAACGGCAAGGTGTTTTTCTCGGACCGGTTCATCAAACCCAACTACTCCGCCAACCTCAGCGAGCTCACAGGCCGGCTCAGCGGGTTTTCGTCGGTGCCGGCCGGTGCGGTACCCGACATGGCCGACCTGGTGCTGCGCGGCAAGGCCGAGGGCACGGCCGAGCTGGAGATCACCGGCAAGCTCAACCCGCTGGCCCAGCCGCTGGCGCTGGACATCCGCGCCCGCATGCGCGACCTGGAACTTCCGCCGCTGTCGCCCTATTCGGTGAAGTACGCCGGCCACGGCATCCAGCGCGGCAAGCTCAGCATGGACGTGAACTACGTGGTTCGCCCCGACGGGCAGCTCACCGCCAGCAACCGGCTGGTGCTCAACCAGCTGAGCTTTGGCGACAAGGTGGAAGGCGCCGGCGCCAGCCTGCCGGTGAAGCTGGCCGTGGCGCTGCTGGCCGACCGCAACGGCGTGATCGACGTGGATCTGCCCATCAGCGGCTCGCTCAATGACCCGCAGTTCCGCCTGGCCCCACTGATTTTCCGCGTGATCGTGAACCTGGTGGTCAAGGCCGTGACCGCGCCGTTCAGCCTGCTGGCCGGTGCGCTGGGCGGGGCAGGGGAGGAGCTCAGCACTGTGGCCTTTGCACCGGGCTCCGCCACGCTGGGCGCCGACGCCCGCGCCGGTCTGGACAAGGTGGCGCGCGCGCTGGCCGAGCGCCCGGCGCTGCGCATGACGGTGGTGGGCACCGCCAGCCTGGACGCCGAGCGCGACGCGCTGCAGCGCGAAAAGCTCGCGGCGCTGCTGCGCGCCGAAAAGCGCCGCATGGCCGGGCTGGCCGCCACTGCCGCGGTGGCGGTGGAGCCGGCCGAGGAGCCGGCGCTGCTGGCCGCGGTGTACCGCAGGGCCGACATCACCAAGCCGCGCAACCTGATCGGCCTGGCCAAAGACCTGCCGCCGGCCGAGATGCGCGCGCTGCTGCTGGCCAGCATCACGGTGGACGACAACACCGCCCGCGAGCTGGCCGTGCAGCGCGGCGTGGCCGTGCGCGACTACCTGGCGGGGCGCGATCTGCCCGCCCAGCGGCTGTTTCTGGGGGCCGCCCGGGCCGTGCCGCCAGAGGCGAAATGGAGCCCGCGCGCCGAGCTGAACCTGGCAACACAGTAGACCGGCCGATAAACAGCGAAAATGGCGGCTTCGCCGTTTGACGGCCTGATTTCTCAAGAAACCCCTGCAGTGACCCAAGCCAGCCCCAAAACCACCGATACCCAAGCACTCGACGCCCTGACCGGCGGCGCGTTTTCAGCGCCCACCTCGGGCGAGCGCGCCGCCCGCGTGCGCGACTGGCTGGCCACGAACCCGACGCCCGAGCAGATGCAGGACGTCTACAAGGACCTGAGCGCGCGTGACAAGGGCGCGGCCAAGCTGCTGCGTGAAAAGCTCGACGACATCCGCCGCAGCAAGGGCCAGGAAGCCATCGCCGCGGAATGGGCTGACAAGGCGCAGGCCCTGCTGGCCCTGGCCAAGGTGAACATTGCCGACGCCATGGCCTGGCAGCGCGACGCCGCCAAGGCCGGCGCGCCGCTGTCCAGGGAGCCGCTGGCCGGGCTGAAGGCGCAGCTGGCCGAGCGCGTCAAGGGCATTGAAGACCTGCAGCACCGCGTGCAGGTGCAGCGCGAGGCCGCCGTGCTGCTGGCCCAGCGCATTGAAATCCTGTCCACCAAATCCTGGCGCGACGCCCAGACCGCCGCCGAATCGCTGCGCAATGACGTGCCCGCCTGGCAGGCCCAGGCCGACGCCCTGCAGGCCGACGCCAACTGGGCCAGCCTGGACGGCAAGTTCCCGTCGCTGCTGGACGCATCACGCGCCCAGCTGCAGGTGGTCTGGGACGCCTTCCAGAGCGCACTGGGCCAGGCCGCCGCCGCGGCGGACGACGCCGCTGCACCGCTGCCGCCTGTGCCTGTTTGGGCCGACGAGCTGCGCGTGGCGCGCGGCGGGCAGGCTGAGGCCGCCGCGCCGCGCCCGGCCCGCCCCAAGGTGGACCCGGAGCTGCGCGCCAAGGCCACCCAGGCCGTGCGCGCCGTGCTGCAGACGCTGGAAAAGGAAATCGCCGAGGGCCATGGCAAGGCCAGTGCCGGTGCGGCCGCCGCGCTGCGCAACGCCCTCAAGGACCACGGCAAGCTGATAGACGACAAGCTGGAAAACCAGGCGCATGCCGCGCTGGCCGCCGCCGGCGAGCTGGAAGGCTGGCAGCGCTGGCGCGCCGACCAGCTGCGCCAGGAACTGGTGGCCAAGGCCGAAGGCCTGTTTGAAAAGCCCGCGCCCAGGCCCGTGGCCGAAGGTGAAGAGCCCGTCGCCCCCGCCGCGCCCAAACCCCGGTTTGGCGGGCGCAAGATGCAGGAAACCCTGCGCGCCCTGCGCGAGCAGTGGAAGCAGACCGACCAGGGCGGCGTGCCCAACCACGCACTGTGGAAGCGCTTTGACGAGGCCTGCAACGAGGCCTACAAGGTGGTTGAGGTGTGGCTGGACAAGGTCAAGTCCGAGGCTGCCGAGCACAAGGCCCAGCGTCTGGCGCTGATCGAGGAACTCAAGGCCTGGGCCGCCGACAACACCACGGCCCGGGGCGGCGACTGGAAGGGCTTCAACCGCATCCTGCACCAGTTCAGCGACCGCTGGCGCGACGCCGGCCACCTGAGCGAAAAGGCCTATGCCGAGCTGCAGCCTGTGTGGAAGGACGCCTTCAAGGCGGCGCTGGCCCCGCTGGAGGCTGTGCAAAAGGCAAGCCTGGAGCGCCGCCACGCCTTGATCGAAGAGGCCAAGGTGCTGGGCGCCGCGCCCATGATGCGCATTGACGCCGTGAAGGCGCTGCAGCAGCGCTGGCAGGCCGAGGCACAAACCGTGCCGCTGGACCGCAAGCACGAACAGAAGCTGTGGGACGCTTTCCGCAAGCCGATTGACGACGCCTTCAACCGCAAGGGCGAAGACCGCGACCGCGCCGCCGCCGCCCTGAGCGAGCGCGACCGCGCCGTGCTCGATGCGTCCAAGGCGCTGGAGGCCGCCAATGCCACCGGCGACGCACAGAAGATCCGTGCCGCCATGGCCGCGCTGGACGCCGCGCTGCGCGGCCAGGCCCAGGCCGCCGCCGAAGTGGCCAGCCAGGACAAGGCCGCGAAAGAACACAAGCAGGCGATGGCCGACGCCGCGCTCGCTGCCACCGATGAAGCTGCTGGCGACAGGGCTGGCGAGACAGCGACGGATGGCACGCAAGCCGGCGCTGCGCAGGAACCCGCCGAAGCCGCTGCCCCAGCCCCGGCGCCCAAGCCGGCCCCCAAGCCCGTGGTGGCCATGCGCGGCGACGACCGCCCCGGCATGAAAAAGGCTGAACCCGCGCAGGCGGGCCGCGGCGGCAAGTTTGGCGACCGCAGGGGCGCACCCGGTGGTGGGCGTGGCGGCATGGACAACAAGTTCGAGCCGCGCCGCGACGACCGCGGCGGGCGCTTTGGCGACCGCGCCGAGCGTGAGGACCGTGGCCCGCGTCTGGGCGACGTGGCCTTCCGCGCGCAGCGTGACGCGCTGGAGCATGCCCAGCTGGCCCTCAAGAAGCTGGCCGCGCAGGCCCATGGTGAAGCGCTCACGCAGTTGTTGACTGCCTGGGAGCAGCGCGCGGCCGACCAGGTGCCGGCCCAGCAGGAACTGGGCCGCGCGGTGGCTGCGGGTGTGCGTGGCGCGTGGGTGCAGGCGCTGGGCGCCGCGCCTGCCGGCGATGCCTCGGAAGCCCTGCTGCGCCTGGAGATGGCCGCCGAAGTGCCCACGCCGGCCGAGCACATCAATGCGCGGCGGGCGCTGCAGCTGCAGCTGCTCACGCGCCGCAACGACCCGGCGCCAGCCCAGACCTGGGGCCAGGACGCAGCCAAGGTGCTGGCCAGCGCCCACGACCCGCAGGCCGCGCGCCGGCTGCAGAACGTGCTGAAGGCGCTGCTGCGCGGCTAGGCCTGGGTGGCGTTCAGCTCGTCTCGGGCGCCTTCTTGAACGCCGAGCCGTCAAACGACATGAAGGACTCGGCCTCGAACGGGGCCGAGACCTCGCGCACGAACGCCGCCAGGTTCGTCCGGGTGTTGGCCCAGTTGTCGGTCTCTGCGGCTTCCTTGTAATAGCAGTAGTGCTCGCAGTTGAGGTGGCGCGCGTTCATGATGTACTGGCCCTGGCCTTGCTGGATGGCTTCGTGCCGGGCGCATGCGTCCGTTTCCTCGCGCACCTTGTCGGCAAAAAAAGTGGTGTACTGGTTCTTGAAGCGCGTGATCTCGGTGTTCTGCGTCGCGCACCAGTCGCGGGTTTGCCGCAAGGTCTCGATCAGCAGGTGACACGCCTGGTCCAGCTTGTCGAAACGCCGCTCGGCCTGCGCCACGGCTTCGGCCATTTCCAGGTAGGCGTGGCAGGGCTTGGCGTCGGCTAACTTGCTGTCCAGCAGCGTCTGGAACCCCTGGGCCTTGGTGTTGAGCTCGGTGATCGCTTCCTTGAGCTTCCAGCGGTAGCGGTCCAGGTTCTCGACGCTCAGGTCCTTGATGCCGAACTTGACCTTCTCCTCGGGGGTGGTTGCCTGGCCCAGTCGTTTGGAGCGGTGGTAACCGCGAATTTTTCCTTCGACGGCTTTCTCGGCGGCACCCAGCAGGTCGCCGATGATGGGGATGGGGATCAGCTTGAAGGCCGAGCGCACACCCGAAGCTGCCAGCGCCAGCCCCTTGGAGGCAAACGAACCCTTGCCGCTCAGGGCGCTGCGCAGCGAGTGGAACTTGGCGGAATTCTTGATGCGCGAGCCGATGCCCTTGTTGTCCACCCGCTGGCGCGCAAAAACGAAAATGTCGATGACGGGCATGTTGGCTTGTCCTTTCGCAGCAGGCATTGTTTGCTGCGATTGTTACAAGCCGCCATGAATTGGCAACCGGATTTCTCCGGGCTACGCCATGTTGCAAACTTAGGTTTGCAGCGGGCGAAAGAAGCTGTCCAGCAGCCGCAACAGTGGCGCAAATTCTGCGCCGAACCGGCTGCGGTTGACGAAGTAGGCCTCGCTGGCCACTGCGAAAAATTCGTCAATCGACTGCGCACCATAAGGGTCCAGCCAGGGAGGCTCACCGCCAAAGCGCTCGGCAATGATGACCTGCTCGCGAAACGCGTCGTACTGCGCCTGCATCACCGCCAGCCAGTCCCGCCGGGCCTGGGCAGACGCCAGGGGCGGGCAGCCGTCGGGCGTACCGTCGCGCATGTCCAGCTTGTGCACGAACTCATGGATCACCACGTTGTAGCCCTCGCGCGCGGATTCGCCCGCGCCCGCCACGTCGCGCCAGCTCAGCATCACCGGGCCGCCTTCCATGGCTTCACCCGCCAGCACTTCGTCGTAGTGGTGCACCACACCGGCGTCGTCTACGAACTCGCGCCGGGCCAGCACTTCGTCGGGGTGCACCACGATGCCCACGAAATCGTCATACCAGGCCAGGCCCAGGTGCAGCACCGGCAGCACCGCCTGCGCGGCAATGTCCACGGCCACCTCGTCGGTGATGGCAAAGCCCTGGGCACCATGAAATTCCTTGGTTGCCAGAAAGCCCGCCGTCAGCGTGCGCAGCAGCTCCTGCTGCGCCGCCGGTCGCTCACCCAGAAAGGGGTAGCGCGCCAGCGCTCCGCGCCACAGCGCGTCGGGGATGGGGCGGGGCGCCTGGCGCCGGCGCAGCCAGCCGAACATCAGACAGGCGCCAGCCGATGCAGGCCGCCGCCGTCCAGGCGCAGCACCTGCAGGCGCGGCGGCTGCGCGGCGGCGTCCCAGTCGCTGAGCACCACGCGCTGCAGGCCACCGCTGAGGTCGTGCGTCGCGGGCTTGTGCGTGTGGCCGTGGATCATCACGCCGGCCTGCGCGGCCCCAAGCCATTCGCGCGCGGCCGCTGCGTCCACATCGGCATAGTCGCTGGCGCTGCGCTTGCGTGATTCACTGGCCTCGCGCAGGCCACGGGCCACGGCCTGGCGCTGCGCCAGCGGCTGGGCCAGAAACGGCTGCTGCCACTGCGGCGTGCGTACCTGGGCGCGAAAGACCATGTAGTCGTGATCGTCCAGGCACAGCGCGTCGCCGTGGGTCAGCAGGAACCGCTGTTCATTGAAGGCGAGCACGGTGGGGTCGTGCAGCAGCGTGGCGCCCGCCGCGGCCATCAGGCCCTCACCCGCCAGGAAGTCGCGGTTGCCGTGCATGAAGAAGACGGGGATGCGTTGTGACGTGGCGCGCATGACGGCCGCGCACCCGGCTTCAAAGCCGGGCAGGGTGAGCACGTCGTCGCCCACCCAGACCTCGAACAGGTCGCCCAGGATGAAAACCGCATCGGCCGGCGTGCCCGCCATGTAGCGGCGCCATGCCTCGAAGGTGGCAGGCTCGGATGCCTGCAGGTGCAGGTCGGAGATGAAATCAACCGTGCGCCAGGTCGCGGGGGCTTGCAGCTGCGCAAACCGGGGCACGGTGGGGGTCATCCTCAGACGACGACGGCTTTTTCGATCACCACGTCTTCGTTGGGCACGTCGTCATGAAAGCCCTTGCGCCCGGTCTTCACGGCCTTGATTTTGTCCACCACGTCGGCGCCGGCCACCACCTTGCCGAACACGGCGTAGCCCCAGCCCTGCATGCTGGGCGCGGTGTGGTTCAGGAAGGCGTTGTCCGCCACGTTGATGAAGAACTGCGCGGTGGCCGAATGCGGCGCCTGCGTACGGGCCATGGCCACGGTGTAGTTGTCGTTCTTCAGGCCGTTGTTGGCCTCGTTTTCGATCGGCGCGTCGGTGGGCTTTTGGCCCATGCCGGGCTCAAAGCCGCCGCCCTGGACCATGAAGCCCGGGATCACGCGGTGGAAGATGGTGTTGTTGTAGTGGCCCTTGGTCACGTAGCTGATGAAATTGGCGACCGATTTGGGCGCCTTGGCTTCGTCCAGCTCCAGGGTGATGACGCCGAGCTTGGCGATGTGCAGTTCGACTTTGGGGTTGCTCATGATGAATGCCTTGTTGAGGGAGGTGTCACTTCACGAGGGAAGCGCTGTTGATGGTGATGGCGGTCCTGGGCACGTCACTGCCAAAGGGGCCGCCGGGGCCGGTGGGGGTGGCCTTGATCTTGTTGACCACATCCATGCCGCTGACGACCTTGCCGAACACGGTGTAGCCGTACAGCTGCGGTGCGGCCATCAGCTGGGCGCGGGGGATGTTTTCGTACACGCGGCCACCGTATTCGAACTTGGCCACCGGGTCGCCCGGGGGGATGGGCGTGGGGTCCAGGAAGGCGTTGTCCTTGACGTTGATGAAGAACTGCGACGATGCCGAGTTCGGGTCGTTGGTACGCGCCATGGCCAGCGTGCCCACCACGTTCTTCGGGCCGCCCTTGGCCAGGGCTTCGCGACCCTCGTGCGCCACGGGCGGGCGCGTTTTTTTCTCGACATACGACGCGTTGTAGCCGCCGCCCTGCACCATGAAGTTGTCGATCACGCGGTGAAAGATCGTGCCGTCGTAGTGCTTGTCCTTGACGTACTGCAGGAAGTTTTCAACCGTCCTGGGCGCCTTGTCGGGGTACAGCTCCACGACGAAATCGCCGGCCGACGTGGCGAACTTCACTTTTGGGGTGTCTTGTGCGAAAGCGGCGCCGGCTGCAAGGCCGATGGCCGCAGCGGTGAGGGTGGCCAGTGTGGCGCGGCGCGTCACGGCCAGGAGGGATGCGTTCATCCTGTCTGTCCTTCGTAGAAAATTTTCCATTGCTGGCCCTGGCGCACCCAGTACTGGCGCTTGGTGGTGCCGGTGCGTTCGCCGCTGGCGACCTCGCCAAAGGTTACCACCATGGTGTCGGCCGTGTCGGTCCAGCGCAGGTAGGTCAGGTCCTTGAGTTCGATCTCGCGCCCACGCACGCGTTCCACCTCGGTGCGCAGCGTGGGAGCCCACTGGGCCAGGTTCTTGCCACCGGCGGAAAAGTCGGCAGCGTAAAAGCCCAGGGTGCGCTCGGCATCACCGCTGGATTTGGCGGTACGCCAGGCGTTCAGCGCGTCTTCAAATCGCTGCGCATCGGCGCGCGTGCTCTGCGGCGCCACCCATTGAAGCGTCTGCGCGATCACCACCGGCGTGGTGCGCACTTCCACGGTGTTGATGATGCGTTCCAGGTCGGGATTGGCCAGCACCACGCAGCCGTCGGTGGCTTTGGGCGCGCGCGAGAACTGGTTGGGCGGTGTGCCGTGCAGCCAGATGCCGCTGCCGGTCTTGCCGCGGCGCGCGTCGTAGGCATTGGGGTAATTGATGGGCAGCGCACCCGAGCCGTAAAAGTCCTTCAGCGACTTCGGGTCCAGGTTGCTGGTGATGAAGTACACGCCCAGCGGCGTGCGCTGGTCGCCTTCCACCACCTTCTCGATGCCCAGCTTGCCCACCGAGATGTAGTAATCGCCCAGCAGCTTCAGGCCGGTGGCGGTGTTCTGGAACAGGTACAGGCGCGAGCGCGATGCGTCCACTGCAATGGCGTGCTTCACACGCGGCGACAGCGCCAGGAACTGCGACGGCACGGTGCCCGCGGGCGGGCGCTCGCGCAGCGCGCGGATGCGCACCTGCGATTCGTCGCGCAGCTCGGCCAGCAGCGCGGCGCCGGCGCGCGCCGTGGTGTCAGGCACATCGCCCAGCATGCGCACCGGCCGCGCCTGCGCGGCCAGCAGGTCGCCATACACCAGCTGCGCCAGCTGGAAATTGGGGTGGTCGCGCACCAGGGCCTCGGCCCGGGCCAGGGCGTCGCGCCCACGGGCCTGGCCGATCAGGCGGTACACCTCGATCAGGCGCGCCTCGGTCTCGCCGTCGCGCACGGCCGGGCGGGCCACCGGCCTCGGGGCCGATGCGGCAGCCTTGTTGCGCTGGCGCTCGGCCTTGCCTGCCTGCTGGCTGGTCTGCTGCGCCTTTTTCTTGCGCTTTTTCTTGTCGTCGCTGGCATGAGCCCAGCCGGCCTGCATCAGCAGCGCCAGGCAGAGGAGGCCGGTTGCGAGGGATGTACGTGTCATGGACACGCCATCAACCGCCCGTGGATTCCTTGACGATGACCCAGCGTTCGCCGGCCTTCACCATGTCCAGTGTCTTGCGGCTTGAAATGTTCAGGGCGTCCGCGCTGTAGGCCTGGCGGAACCTGGCCGTGGCACGGTTGCCGTTGACGGCGACCTCCAGGTCGCTCAGGCGCACGGCAATGCGCGACTTGCCCACGATGCGGGCGCGGCGCTCTTCTTCCCAGGCCTTGCGGTCCATGTTGCCGGGCGGATCAAATTCCTTGCCGTAGGCGCCCAGGTAGCCGCCCATGTCCTTGGCGGCCCAGGCAGCCGCCCAGGCGCGCACGGCGGCTTCGACGTCTTTGGCGGCCGGGCTGCCCGCTGCGGGGGCCGCAGCAGCAGGGGCCGGCGCGGGCGTCACGGCGCCACTGGCCGAGGGGCCGGCCGCAGGTGCAGGCGCCGGTGTAGGTGCCTTGGCCACAACTGCCGGCGCGGGCGCCACCGCGGCCGGTGCGGTGGGGCGCTGGCCCTTGGCGCCGGGGGCGAACAGGTCGCGGATCAGCGCGAGCTTGGGCTGCACGCCGGTGTTGTTGCTGTCCAGTTGCAGGGCCTTGCTGTAGGCCTGGCTGGCCAGCTTGGCATACACATCGCCGAGGTTTTCGTGGGCCGTGGCGTAGCTGGGGTTGGTGCGGATCGCCATCTCGAGCGCGGCGCGCGCCTTGTCAAACTGGCTCTGGCCCGCGTACAGCACGGCCAGGTTGTTGTAGGGCTCTGGCAGCTCGGGGTAGTCTTCGGTGAGCTTGGTGAAGGTGGTGATGGCGTCGGCAGGCTTGCCCGATTCAGTCTGGATCACGCCCTTCAGGAAGCGCATCTGCGGGTCGCGCGGCTTGCTGGCCAGGTACTGGTCGGCCTTGGCCAGGGCTTCGGCCAGCTTGCCCGAGCGCAGCAGCTGGCCCACGTCGCCGTATTCGTCGGCATGCACGGCGGAAAAGCTGAACAGGGCGGCCAGCGCCAGCAGGCGCAAGGCTTTGGAGACCGGGGAGCGGGCGTGCGTCATAAAACCTCTTGTGTCGAACGCGTGTGACAAGCCCAAAGACGGGGCTATATACTGCGCTGGATTGTAGCCGAGGGGGTGTCTCTCCAAACCCCCTGGCACAGCCCCAGACAACCCGAACAACCGTCGAATTCCGCGCCCGCCCGTCACCCTGCCGGGCCGTCGCTGTGCCACCCATCCATGAGCCTGCGCATCTACAACACGCTGTCGCGTGAACTGGAGGACCTGTCGCCAATCGAGCCCGGCCATGTACGGATGTATGTGTGCGGCATCACGGTGTACGACCTGTGCCACATCGGCCATGCGCGCTCGGCCGTGGCGTTTGACCTGGTGCAGCGCTGGCTCAAGGCCAGCGGGTTGCGCGTGACCTATGTGCGCAACATCACCGACATCGAAGACAAGATCATCCGCCGCGCCGTGGAAAACGGCGAGCCCATCAAGGCGCTGACGGCGCGCATGATCGCCGAGATGTACCGCGACTTTGACGCCCTGGGCGTGCAGCGCCCCGACCACGACCCGCGCGCGACCGACTACGTGCCGCAGATGCTGGCCATCGTCCAGACGCTGCAGGACAAGGGCTTGGCCTACCAGACGCCGGGCGGCGACGTGAACTACGCGGTGCGCAAGTTTGCCGGCTACGGCAAGCTGTCGGGCAAATCGCTGGACGAACTGCACGCCGGCGAGCGCGTGGCGGTGCTGGACGGCAAGGACGACCCGCTTGATTTTGTGCTGTGGAAATCAGCCAAGCCCGCCGAGCCCACCGACGCCCAGTGGGACAGCGCCTGGGGCAAGGGCCGCCCCGGCTGGCACATCGAATGCTCGGCCATGGCCTGCGCCACGCTGGGCGACACCTTCGACATCCACGGTGGCGGGGCCGACCTGCAGTTCCCCCACCACGAAAACGAAATCGCCCAGAGCGAAGGCGCCACCGGCAAAACGTTTGCCAACGTGTGGATGCACAACGGCTTTGTGAACATCGACAACGAGAAGATGTCCAAGAGCCTGGGCAACTTCTTCACCATCCGCGAGGTCCTCGACAAGTTCGACGCCGAGACGATCCGGTTCTTCATTGCGCGCGCGCACTACCGCAGCCCGCTGAACTACAGCGACGTGCACCTGGACGACGCACGCAATGCGCTCAAGCGGCTGTACACCGCGCTGCAGGCCGTGCCGCCGGCCGACGTGGTGATCGACTGGGCGCAGCCGCATGCGGCGCGCTTCAAGGCCGCGATGGACAACGACTTCGGCACGCCCGAGGCCGTGGCCGTGCTGTTTGAGCTGGCGGCCGAAGCCAACCGCGGCAAGTCGGCCCAGGTGGCCGGGCTGCTGAAGGCGCTGGGTGGCGTGCTGGGCCTGCTGCAAGGCGACCCGCAGGCATTTCTTCAGGCCGGCAGCAGCCTGGATGAAACCAGCATCCAGCAGCAGATCGAAGCCCGCGCCGCCGCCAAGAAGGCCAAAGATTTCGCCGAGGCCGACCGCATCCGCCAGGCGCTGCTGGCCCAGGGCATTGTGCTGAAGGACTCCGCCACCGGCACGACCTGGGAGGCCGCGCAGTGAGCGCTACGCGCAAGGCGGCCGAGCCCGTGGTGCAGATCGCCACCCCCGTCTATTGGGAGGAGGCCTGCCGCCACCTGGCCAAAAAAGACCGGGTGATGAAGCGGCTGATACCTCAGTTCGGCGACGCCTGCCTGCAGTCGCGCGGCGACGCCTTCACCACGCTGGCGCGCAGCATCGTGGGCCAGCAGATCTCCGTGAAAGCCGCGCAGACGGTGTGGGACCGCTTTGAAAAGCTGCCGCGCAAGCTGACGGCTGCCAACGTGCTCAAGCTCAAGGTGGACGACATGCGCGCCGCGGGCCTGAGCGCGCGCAAGATCGAATACCTGGTGGACCTGGCGCTGCACTTCGACTCAGGCGCGGTGCACGTGAAGTCATGGGAATCCATGGACGACGAGGCCATCATTGCCGAGCTGGTGGCCATCCGCGGCATCGGCCGCTGGACGGCCGAGATGTTCCTGATCTTTCACCTGATGCGCCCGGACGTGCTGCCGCTGGACGACATCGGCCTGATCAACGGCATCAGCCAGAACTACTTTTCGGGCGACCCGGTCAGCCGCAGCGACGCGCGCGAGGTGGCCGATGCCTGGGCGCCGTACCGCAGCGTGGCGACTTGGTATATTTGGCGCTCGCTCGATCCCCTCCCGGTGTCTTATTGACCGGCGGCGGGGCCCAAGCCAACACACAAGGAGCAAAACCTTGGCAAAGAAGACATTCCTCGATTTCGAGCAGCCGATTGCGGAGCTTGAAACCAAGATCGAAGAGCTGCGCTACGTGCAGACAGAATCGGCGGTCGACATCTCTGAAGAGATCGACCAGCTCAGCAAAAAGAGCCAGCAGCTCACCAAGGACATCTACAGCGACCTGACGCCCTGGCAGATCACCAAGATCGCGCGCCACGCCGAGCGGCCCTACACGCTGGACTACGTCAATGAAATCTTCACCGATTTCATCGAGCTGCACGGCGACCGGCACTTTGCCGACGACCTGAGCATCGTGGGCGGCCTGGCCCGCTTCAACGGCACGGCCTGCATGGTGCTGGGCCACCAGAAGGGCCGCGATACGAAAGAGCGCGGCCTGCGCAACTTTGGCATGAGCAAGCCCGAGGGCTACCGCAAGGCGCTGCGCCTGATGAAGACAGCCGAGAAATTCAAGCTGCCGGTCTTTACCTTTGTGGACACCCCCGGCGCCTACCCCGGCATTGACGCCGAAGAGCGCGGCCAGTCCGAGGCCATTGGCCGCAACATCTACGAGATGGCCCAGCTCGAGGTGCCCATCATCACCACCATCATTGGCGAAGGCGGCTCCGGCGGCGCGCTGGCCATCTCGGTGGGCGACCAGGTGCTGATGCTGCAGTACTCCATCTATTCCGTGATCAGCCCCGAAGGCTGCGCCTCCATCCTCTGGAAGACCTCCGACAAGGCGCAGGACGCTGCCGAGGCGCTGGGCATCACCGCCCACCGCCTGAAGGCCCTGGGCCTGGTGGACAAGATCGTGAACGAACCCGTGGGCGGCGCGCACCGCGACCACAAACAGATGGCGGCCTTCCTCAAGCGCGCGCTCAACGACGCCTACCGCCAGGTCAGCGACCTGAAGGTGCGCGAGCTGCTGGACCGGCGCTACGAACGGCTGCAAAGTTATGGCCGTTACACCGACACCAAGGCCGACGCCCGCTGATGCCCTGAACCCGGCCGCTGTTGCCCTGGGCAACTGGCAGGCCCGCCTGCCGCTGGCCGTGGCCTACAGCGGCGGCGCCGATTCCACCGCATTGCTGCTGGCCTGCGCCGCACGCTGGCCGGGCCAGACCAGCGCCATCCACATCCACCACGGCCTGCAGGCTGCGGCCGACAGCTTTGCGCGGCAGTGCGAAGGCGTCTGCGCGGCTTTGGGCGTGCCGTTGCAGGTGGTGCGGGTGGATGCCCGCCACGCCAGCGGCGAAAGCCCCGAGGACGCCGCCCGCAAGGCCCGCTACCGGGCGCTGGCCGATGCCGCACGCCAATGCGGCGCCCAGCAGGTGCTGCTGGCCCAGCATGCCGACGACCAGGTTGAAACGCTGCTGCTGGCCCTGAGCCGTGGCGCGGGCCTGCCCGGCCTGGCCGCCATGCCCGACAGCTTTGAACGCCATGGCATGGCGTTTGGCCGCCCGCTGCTGGGCGTGAGCGGCCCGGCCATCCGCGCCTGGCTGGCAGGGCGCCACATCGCCTGGGTGGACGACCCCACCAATGCCAACACGGCCTACACCCGCAACCGCATCCGCCACAGCCTGCTGCCGGCGCTGGCGCAGGCCTTCCCGCAGTTTCGTGAGACCTTTGCCCGGTCGGCCCGCCACGCCGCGCAGGCGCAGGCCCTGCTGGACGAGCTGGCCGCACAGGACCTGCAGGCCGCCGGCGAGCCACCCGCCATTGCGGCGCTGCGCGCGCTCAGCCGCGCGCGCTGCGGCAACGCGCTGCGCCACTGGCTGCGCCACGCGCACGGCACAGCGGCGTCCGCCGCGCAGCTGGACGAGCTGCTGGACCAGCTGCAGGCCTGCACCACACGCGGCCACCGCATCCGCATCAAGGTGGGCGCCGGCTTCGTCGAGCGGGCAGGGGAGCGGCTGGCCTTCATCGCCCCCGTATAATCCCTAGGTTTTGCGCGGTGCGGCCCGCTGCAAGAACGCCAGAAAGCACGATCCCCCGCAACCCGCCGCGTCTGTCCTTTCCTCCAATCCAATGGCATTGATCGTTCACAAATACGGCGGCACGTCGATGGGCTCCACCGAGCGCATCCGCAACGTCGCCAAGCGCGTGGCCAAATGGGCGCGCGCCGGCCACCAGATGGTGGTCGTGCCCAGCGCCATGAGCGGCGAAACCAACCGCCTGCTGGGCCTGGCCAAGGAGCTGGCCCCGGCCAAGGCGTCTGACGCCGTGGCCCGCGAGCTCGACATGCTGGCCGCCACCGGCGAGCAGGCATCCTCCGCGCTGCTGGCCATTGCGCTGCAGGCAGAAGGCATGGGCTCCGTCAGCTACGCCGGCTGGCAGGTGCCCATCAAGACCAACAGCGCCTACACCAAGGCCCGCATCGAATCCATCGACGACAAAAAGGTGCGCGCCGACCTGGCCGCGGGCCGCGTGG
>JBEIPU010000136.1:0-11316 GCA_040376925.1 Caenimonas sp. | reverse complement strand
CGTCGATGCGAAAGCTCTCGTCCAGGTAGGGGTCGTTGATCAGGCCCTTCCAGCCCACCGTGGTGCGGGGCTTTTCGAAGTAGACGCGCATCACCACCTCCAGCGTGCCGGCGTACTTGGTGCGCGCCTCCTTCAGGCGGCGGGCGTAATCCAGCGCGGCGGCGGGGTCGTGGATGGAGCACGGGCCGATCACGACCAGCAGGCGGTCGTCCTTGCCGGCCATGATGTTGTGGATGTTGCGGCGCGTTTCGGTGATCAGCGTCTCCACGGGCGTGCCGCGGATGGGGAAAAAGCGGATCAGGTGTTCAGGAGGGGGCAGCACGGTGATGTCCTTGATGCGTTCGTCGTCGGTCTGGCTGGTTTTGTCGACGGGATTCGCATACCAGGCATCGGAGCCGGGGGCGGTGGCTTTGGCGTTCATCGGGTCACTCCTGAAGTCAGTTGGTTTTGAAATCGGCAAAAGGAAAGGGGCATAAAAAAACCGCCGGGGGTCCGGCGGTTTTTTGGGAGATTCTGTCGGGCTGTTACTTGCAGGTACGCTCAGAACTCTCAACCGCCGGGGCGTTGGAGAACCAAAAGTAGCCAAAAAAGTAAAAACGGGCTGCGAAATGCATGAGGCGAAATGTAGCACAGGCTTTGTGCGCCGCGCCAAGCCCGTGTGGCTGCGCGGTCACAGCCGCAGCTTTTTCCACCAGGCCATGGCCCGCTCCACGCGCGGCTCTTCCAGCGCGGCCATGGCCGATTCTTCAGGGGCTGACCGGGTGGCCAGCTGCTCGTACATGTCGATCAGCAGCATGCCCTCGCCCAGGGTGCGCCAGGCCACCAGCTCGAAATCGTCGGCGCTCAGGCCCAGCATTTCGCTGTGGGAGCCGCCGTCCAGCAGCCACTGGCCGATCAGTACGCGAAAGTTGTTCAGCGCCTGCAGGTAGGCCGCGTACTCGTACAGGCCGCGCCAGGCCAGGCCCAGCCCGACCACCAGCGCGCGGTGGCCGCGCAGCACGGTCAGCAGGTCCATCAGCAGCGGTGCCACGGACGCACGCGCGCGGCTCAGGCGCAGTGCGGCGACGATGGCCTCGATGTGCGTGGCCAGCGTGCCCATGCTCTCGCTGAACTGGCGGCAGTCTTCGTCGGCAACCGAGCCGCGCAGGAAGTGGCTGAGTTCGCCAAAGGTCTGAATGCTCGGCAGCAGCGTGGTCCGATCAATCGACAGCCGCGAGTTCATGGCCGCCTGCCTACGCCGTGCCGCCCACGGTCAGGCCGTCGATGCGCAGGGTGGGCTGGCCCACGCCAACCGGCACGCTCTGGCCTTCCTTGCCGCAGGTGCCCACGCCGCTGTCCAGCGCCATATCGTTGCCGATCATGGTCACGCGCGTCAGGGCGTCGGGGCCGTTGCCCACGATGGTCGCGCCCTTCACGGGGTACTGGATCTTGCCGTTCTCCACCCAGTAGGCCTCGCTGGCCGAGAACACGAATTTGCCGCTGGTGATGTCCACCTGACCGCCGCCAAAGTTGGTGGCGTACAGACCCTTTTTGATGCTGGCCACAATTTCAGCCGGTTCGCGGTCGCCACCCAGCATGTAGGTGTTTGTCATGCGCGGCATGGGAATGTGCGCATAGCTCTCACGCCGGCCGTTGCCGGTGGGCTTGACCTTCATCAGGCGCGCGTTCATGGCGTCCTGGATGTAGCCCTTGAGGATGCCGTCTTCAATCAGCACATTTTTCTGGCTGGTATTGCCCTCGTCGTCCACATTCAACGAGCCGCGGCGGTCGGCGATGGTGCCGTCGTCCAGCACCGTCACGCCCTTGGCCGCCACGCGCTGGCCGATGCGGCCGCTGAACGCGCTGGAGCCCTTGCGGTTGAAGTCGCCTTCCAGCCCGTGGCCGATGGCCTCGTGCAGCAGGATGCCGGGCCAGCCGGGGCCGAGCACCACGGTCATCTCACCGGCGGGCGCCGGGCGCGATTCCAGGTTGGTCAGCGCGGCGTTCACCGCGTCGTTCACGTAGCCGTTGACCTGCGCGTCATCAAAATACGCCAGGCCGAAGCGTCCGCCGCCCCCGCCCGAGCCCATTTCGCGGCGACCGTTCTGCTCGGCAATCACCGTGACCGACAGGCGCACCAGCGGGCGCACGTCGGCGGCCAGCGTGCCGTCGGCGCGCGCGACCATCACCACGTCGTATTCACTGGCCAGGCCCGCCATGACCTGGGCCACGCGCGGGTCCCTGGCGCGGGCGAGCTTTTCGACCTTTTCCAGCAGCTTGACCTTGGCCGTGCTGTCCAGGGTGGAGATCGGGTCCACGCCGTTGTACAGCGAGCGGCTGCCGGCAACCTTGCGCGCCACGGCCCGGGTGCGGGCCGAGCGGCCGGCCGCCGAGATGGAGCGCACGGTGCGCGCCGCGTCCAGCAGCGAGGCTTCGGAAATGTCGTCAGAGTAGGCAAACGCGGTTTTCTCGCCGCTGACCGCGCGCACACCCACGCCCTGGTCGATGCTGAAGCTGCCGGTCTTGACGATACCCTCTTCCAGGCTCCAGCCTTCGTTGCGGGTGTACTGGAAGTACAGGTCCGCGTCGTCCACGCGGTGCGCCGTGATTTCAGCCAGCGCGCGGCTCAGGTGGGATTCGTTCAGGCCAAAAGGCTCAAGCAGCAGGCGCTGGGCCGTGGCCAGGCGTTCAATGGTGGGTTCGCGAGAGATCATCGGCAGATTCTAGGCCGTACGCGATCCCCCTGCGGGCGGCGCAGGAAGCTTCAGCTTTGCGCCACCCGGGCCAGGTCCAGCAGCAACGCCTGGGCGGATTCGTAGCGTTCCTCGGGCTTCTTGGCAGTGAGCTTGTTCACGATGGGCTGCAGTGCGGCGTGCTGCGCGGGCAGCGGCGGCGTGGGGGCATGCAGGTGATGGGCCAGCAGCTGTTCCAGCGTTTCGGCGCCAAAGGGGCGCTTGCCCGTGAGCATCTCGAACATCATGATGCCCAGGCTGTACAGGTCGCTTTGCGGGGTGATGGGCCGGCCCGTGGCCTGCTCCGGGCTCAGGTAATACGGCGTGCCCACCACATCGCCATGGCGCGTCTGCGTCATGGCCATGTTCTCGGTCTTGAGCATGGACTTGGCAATGCCGAAGTCGGCCAGTGCCACCGTGCCGTCTGCATGCAGCATGATGTTTTCGGGCTTCAGGTCGCGGTGGATGATGCCGCGCGCATGCACCGCGCCCAGGGCCTGCGCCACCTGGGCAATCACCTGCAGCACACGCTGCTGCGGCAAGCCGGCGGAGAACGCCGAGCGCAGGTCGCCGCGCTCGAAATACTCCATGGCAATGTACGCATGGTCGTCGGTAAAGCCCTGGTCGTAGATCTTGATGACGTTGGGGTGGTCGATCTGCGACAGCAGCGCGTATTCCTGGATGAAGCGCGACAGGTGCGCGCCGGCCTCCTGGCCGCTGGCGTCCAGCACCTTCAGCACCACCGGCAGGCCGTCGCTTTCGCGTACCGCCAGGTACACCTGGGTCATGCCGCCGGCGCCGATCTTGCGCGTGATGCGGTAGCCCTTCAGGCGCAGCGGCTCCTCGCCGGGGCTGAAAGACAGCTCCTTCATGGCCGACAGCTTGGACTTGAGCGCGCCCTTGACCGCCCGCGCGGTGATCTCGGAATTGATCTGGACCGCCGCGCGCACCTCGGCCGCGCGCTCGGTCAGCGTGGCCATGCCGTGGACCTTGTCGTCCATGTTGGTGACCAGGCCGGTGATCTCGGCCACGTCCACGTACAGGTTCTTGCCGCGCACGGCCAGCGACGTCATGCCGCCGGTCTGCACGCCATCGCCGGCGCGCTCCAGCACGTGGTTGCTGGCCACCACGGTCCAGCCCAGTTCCTTGCTGGACGCTTCCAGCCGCGCGGCGACATTCACCGTGTCGCCGATCGGCGTGGTTTCCTTGTTCTGGATGGTGCCCAGGCGGCACAGCGTGACCTCGCCCGCGTGCAGGCCCACGCCGATGGCAAACGGCGGCAGGCCGCGGTCGGCAAAGCGGTGCTGCAGCCAGCTGCGAAATTCATGGGTGGCCAGCGCCATGGCCAGCGCCGCCGACACGGCCCGGCGCGCCGCCGGCAGCGGCGAGCCGCTGTGCGTGTCCGAAAACACAGCCATCAGCCCGTCGCCGATGAACTTCAGGTTGCGCCCGCCGTTCTTGAGCACCGGGTCACAGGTGCGCTCGAAGTACACCGTCAGCAGCTCGGCCACTTCCTGGGAATTAAGCCGCTCGGCCAGCGAGGTGAAGTTGCGGATGTCCGAGAACAGCACGGTGGCGTCGATCACCTGGTCGGTCACGGCGCCGCTGGGCATTTCCAGGCCGAACTTTTCGGTGGTGACGCCGCCCAGGCTTTCGGCAAAGGCGCGCCGCAGGTGCTCCTCGTGCGTGCTCACGGCCGTCTGCACGGTTTCCTGGACACGCTGCTTTTTCTTCAGCAGGCCAGCCAGTGCGTCCAGCAGTTCCACCCGGGTGAACGGTTTGGCCAGGTAGTCATCCGCACCGGCCGTCATGCCGCGGCGCATGCTGGCGCGGTCGTCCAGCGCGGTCAGCAGCATGACGGGAATCGCCGCCAGCGCGCGGTCGCCGCGGATGGCCTCCAGCAGCGCAAAGCCATCCATCTCGGGCATGCTCACGTCCGAGATCACCACGTCGGGCATGACCTGGCGCAGCCGCTCCAGCCCCAGGCGACCGTTGATGGCCGAAACGATGTCAAAGCCTTCGAGCTTGAGCAGCCGCGTGATGTTGTTGCGGATGGCGTCGTCGTCTTCAACGATCAGGATGGTGGGCATGGCTTGGGTACGGTTATGGCTGCCAGTTTACCCACTGGCACGCGACGGTGGCATCGCGTTGGCGCGGGCCAGCCGCTCCTTGAGCTTGTCCTCGCCGGCGTCCCCCAGGCGCAGCATGTCGTCCAGCATGTGCTGCATACGGGCCGCGGCACCCACCAGCTCGGCGAGGATGTTGCGCTTTTCGTCGGGCTCGATCTGGTCGCCGTAGTGCTCCAGCAGCTCGGCCGACGACAGGATGGCCGCCAGCGGCGTGCGGAACTCATGCGAGGCCAGCGCCACCAGGCGGGACTTCAGCTCGCCCAGCTCGCGCTCGCGCGCCAGCGTGGCCTTGAGTTGCTCGTCCAGCAGCCGCCGCCCGGTGATGTCGCGCAGGTAAAACAGGTTGGCCGGCGCGCCCTCCCATTCGGCCACCACGCCGGCAATTTCGGCCCACCACACGGTGCCGTCGGGCCGCTGGAAGCGGGTCTCGAACGCGGGCACGTGTTCGCCGCGCAGGCGCCGGTCGCGCTGGCTCGTGACGAACGCGCGGTCGTCGGGGTGCACGTATTCGATCATGGCGCGCGCGGCCACGTCCTGCGCGGTCACGCCCAGCAGCGCCAGGCAGCAGGCATTGGCAAACCGGATGCGCCCGCCCTGCCCCACACAGATGCCCTCGGCTGCATGTTCGACCATGGTGCGGTAACGCGCCAGATCGGCTGCCACGGCGTCGGGGGTTGGCAGCGTCTGGCTCATCGCGTTTACCGGCTCAGCAGCTGGTAGATCGCTGCATCGTCCAGGCCGTCCAGCCCGGCCGCCGCGGCCCGCGCAAAGGTGTCGCGCGCCGCTGCGCCCAGCGGGCCTTCGAAGCCCACAGCCTGCGCGGCCTGCAGCGCCAGGCGGGTGTCCTTTTGCAGCAGCGTCACATGGGCGCGCGGCGCGTAGTCGCCGGCAATCGCGCGGCGCATGCGGTCCGAGCCTATCCAGCTCTGGCCACTGGACTGCTCGATCACGTCCAGCGTACGGTCCAGGTCCAGCCCCATGCGCCCGGCCAGCGCCAGCACCTCGGCCGCGCCCACCAGGTTGATGCCGGCCAGCAGGTTGTTCACGAGCTTGGTGCGCGCGCCGTCGCCGGGCCGCTGGCTGATGCGGAACACCCTGGACGACAGGGTGTTGATGAGCGCACTGTGCTGGCTGAAAATCGCGTCGGCGCAAGCCACCATCAGGCTCATGGAGCCGTCCCGCGCCCGGGCCGGGCCGCCGGACATGGGCGCGTCGATGGTGTGCAGGCCCAGCGCGGCCAGCCGCTGGGCAAAGGCTTCAACGTCCTGGGGCGACATGGTCGGGCACAGCATGACGGTGTGGCCTGCGGTCACGGCGCCCGCCACACCCCCGCCGCCAAACAGCACGTCGTGCGTTTGCGGCGCGTCCACCACGCAGATGATGGTGATGGCGGCTGGTGCAGCGCATTCGCCCGGCGCCGCCGCGCCAGCCGCGCCCTGCGCCTGCAACGCATTCACTTTGGAGGCGTCAATGTCATGCACCCTCACCTCCCAGCCTTGCGCCAGAAGGTGGGACGCCATGGCGCCGCCCATGTTGCCAACACCGACGATGGCTACTGTTGGGGTCATGACACGAGCGGCGCCGGGCCGCCCCAAGGCGCGAGGGCCCCCTCGGGGGGCAGCGAAGTACACGCAGTGACGAGCGTGGGGGTCATGTCTGTACCAACCGCTTGGCTTTGGCGATGGACATCAATATGCCAAGCCCTGCCCCCAGCGTGACCATGGCCGTTCCGCCATAGCTGATGAACGGCAGCGGCACGCCCACCACGGGCAGGATGCCACTGACCATGCCCATGTTGACGAAGGCATAGGTGAAGAAAATCAGCGTCACCGCGCCGGCCAGCAGGCGCGAGAACAGCGTGGACGCCTCCAGCGCAATCGCCAGCCCGCGCAGGATCAGGAAGATGAAGCCGGCAATCAGCAGCAGGTTGCCCAGCAAGCCGAATTCCTCGGAGAACGCGGCAAAGATGAAGTCCGTGGTGCGCTCGGGGATGAACTCCAGGTGCGTCTGCGTGCCTTGCATGAACCCCTTGCCAAAGAGGCCGCCCGAGCCGATGGCAATCATGCCCTGGATGATGTGAAACCCCTTGCCCAGCGGGTCGCGCGTGGGGTCCAGCAGCGTGCAGATGCGCTGTTGCTGGTAGTCATGCAGCACCGCCCAGCGCACGCCGTCGGCGCACAGCCGCGGCTCAAAGGCCACCAGCAGCACCATGCCCACGCCGGCCAGCACCACCGGCGGGATGATGAGCTTCCAGCTCAGGCCCGCAAAGAAAATCACGGACAGCCCCGCGGCCAGCACCAGCAGCGAAGTGCCCAGGTCGGGCTGCTTCATGATCAGCCCCACCGGCACCACCAGCAGCAGCCCGGCCACGATGAAATCCAGCGGGCGCAGCTGGCCCTCGCGCTTCTGGAACCACCAGGCCAGCATCAGCGGCATGGCGATCTTGAGGATTTCGCTGGGCTGGATGACCGTCACGCCCACATTGAGCCAGCGCGTGGCACCCTTGCGCGTGATGCCGAACAGGGCCACGGCCACCAGCAACGCCACCCCCGCGACATACAGGGGCACCGCAAAGCTCATGAGCCGCTGCGGCGGCACCTGCGCCACCAGGAACATGATGGTGGCGGCAATGAGCATGTTGCGGCTGTGATCCATGAAACGCGTCCCATGGTCAAAGCCCGACGAGTACATGGTGAGCAGCCCCGCACACGCCAGCAGGAACACGGCAAAAGCCAGCGGCCCGTCAAAGCCGCGCAGCAGCGGCGCGCAACGCTGCCAGAGGGAAGGTTTGTCGAAAACGGCGGCCATGCGCCATTATCGGTTGCGCGCCGGCCCGCTCCTGCCGTCAGCGCACGCGTGGCGCCAGCGCTGCATTGGCCTGCTGCAGCACCTGTGGGCAATTGGCATCGACGCCAGGGCCGGTTTCAATCGTGGCGGCCAGGGCCAGCAGCGGGTTCAGCGCGCCCAGCGCCAGCGCGATACCGGCGCGCCCGGCCAGCGCCGCCTTGTCGGGGCCTGCCCGCGGCGTGGCAAACGTGCCGCCGATCTTCAGCGGCGAGCGCAGGCTCAGGATGCTCGCGTCCTTGGGCGAGGGGCGCAGCGTCAGCGCCAGCGACTCGTCGGCCAGGCTGACCGTTCCCGTGCCCACGATCACGGTGTCCACGGTGTCCAGCACGATGGCGCGGCTGGTCATCAGGCCCTGTTTCACGTCAAACGCCGCGGCCGCGCAGCGCAGCTGCACGTTGCGGTCGCCGCGCAGCAGGAACTTGATGATCTCGCCGCCGTCCAGCCCCGCGAACTCCAGCAACAGGTTGCTGATCTGGCCTTCGCCCATGAGCAGCGCCACATCGCCCGACGCCGTGCCCAGCATACGCGCCGCGCTGTTGCCGCGCCCGCTCAGGTCGATGGTGCCGGCCAGGCGGCCCAGGCTGCTGCGGGTGGATTCCACCGCCGGGAACAGGCGGTTCAGCTGCAGCCCGCGGGCGTCCAGCTTCACGGCCACGGCGGCCGGGTCACTGGTGGCGTTGATGCGCAGCCGGCCCGACAGCTGCCCGCCCGCGACGCCCAGCGTCAACGGGTCCAGGTTCAACACGCCGGCCTTGAGCTGGATGTGCATGTCACCGCGCTCCAGCGGCAGCCCGCGCACGTTGGCAATGCGCGTGGCGCTGTAGCGCACATCGGCGTCCATGGCGCGCAGGCGCTGCACGTCCAGCGTGGCGGTGGGCAGCACCCGCCCGCGCGGGGTAGCGTCCCGCCCGGGCGTGGGTCTTGCTGCCGTGGCGGCGGCCACCACCGGCACGGCCGGGCCTGCCGCCACGCTGCGCGGCTGCTCCGGCAGGCCGACCAGCGGCGCCAGGTCGTCAAAGTCCAGCACGCGCGATTGCAGCTTGCCCGACAGCAGCGGCACCGGGCCGGAGCGGTCAAATGCCAGGTCACCGGCCAGGTCGGACTGGCCCAGGCGGCCGCGGATGCGCGTGACGTTCCACACCGGGCCTTGCCGGGTCACATGGCCGTTGACGGCGTAGCGCGGCGTCTCGGGCAGCACCACGCCCACCAGCCGGTACAGGTCGGCCAGGTTGGCGCCGCGCAGCTCAAAGCTGGCGTCGGCGCCGTCCACACTGGCCAGGCTGGCCAGCGTGCCGGTAGCACGCAGGCTGGTGTTGCCGGCCACGGCGCTGATCTGCAGCGGGAATGGCTCGCGCAGCGGTGCATTGAGCACCAGCACGCTGCCGGTGCGCCCCTGGGCCGAGAACGGCTGGCCCTGCCAGCGGCCGCGGGCGTCGTACTTCAAGGGCAAGGTATTGCCCGCCTGGGGATCGACTTCAAAAGCTGTTTTGATGTCCGCGCCTTGCGCCGCGGCGATGTAGTGCATTTCCCCCTTGTCCACCTGCAGCGAACCAATGCGGGGCACGCTGGCGGGATCAGCCGTGTCCCGCCCCAGGGCCCAGGTGCGCCGGCCGTCCGCTTCGACCTGCAGGCCCAGCCGCGGTGCCTGCAGCGCCAGCGAGGGCAACTCGAGCCGGCCCCACAGCAGCGGCATCAGCCGGATTTCGAACTCGGCCGCTTCAGCCTGCAGCAGATAGGGGTCACGCGCCCATTCGGGGTTGGCAAAAGTCACGCCGTCCAGCCGCACGCGCGTGGTCCAGCCGGGCTTGACCTCCAGGCGCCGGGTGATTTCAAAATGCCGGCCCGTCTGCTCAGACACATACCGGTTGACCGGGCCGCGCAGCACATTCCACGGGAAAAACAGCACCAGCAGGGCCAGCAGCACGACCACGCCTGCCGTCACGGCCAGGCCGCGCACCATGCCGGGCGACAGGCCGCCGCCCGCGTGCGCACCGGAAAACCAGCGCCGCGCGGGGGCCATCAGGCGTGCCTCATCGCAGGCACGACGCGGCGCCCAGCCATTCTTCGCTGGAAGCGGCCTGGGCCATCAGCAGATCTGCCTGGGCCGGCTCGCCAAACGCCACCAGCGCCGCCGCCGCCAGCGTGCCGGCCAGCACCACGGTGTATTCAAGAAACAGTTTCATGGGACGCTCCAGTGGCACCCACCAGCAGGCGCCTGCGGCAAGTGTGCTGGCCGTGACCTGCGCCGCCCATCGGCGGGCAACGGGACCGGCTGTCGGCGCCTGCCTACAGGTTTTCTCCCCTGAAAAACCCCCGGGCGCGGACGGCGTCCGCCGTAGGATGCGTCCTACACCGATGCGGTACACCCGCTGGCACAATCGCCCCAAAAGAGGCGATACATTGCGATACAGCTTTCCTGCGAATCGGGCCACTGAGAACAACATGCCGCAGCAGTATCCGGCAGCACGCAACCAATCATGGTGGAACTGAGAACCTACATCGTCGAAGACAATGCGACCATCCGTGAGAATCTGATTGGTACGCTGGAGGAGCTGACCTGTGTGAAGGCAGCCGGCTTCGCCGAGACGGAAAACGAAGGCCGCGCCTGGCTGACGCAAAACGAAAACGAATGGGACCTGGCCATCGTGGACCTGTTTCTCAAGCAGGGCAGTGGCCTGGGGGTGCTGGAGGCCTGCCGCAACCGCCGGCCCGAACAGAAAGTGCTGGTGCTCAGCAACTACGCCACGGCCGACATGCGCAAGCGCTGCGCGCAGCTCGGGGCCGACGCCATATTCGACAAATCCAATGAAATCGACGCGCTGGTCGACTATTGCATCGAGCTGTGCAGTGCCCGGGGCTGATACAGCCCCGCAGGTCAATCGATCAGCTTGTTCTTCAGCGCGTAGTACGTGAGATCGCTGTTGGACGCCAGGCTCATTTTTTCCATCAGGCGCGTGCGGTACGTGCTGACCGTCTTGACGCTCAGCGACAGCGACTTGGCGATGTCGCCGGCCGTCTCGCCCTTGGCCAGTTTCAGGAACACCTGGAATTCGCGCTCGGACAATTGCTCATGAGGCGCGCCGCCTTCCTTGCGGTTGAGTTGCTGGGCCAGAAGCTCTGCCACCGACGGCGATATATAACGCCGCCCCAGCGAAATCGTGCGGATCGCGTTGACGATCTCCATCGGGTCGCATTCCTTGTTGAGGTAGCCGCTGGCGCCCTGACGGATGAGGTTCATCGCGTAGTGCTCCTCGGGGTAACCGCTGAGGATCAGGATGCCGACGTCGGGCGCCTTGGCGCGGATCATGGCCAGCGCGTCGATGCCGCTTTGGCCGGGCATGGACAGATCCATGCACAGAACGTCCAGCTCGGTGGTGCGCACCAGGTCGATGGCCTCGCGGCCGCTGGCGGCCTCGCCCACCACGCGCAGATCCACCTGCTCCGAGAAAAACTGCTTGAGCCCGGTACGCACAATGGCGTGGTCATCCACAATTCCGACTTTGATCATGACTGCTTCTTTCTGAGTTGCCGGGTCGGCTGGAACAACAGATTCTATTCACAGCGCTGTCGCAGCGGGGAGGTTCCATGCGCCTGTTTTCATGGCTGAAGAAATTTTCCATACCCAAGAT
>JBEIPU010000182.1:0-6964 GCA_040376925.1 Caenimonas sp. | reverse complement strand
TAGCCCATCAGCGCGGCCACGGCCTGGCCCGCCAGCGGCACATATTTGGCGGCCTGCTTGGCCGTCAGGCGCACGCCGATGGTTTGCGCGGCCTTGATCACCAGATCGCGCGTGATGAACTTGCCGATCAGCACCGAGCCGACCATGGCCGTGGCCTTTTGCACCCGTTCGCGCTTGTTGGGCGTCAGGCGGTCCAGCTGGTCGGGCGTCAGGCCGAATTCGGCATTGATTTCGGGGATCAGGCGGGACAGTAGCGCGGCGTCCACGGCCCAGTCGAGCCCGGGGATGGGCACGGCGCTGGCGGCGGCGCCCACCAGGGCGCGGCGGTTCAATGTCTTGCGGCTGCGGCGCACGGCCGCCATGAGCTCGGGGTGGCCTGCGGCCAGTTGGAGTGCAGTGGGCATGGGGCCACTTTAGCGCCGCCAGGCCGTGCCGTGGGGCGCCTTTTTAGAGGCGCCGCTTCAGTGGCAACGGCTCAAGCCGATGCGGCTTCGATCTGGCCCGACAGCTCGAGCCAGCGCTCTTCCAGCGTGGCCAGCTCGTCCGTCACGGCCTTCAGCCGCTTGCCGGCCTGGGCGATGTCGGCGGGGCTCAGCGGGGTGGCCATGCGGGCTTCGAGGTCCGCCTTTTCTTCGCTCAACGCGGCCATGCGCTTGTCGGCCTGCTCCAGCTCGCGCTTGAGCGGCCTGAGCTGCGGGGCCGCAGCCGGTGCCGACGCAGGCGCCGCGGGTGGCGCCATGGCGGCTTGCGCAGCCTCCTTGGCCTCCTCGCGCATGCGCTTGGCTTCGTCCAGCAGGTAGCGCTGGTAGTCGTCCAGGTCGCCGTCAAAGTCGGTGACCACGCCGCGGCCCACCAGCCAGAATTCGTCGCACACCGAGCGCAGCAGCGCGCGGTCGTGGCTCACCAGCATCAGCGTGCCTTCAAACTCGTTCAGCGCCACGGCCAGGGCCTCGCGGGTGGCCAGGTCCAGGTGGTTGGTGGGCTCGTCCAGCAGCAGCAGGTTGGGGCGCTGCCAGACCATCATGGCCAGCACCAGCCGCGCCTTTTCGCCGCCGCTCATGGTGCCCACGGGCTGCTTGACCATGTCGCCGCTGAAGTTGAAGCTGCCCAGGAAGCCGCGCAGGGCTTGCTCGCCGGTGCTTTCCTTCACGGCGCTGCCCAGCTCGCGTGCCAGGCGCACCATGTGCTCCAGCGGGTTGTCCTGCGGGCGCAGCACGTCCAGCTCCTGCTGGGCAAAGTAGCCGATGTTCAGGCCCTTGCCTTCGGTCACGGTCCCGGCCAGCGCCCCCATTTCGCGCGCAATCGTCTTGACCAGGGTGGACTTGCCCTGGCCGTTGGCGCCCAGGATGCCGATACGCTGGCCACCTTGCACGGTGCGGCTCACGCCCGTCAGGATGACCTTGGGCGGGGTGTCCTCAGCCTCATAGCCAAAACTCGCGCCGGTGATCGACAGCATCGGGTTGGGAATGTTGCCGGGCTCCTTGAATTCGAAGGTGAATTCGGCCTCGGCCAGCAGCGGCGCGACCTTTTCCATGCGCTCCAGCGCCTTGACGCGGCTTTGCGCCTGCTTGGCCTTGCTGGCCTTGGCCTTGAAGCGGTCGATGAACTTCTGCAGGTGGGCTATCTTGTCCTGCTGCTTGGCATAGGCCTGCTGCTGCAGCGCCATCTGCTCGGCGCGCAGGGTTTCAAACGCGCTGTAGTTGCCGCCGTAGCGGGTGAGCTGGGCGTTGGCAATGTGCAGCGTCACATTGGTCACAGCGTCCAGGAATTCCCGGTCGTGGCTGATGACGATCATGGTGCCCGCGTACTTCTGCAGCCAGGCCTCCAGCCAGACCAGGGCGTCCAGGTCCAGGTGGTTGGTGGGCTCGTCCAGCAGCAGCAAATCGCTGGGGCACATCAGCGCGCGCGCCAGCTGCAAGCGCATGCGCCAGCCACCCGAGAAGCTGTTGACCGGCCCGTCCAGCTCGCTGGACTTGAAACCCAGGCCCAGGATCAGCGCCTGCGCGCGCGGCACGGCGTCGTGCTCGCCGGCGTCGGCCAGGTCGGTGTAGGCGTGGGCCAGCTCCATGCCCAGCTCGGCGTCATCGGGGTTGGCTTCATAGGCGGCTTCCACCGCTGCCAGTTTCTGGCGCAGCTCCAGCAGGCGTGTGTCGCCCCCCACGACGAAGTCGGTGGCGGACTCGTCGGTCTCGGGCATGTCCTGCGCAACCTGTGCCATGCGCCACTGTTTGGGCACGTAAAAGTCGCCGCCGTCTTCATGCAGCGAGCCGTTGAACAGCGCAAACAGGGTCGATTTGCCCGCCCCGTTGCGCCCCACCAGACCGACCTTTTCGCCAGGGTTGATGGTGACGTTGGCGCCGTTGAGCAGCACTTTGGCGCTGCGGCGCAGGATGACGTTCTTGAGAGTGATCAAAACAGGGGTTCTCGTTCAGCGCAGCTGTAATTCGTCGCCATTAAAGGTGACGTTGAGCGGATCGATCAGCACGCGCTTGGGGCCGTCTTCAACCTGCCCGGCAATCATGGCTTGCACACCCAGGCCTCGGGCGATGTCCACCGCGCGGGCGGCGTCGGCGGCGGCCAGGTACAGCGCAAAGCCAGCGCCCATGTTCAGCGTGCCATAGGCTTCATGGTCGTCCAGCTGGCATTCGCGCTGCATGAAGTCCAGCACGGCCGTCTTGGGCGGCACGGCGGTGATGCGGTAGGTCAGGGCCTTGGGGTGGCGCATGAGCTTGCGCCAGCCGTGGCCGGTGACGTTGGCGCTGTAGTGCGGCACGATGCCGGCGGCGGCCAGCGCCTCGGTCACGGGCGAATACAGGGCCGTGGGGGCGAGCAGGGCGTCGCCATAGGTTTGGCCGTTACCGATGTCGGTGAGGTAACCCTTGGGCAGCCGTTCGGCCAGCTTGCGAGCCAGCGACAGGCCGTTGGCATGGATGCCGCTGGCCGCCAGGAACACGATGGCGTCGCCCGCGCCCAGCTTGTCGCCCAGCGACAGCCGGCTCTTGGGACTGACGATGCCGGTGCACGACGCCGCCAGGTCCACCCGGCCGTCGGCCACGATGCCGGCCAGCGCGGGCGTCTCGCCGCCGCCCCAGGCCACGCGGCAGATGTCGCAGGCCTTCTTCCAGCCCGACACCAGCGCCTGCGAGCGCGCGGCGTCGCTGAACCAGTCGGACCCGCCCGCGGCCCAGTAGGCCTGCACCACCAGCGGCGTGGCACCCACGGTGATCAGGTCGTTCACGGCCATGGCAATCGTGTCTTGCGCAATGCCGTCGTAATAGCTTTTGCCTGTCAGCCTGGCCATCTCGTCGGCCACCAGGGTTTTGGTGCCCAGGCATTCGACGATGGAGGCCAGGTACATGGGGCCCACGTCCACCACATAGGCTGATTCACCGCGCGACGCGGCCACTTCGCTGAAACCGTGGCCGCCCAAATGGGCGCCGGTGGCGGCGGCTGCGCGTTGCGCCGCGATTTTCAGCGGGTCGATCAGGTCGTAGTTGACGCCGGCCTGGTCGTAGGTCAGCGGTGTACCGGGGGTGGGAGCGGTCATGGGTGGGCCAACAGGGTTAACCCGCGATTATCCCCTGTGTGCGGTATCAGGGCGCCGTTAATGCCTCACGCGTGAGCAGCAGCACCTGGTCTTCGCCTGCGCTGGTGTCCAGCCACACGGGTTCCAGCGTGGGAAAGGCCGCCTCGAAGTGGGCACGTTCATTGCCGATTTCCAGCACCAGCACCGCTTTGGGCGTCATGCATGCCGGGGCATCGCGCAGCAGCCCGCGCACAAAGTCCATGCCGTCCGCACCGCCGGCCAGGGCCAGATCGGGCTCGGCCAGGTATTCAGCGGGCAGGGCGGCCATGCTGGCGGCATTGACATAGGGCGGGTTGCACAGGATCAGGTCGTAAGGTCCGCCCACGCCCGCCAGGCCGTCAGACGTCAGGAGCGTGATGCGGTCCTGCAGGCCATGGCGGTCCACATTGATGCGCGCCACGGCCAGCGCGTCGGCGCTGATGTCGGCGGCGTCCACCGCCACGTCGGGGTAGACCATGGCGGCCAGCACGGCCAGGCTGCCGTTGCCGGTGCACAGGTCCAGCACGCGCCGGGTGTCGGGCGCCAGCCAGCTGTCCAGGCTGTCGCCCAGGTCCGGGTCGGCCAGCAGCTCGGCAATGAAGCTGCGCGGGACGATGGCACGTTCGTCCACGTAAAACGGCACGCCCTGCAGCCAGGCTTCCTGCGTGAGGTACGCAGCGGGTTTGCGGGTGGCGACGCGCTGGGCCAGCAATTCGTTCACGGCTTGTACCTGGGCTGCTGCCACGGGGCGGTCGGCCACGCCGTCAAGATCGTCCAGCGGCAGGCCCAGCTTCCACAGCACCAGCCATGCGGCTTCGTCAAACGCGTTGGTCGTGCCATGGCCAAAGGCCACCCCGGCTTCGGTCAACCGCCGCGCGCCCGCCTCGATCAACGCCAGGACGTTCACTGCGCGGCGTTCAGGTTGCCCAGCGTGCGCCGGTAGATGTTTTTCAGCGGCTCGATGTCGGCCACCGGCAGGTGCTCGTCGATCTTGTGGATCGTGGCATTGGTCGGCCCGCATTCGATCACCTGGGGGCAGATCTGCGCGATGAAGCGGCCGTCACTGGTACCGCCCGTGGTGGACAGCTCGGTCTCGATGCCGGTTTCTGCCCGGATGGCCGCCTGCACGGCACCGACCAGCTCGCCCGGCGTGGTCAGGAAGGGCAGGCCGCCCACCGTCCAGGCCAGGTCGTACTCCAGCGCATGGGCGTCCAGCACGGCCTTCACGCGCTGCTGCAGGCCCTCGGGCGTCGATTCGGTGGAAAAGCGGAAGTTGAAGTCAATCACCACCGCGCCGGGGATGATGTTGCTGGCGCCGGTGCCGCCATGGATGTTGCTGACCTGCCAGCTGGTGGGCGGGAAAAATTCATTGCCCTTGTCCCATTCGGTGGCGACCAGCGCTGCCAGGGCCGGTGCGACCTGATGGATGGGATTGCGTGCCAGCTGCGGGTAGGCAATGTGGCCCTGGATGCCCCGCACCGTCAGCTTGCCGCTCATGGTCCCGCGCCGCCCGTTCTTGATCATGTCGCCGGTGCGCTGCACCGAGGTCGGCTCGCCGACGATGCACCAGTCCGGCGCTTCGCCGCGCGCCTTGAGCGCGTTGCAGACCACCACGGTGCCGTCGGTGGCCGGGCCTTCCTCGTCGCTGGTCAGGAGCAGCGCGATGGAGATGGCCGGGTCGGGTTGCGTGGCCAGGAACTCCTCCACCGCCACCACAAACGCCGCCAGCGATGTCTTCATGTCGGCTGCACCCCGGCCATACAGCTTGCCGTCGCGGTGGGTGGGCGTGAACGGGTCGCTGCTCCACTGGTCCAGCGGGCCGGTGGGCACCACGTCGGTGTGGCCGGCAAAGGCCAGCGTTTTGGCGCCTGCGCGGCTGGAGGTGCGCTTGGCCCAGAGGTTGGCGACGCGAAAGTTGTCTGGCCCGCTGACCATCGTTTCGCACACAAAACCCAGTGGAGCCAGCCGTTGGGCAATGATCTGCTGGCAGCCGCCGTCGTCCGGCGTAACGGACGGGCACGAGATCAGTTGTTCCGCCAGGTGCAGCGTGCGGCTCATCAGTGCTTCACATCAAGGGTGATTTCGGTGAACGACGGTTCGTCATCCACATCGTCCTCGGGTTCGGCCACCTTGGTCTTGTTGGCGAAGTCGTTCTGCAGGCGCCACTGCAGGTTGGTGGGCGAGTCGGCGTAGGCAATGCCTTCCTTCTTGTCCACGATGCCCTCGATGATCAGGCGGGCGATGTCCTGCTCGAAGGTCTGCGAGCCTTCGGCCATGGACTTTTCCATGGCTTCCTTGACGCTGGAGAAGTCACCTTTTTCGATGAACTCGGACACCAGCTTGGTGTTGAGCATGACCTCCACCGCCGGTGCGCGGCTGCCGTGCACGGTGCGCAGCAGGCGTTGCGACACCACGGCCTTGAGCGCGGCGGCCAGGTCGCCCAGCATGGTGGGGCGCACCTCTACCGGGTAAAAGCTCAGGATGCGGTTGAGCGCCTGGTAGCTGTTGTTGGCGTGCATGGTGGCCAGGCACAGGTGGCCCGATTGCGCATAGGCAATGGCGGCCGACATGGTTTCGCGGTCGCGGATTTCACCCACCAGGATCACGTCAGGCGCCTGGCGCAGCGCGTTTTTCAGTGCGACCTGCATGCTTTCGGTGTCGGTGCCGACCTCGCGCTGGTTGACCACGGACTTCTTGTTCTTGAACAAAAATTCCACCGGGTCTTCAATCGTCAGGATGTGGCCGGTGACACGTTCGTTGCGCGAATCCATCATGGACGCCAGCGTGGTGCTCTTGCCGGCGCCGGTGGAGCCCACCATCAGCAGCAGGCCGCGCTTTTCCATGATCAGGTCGGCCAGGATGTCGGGCACGCCCAGCGAATGCAGCGGCGGGATTTCGGTGCTGATGAAGCGGATCACCGCTGCGTAGCTGCCGCGCTGGCGCATGGCGCTGAAGCGGAAGTTGCCCACGCCTTCGATGGCCTGCGCCATGTTCAGCTCGCCGGTCTGCTCCAGCTCATCAATGCGTTTCGCCGGCAGCACCTCGGCCAGCAGGTTCTTGGTGGCCTCGGGCGGCAGCAGCTGGTTGTTGATGGGGATGCACTGGCCGTTGATCTTGATCAGCGCCGGCGCGTGGGCCGACAGGTACACGTCAGAGGCCTTCTTTTCGCCCATCAGGCGAAGGATGCGTTCCATGGTTGACATGTCGGTCTTCCGTTCGTTTTTTGCAAGGATCAGTCGCGAAGGAGGTCGTTCAGGCTGGTCTTGGCGCGCGTCTGGGCGTCCACCCGCTTGACGATCACCGCGCAGTACAGGCTGTACTTGCCATCGGCACTGGGCAGGTTTCCTGAAACCACCACCGAGCCGGCCGGGATGCGGCCGGAGGTCACGGTGCCGGTGG
>JBEIPU010000153.1:0-10423 GCA_040376925.1 Caenimonas sp. | reverse complement strand
GCTGCAGCGTGCTGTGGAGCCTGGGCTACAAGTACACGTTCCTCAAGTTCCTGGCCGACCTGGACGATGCCAACGAGCGCGCAGAAGAACTCATGGAGATGATCAAGCTGGACAAAAAGCGCGACGTGCTGGCCGTGAACCTGACCTATGCCGAGCAGCGCGCGCTGGAAATCGGCATCACCATCGGCGGCGGTGCCGGCGTGATCCTGCTGGACGAACCCACGGCCGGCATGAGCCGCAGCGAGACCAGCCGCTTCATCAACCTCATCAAGGACGTCACCGTGGGCAAGACCCTGCTGACGGTGGAGCACGACATGGGCGTGGTGTTTGGCCTGGCCGACAAGATCGCGGTGGTGGTCTATGGCGAGGTGATCGCCTTTGACACGCCCGAGGCCGTGCGGTCCAACGCCCGCGTGCAGGAGGCCTACCTGGGCTCCCACGTCGCGGACGCACAGGCGGGAGCCCACTGACATGTTGAACATCAGCAACCTCCACGCGTATTACGGCAAAAGCCACGTGCTGCACGGGGTGCAGTTTGAAGTGGGCAAAGGCGAGATCGTGGCGCTGCTCGGGCGCAACGGCTCGGGCCGCTCCACCACCGCCAAGGCCATCATGGGCATGGTGGACTGCCAGGGCACGGTGAACTGGCAGGGCAGCGACATCATGGGCAAAAAGCCGTATGAGATCGCCCACCTGGGCATTGGCTATGTGCCGGAAAACCGCGACATCTTCCCCACGCTCACGGTGCACCAGAACCTGATGCTGGGCCAGAAAGGCCGCGGCAAGGACAGCCGCTGGGGCTTTGACGACATGTACGGCATGTTCCCGCGCCTGAAGGAGCGCCAGCACACCGAAGCCGGCGTGCTGTCCGGTGGCGAGCAGCAGATGCTCACGCTGTGCCGCACGCTCATGGGCGACCCGGACCTGATCATCATTGACGAGCCCACCGAAGGCCTGGCGCCCAAGATCGTGGAGCTGGTGGGCGAATACCTGCAAAAGCTCAAGGCGCGCGGCATCTCGGTGCTGCTGATCGAGCAAAAGCTGACGATTGCCATGACGGTGTCGGACCGCGCACTGGTCATGGGCCACGGCAGCATCGTGTTCCAGGGCACGCCCGACAGCCTGCGCGCCGACGCCTACATCCGCAAGGAGTGGCTGGAGGTCTGAGGTTCAGGCCGGCTGCGTGAGGCGGGCGGACTCAGGCAGGCGCCGCCGGCTGCACGCCATGGTGGCGCCACAGGGCCTCCTGGGTGGCGTCCAGCAACCGGTACAGGTCAGCCACGGCTTGTGCATCGGGCGGCTGCCCGTCCAGCAGCGCGGCATAGTGCTGGCGGGCCCGCTCATGCAGCGCCTGCGCGCCGCCTTCGCCCGACAGGCCCACCAGCGCATGCAGCGCCTGGGTGGCGGCTTCGGCATCCGCCGCGGCCTGCGCCTGCGCCAGCGCCTGCAGGTGCCGGCGCATGTCGGCCAGCGCGCCGGGCAGCAGTTCGTGCAGCAGGCCCAGGCGCTGGATGTCGTCCATGCGCCGCGCGTTCAGCACCGGCGCAGTGGCGGCTGCCGGCGCCGTCGCATCCACCTGCAGCACCGAGCGCAGTGCGCGCTCCAGCGCCGCGGCGTCAATCGGCTTGCACAGCACGCCCTGCATGCCGCCCGCGCGGGCGGCCTCCTGTACCGCGGCGGAATCATTGGCGGTCAGTGCCAGCACGGGTACCCGGGCTGCCGCTCCGGGCAGTTCGCGCAGGCGGCGCGTGGCGGTGATGCCGTCCAGCCCCGGCATGCTGATGTCCATGAGAATGACGTCGGGCACGGTGCCGCCGGCCACCACGTCCAGCGCCTGCTGGCCGTGCTCGGCCTCGACCACCGCCAGGCCCATCTTGCGGGCCATGCCGCGTGCAATGCCGCGGTTCAGCGCCTGGTCGTCCACCACCAGCACGGTGCGCCCGGCCAGCGGCAGGGCCGGGGCCTGTTCGGGCGCGGGCGCCGGCTCGCCGGCCGGTACAGCCGGAAATGACAGCGTGAACTCCGTGAAGCGCCCATGCTCGCTGCGGCACTGGATGTCGCCACCCAGGGCCTGCATCACACGCCGGCAGAACGCCAGACCCAGCCCGGTGCCTTCCACCTTGCCGGAAGTCTGGAACTCGCGGAACAGCTTGGGCATCAGCTCGGCCGGGATGCCCGGGCCGGTGTCGCGCACCACGATGCGCGGCTGCGGCGACGCGCTCACGGTGAGCGTGACTGTCATGGCCGGGTACAGCGGCAGGTAGTAAAGCGCGTTTTTCAGCAGGTTGAACAGCACCAGCTCCACCGCCGCCGGGTCGCCGCGAAAGCCGAAATCGCCGTCGTCGCGCACCTGCACGCGCTCGCGTTGCGTGGCGTCGTCGTAGCCGTAGGTGTCCACCGCGCGGCGCACCGCTGCCAGCGCGTTCACCCATTGCAGCCGCGCGCCCTCCAGCGGCTGCGGCTGCAGCTGCTGCAGGGTGAGGTCAATGGCCTGCAGGCCGCGCGCCACGGCGTCGCGGCCTTGCTGCACGATGGCCAGCACCGCCTGCACCTGGCCGGCGTCCAGCTGGCGGCCGCCGCCGGGCGTGCCATGGGCCAGCGTGGCGGCAATGCTGTCCAGCGCCTGGCGGATCTGCGCCAGCGGGTTGCGCATTTCGTGCGCAATGGAGCCCGCCAGGCCCGAATACACGCGCCGCATGCGGTTGATTTCCACGCGCTTTTGTCCCTGGTGGTACAGCGCTCCACCGGCCACCAGCAGCAGCGAGCCACCAGCGGCAAAGATGAACTCGCGCAGCAGCTCGGGCTGCGGCGCGGTCAGCATGTGCGCCACGGCGGCCGATATGTAGCCGGCCAGCAGCATGGTGATGGCGTTGCGCCAGTCGGCCAGCAGGATCACCAGCACGGCGCCCACCACCATGTTGACCACGGCCGGCGTGCCGCCGTGGTTGCGCAGCATGATGTAGGACAGGAAGAACGCCAGGCAGTAGAAGACGACGAACCAGGAGTAGCCGATGTACCAGCCGCGCAGGCGTTGCGGCCACCGGCGGCGCAGCGCCAGGCCCAGGCACAGCACGGCGGCCAGCAGACGCAGCCACAGGTCGTCATAGCCGGGCGCGGCGACCGCGCGGCGCATCACGTAAAACAGCGGGAACGCAATGCAACCCATCACGCCGATCCACTGCAGCAGTGGCCGTTCCATTTCGTGGTGGGCGCGGTAATACTCGAACAGGTTGCGCAGTGCCGCCTTCATGTGACTCCCTTGGGCGCGGTCACTGTAGCACGTGCATCGTCTGCGGCAGCGGCACTTTCAGGCAGCGCGCCACGTCCTCCACGCGGCCATGGATCAGCGCGCAGTCCTTGTCGCCGTGGATGCGTTTGGCGTGGATGCCAAAGCCGAAGCGGCGGTACAGGCGCGTCATGGCCATGTGGCAGGTGGCGTGCATGTGCTGCACATCGGCCAGAGCCATCAGCTGCACGAAGGCCAGGCTCATGCACTGGGGCAGCAGGCCCTCCTGGCGGTGCTCGGGCGCCATGACCAGGCGGCCGACCTCCCAGCTCTGGTGGCTGAGCAGGGCCGGGTCGCTCACATAGCCGCCCCACCAGCGCTCGGTCAGCGTGATGCCGTGGCCGGTGGGGATGAAGCGCATGGTGGCGATGGCGTCGCCGTCGCGGTAGAAGGCCATGACCAGGCCCAGTGCGTCCTTGACCGGGTCCACCGCGGCCATGCCGGGGTCTACCTCGTATTCGGAACGGAAATCGGCGTACTTGCGCAGATGGGCGATCTGCTGGCGCTGCTCCGGCGTATGGAGCACACCCACCGTCAGCCCGGGCGGGGTGTCTGTGGGGGTGGGTGGGAGCGCGAAAGGCGCAAGGGCGGGGGCCGCATAGGGCAGGGTTGCGTACATGGAAATCCTCCTTGATGGCTGGTACGTCCGGCGCGCGGACAGCATCAAAAACGCGTGCCCGCGCCGGCAGCACAAGGATGACACGCAGGCGGCAAATCTCAAGCAGAATTGACTCGCCTTTTACTGGCGCTTACCGTGTTGTTACGTTGTGTCCCACCTGAGACAAGGCCGTATTGCAGCGCAACAGGCAGCCCGTAGAATCCAAAACGAACGCTCGTTCTATTTCTTCCAGGAGACCCCCGCATGTCGGCAGATTACAAAGTTCACGGCGACGTTGCCGTGATCACCATGAACAACCCGCCCGTCAACGGGCTGGGCCACGCCACCCGCCTGGGCCTGACCGACGGCCTGGCCAAGGCCAACGCCGACGCAGCCGTCAAGGCCATCGTCATCACCGGCGCCGGCAAGGCGTTTTCGGGTGGGGCAGATATCAAGGAATTCGGCACGCCCAAGGCATTGGCCGAGCCCAACCTGCTCAGCGTGATCCTGGCGGTGGAGGCCTCTGCCAAGCCGGTGGTGGCCGCCATCCACTCCGTGGCCATGGGCGGCGGGCTGGAGCTGGCACTGGGCTGCCACTACCGCATCGCGGCACCGGGCACCAGTATTGCGCTGCCCGAGGTCAAGCTGGGCCTGATCCCCGGCGCCGGCGGCACGCAGCGCCTGCCGCGCGTGCTGGGCGTGGAAACCGCGCTGAACATGATCGTGAGCGGCGAGCCCGTCAAGAGCGAAATGCTGGCCCAGCTGCCCGACCAGAAGCTGTTTGACAAGATGGCCGCGTCGGCTGAATCGCTGCCCGAGGAGGCCCTGGCCTATGCGCGGTCGGTGGCAGAAGAGCACGCGAAGAAGGGTGGCCCGCTGCCGCTGGTGCGCGACATCAAGGTCAAGCACCCGCTGGGCGACGCGTACTTCCAGTTTGCGCGCAACATGGTCAAGGGCATGGCCAAGAACTTCCCCGCGCCCGCCAAGTGCGTGGACGCCGTGGAAGCCGCTACCAAGAAGAAGTTTGACGACGGCATGGTGTACGAGCGCGAGATTTTCACCGCGCTGATGTTCACGCCAGAATGCCGCGCGCTGCGCCACCTGTTTGTGGCCGAGCGTGCCGCATCCAAGATCCCCGATGTGCCGGACGACACGCCCAAGCGCGACATCCAGTCCGTGGCCGTGATCGGCGCGGGCACCATGGGTGGAGGCATTTCCATGAACTTCCTGAACGCGGGCATCCCGGTCAAGATCCTGGAGATGAAACAGGAGGCGCTGGACAAAGGCGTGGCCACCATCCGCAAGAACTACGAAGCCCAGGTCAAGAAGGGCAAGCTCAAGCAGGACAAGTACGACCAGCGCATGGCACTGCTGAGCACCACGCTGAGCTATGACGACCTGAAAGACGCCGACCTGGTGATCGAGGCCGTGTTCGAGGAAATGGGCGTCAAGGAAAAGGTCTTCAAGGAACTGGACCGCGTGATGAAGCCCGGCGCCATCCTGGCGTCCAACACGTCCACACTGGACGTGAACAAGATCGCGTCGTTCACGAAGCGTCCGCAGGACGTGGTGGGCATGCATTTCTTCAGCCCGGCCAACGTCATGAAGCTGCTGGAAGTGGTGCGCGGCGAAAAGACCGCCAAGGACGTGCTGGCCACGGTCATGGCCCTGGGCAAGAAGATCAAGAAGACGTCGGTGGTGTCGGGCGTGTGCGACGGCTTCATCGGCAACCGCATGATCGAGCAATACAGCCGCCAGGCCGGCTTTTTGCTGGACGAAGGCGCCACGCCGCAGCAGGTGGACAAGGCCATTGAAAAGTTCGGCTTTGCCATGGGCCCGTTCCGCATGGGCGACCTGGCCGGCAACGACATTGGCTGGGCCATTCGCAAGCGCCGCGCCACCGAGCGCGCTGACATGAAGTACAGCCGCACCGCCGACAAGTTGTGCGAGCTGGGCCGCTTTGGCCAGAAGACCGGCGCAGGCTGGTACGACTACCAGGCCGGCAAGCGCGACGCGATTCCGTCGGACCTGGTCAACAAGATGATCGAGGACCACCGCAAAGAGCTGGGCATCACGCCGCGCAAGATTTCTGACGACGAGATCGTGCAACGCCTGGTGTTCGCCCTGGTCAACGAAGGCGCGCACATTGTGCAAGACGGCATTGCCTCGCGCGCCAGTGACATCGACATGGTTTACCTCACGGGCTATGGCTTCCCCATGCACCGCGGCGGCCCCATGATGTACGCGGACCAGGTGGGCCTGTTCAATGTGGTGCAGGCGATGAAGCGCTTCCAGCGCAACCCGCTGGACGACGCGAAGTTCTGGGAACCCGCGCCGCTGCTGGCCAAGCTGGCCGCTGAAGGCAAGACCTTCTCCTGATCCGGCTGTTGCCATGATCAAGCGCGTGCTCCTGGGCCTGCTCGGCCTGCTGGCGTTGTTGGTGGCCGTGCTGGCCATCAACACGCTGCGCCAGGGCTCGCGCCAGCTCAGCGTGCCGCCGGTAGCGCCGGTGGCCGTGGACGACAAAGCCGTGGCTGAGCGCCTGGGTGGGGCCATCCGGTTCCAGACCATTGCCAGCCGCGACGACCCCAACGCCAATGCGGCTGAATTCCGCAAGCTGCACGACTACCTGCAGCAGCGCTACCCCAAAACCCACGCCACGCTCCAGCGCGAGCTGGTGGGCGGCTTGAGCCTGCTGTACACCTGGCCTGGCACCGACCCGAAAGCCAAGCCCATCCTGCTGCTGGCCCACCAGGACGTGGTGCCGGTGTCACCCGGCACAGAAAGCAAATGGGACGTGCCGCCGTTCTCGGGTGAGGTCAAGGACGGCTACATCTGGGGCCGCGGTTCCTGGGATGACAAGGGCAACCTGATCGCCCAGATGGAGGCGGTAGAGATGCTGGTGGCCAGCGGCGTCAAGCCGCGCCAGACGGTGTACCTGGCCTACGGGCACGACGAGGAAATCAGCGGCCTGCGTGGCGCGGTAGAGATTGCCAAGCTGCTGCAGTCGCGCGGCGTCAAATTGGACTTTGTGCTGGACGAAGGCCTGCTCATCACCGAAGGCATCATGCCGGGCCTGGCCCAACCGGCCGCGCTGATCGGCATTGCCGAAAAGGGCTTTCTGTCCATGGTGCTCAAGGTGCCTGCCACGCCCGGCCATTCGTCCATGCCGCCGCCCAAGGGCAGCAGCGCCATCGGCATGATGAGCGCCGCGCTGCGCCGGCTGGACGATGAGCAGTTGCCGGCCGGCATCCGCGGTGTGGCGCAGGAAATGTTTGCCACGATGGCGCCCGAGATGGGGGGCTTCCAGCGCGTGGCGCTGTCCAACCTGTGGCTGTTCGGCCCCGTGGTGCAGGCCCAGCTGGAAAAGGGCGCCAGTACCAATGCCTTGCTACGCACCACCACGGCGCTGACGGTCATGAAAGCCGGCAACGCCGAGAACGTGATCCCCGGCCTGGCCGAGGCCACGGTCAACTTCCGCCTGCTGCCCGGCGACACGATTGCCAGCGTGACCGAGCATGTGCGGCAAAAGGCCGGCAGCGACCGCTTTGAGCTGATTGCGCTACCAGGCGCCGCTGAGGCGTCGCCTGTGTCGCCCACGGCATCCCCGTCGTACCAGCTGATCAACCGCACCATGCGCCAGCTGTTCCCCGACGTGCTGGTGGCCCCGGGCCTGATGGTGGCCGCGACCGATTCACGCCACTTCACCGCCCTGAGCGACCACATCTACCGCTTCTCGCCCGTGCGCGCCAAGACCGAAGACCTGTCGCGCTTTCACGGCACCAACGAACGAATTGCTGTCACGAACCTCGGTGAGGTCGTGCGCTTTTATCACCAACTGCTGCTCAACACGGCAGCACCCGCCAACTGATTCCCTGAAACTGAAAGGCCCCGCCATGACCAACGCCGTTATCGTCTCCACCGCCCGCACGCCGCTTGCCAAGAGCTGGAAGGGCGCGTTCAACATGACCCACGGCGCCACGCTGGGCGGCCACGCCGTCAAGCACGCCATCCTGCGCGCGGGCATTGACGCCGCCGAAGTGGACGACGTCATCATGGGCTGCGCCAACCCCGAAGGCGCCACCGGCGCCAACATCGCCCGCCAGATCGCGCTGATGGCCGGCTGCCCCATCACCACCTCGGGCATGACGGTCAACCGTTTCTGCTCGTCGGGCCTGCAGACCATCGCCATGGCCGCGCAACGCGTGATCGCGGGCGAGGCCGACATCTTTGTGGCCGGCGGTGTGGAAAGCATCTCGTGCGTGCAGCAGGAAATGAACACGCACATGATGCGTGACCCCGCGCTGGACAAGATCAAGCCCGAGATCTACTGGAACATGCTGCAGACCGCCGAACAGGTGGCCAAGCGCTACAACATCAGCCGCGACGCCATGGACGAATACGGCGCCGCCAGCCAGCAAAAGGCCACGGCCGCGCTGGAAAAGGGCCTGTTCAAGGACGAGATCGCCGCCATCACCGTGCAGGCCGGCGTGGCCGACGCCGTGCTGGGCCTGCGCACCAAGGAAGTGACGATTGCCGACGACGAAGGCATCCGCCCCGGCACCACCAAGGAAGGCATCAGCGGCATCCGCCCGGCCATCCCCGGCGGCGTGATCTCGGCCGGCAATGCCAGCCAGTTCTCGGACGGCGGTGGCGCTGTGGTGGTCATGCACGAAGACGTGGCCAGCAAGAAGGGCCTGAAGCCCCTGGGCCGCTTCCTGGGTTTTGCCGTGGCCGGCTGCGAGCCGGACGAAATGGGCATCGGCCCCGTGTATGCCATCCCCAAGGTGCTCAAGAAGCTGGGCCTGACGATCAACGACATTGACCTGTGGGAGCTGAACGAAGCCTTTGCCGTGCAGGTGATCTACTGCCGCGACAAGCTGGGCATCCCCGGTGACCGCCTGAACGTCAACGGCGGCGCCATCGCCGTGGGTCACCCCTATGGCGTGAGCGGCCAGCGCCTGACGGGCCACGCCCTGATCGAAGGCAAGCGCCGCGGCGCCAAGCGCGTGGTGGTGACCATGTGCATTGGCGGCGGCATGGGCGCGGCCGGCGTGTTTGAAGTGCTGTAACGCACCGTGAGCTTTCGCCCCACGCTGGACTTCCTGCTCTACGACTGGTTGCAGGCGCAGGGCCTGAACCGGCGTGAGAGATTTGCAGACCACAACCGCGAAACCTTCGATGCGGTGCTGGACACCTGCGAGCGCATCGCGCGCGAAAAATACGCGCCGTTCAACCGGACAGTGGACGTTGAAGAGCCCCGCTTCGACGGCGACACGGTCATCCTGCCGCAGTGCACACACGACGCCAACCGCGCCTATGCAGGGTCCGGCATGCTCAGCGCGGTGCAGGACTATGACGAAGGCGGCATGCAACTGCCGTGCACGATCGAGACTGCGGCCAACAGCTTTTTCTCGATGGCGTCGGCCAGCATCGGCTCCAGCCTGCTGACCAAGGCCAATGCCGGTTTGCTGCTGGTGCACGGCAACGCGATGCAAAAGGCCGTGTTCGCTCGCAACGAATTCAACGGCCGCTTTTCGGGCACCATGTGCCTGAGCGAGCCGCAGGCGGGCTCGTCGCTGAGCGACATCACCACCCGTGCCGTGCCGGACGGGGAGGGCGCCGACGCTGACCCGTTGGGGCCACGCTATCGCCTCAAGGGCAACAAGATGTGGATCTCGTCGGGCGAGCACGAGCTGACCGAGAACATCATCCACCTGGTGCTGGCCAAGATCCCGGGGCCCGACGGCAAGCTGATCCCGGGCACCAAGGGCATTTCGCTGTTCATCGTGCCCAAGAAGCTGGTGGACGCCGACGGACAGCTGACCGGCGTACGCAACGACGTGGCGCTGGCGGGCCTGAACCACAAGCTGGGCTGGCGCGGCACGACCAACACGCTGCTGAACTTTGGCGAGGGCAAGTTCCCCGTGGAGGGACAGCCTGGAGCCGTGGGCTACCTGGTCGGCAAACCCCACGAGGGCCTGCGCTGCATGTTCCACATGATGAACGAAGCACGCATTGGCGTGGGCACGGCGGCGGTGATGCTGGGCCTGGCGGGCTACTACGCGTCGCTGGACTACGCGAAAAATCGCCCTCAGGGCCGGCCTGTCGGGCCTGCGGGCAAAGACCCCGCCCAACCCCAGGTGCGCATCATCGAACACGCCGACGTCAAGCGCATGCTGCTGGCGCAAAAGAGTTATTGCGAAGGCGCGCTGGCGCTGGAGCTGTACTGCGCCCGGCTGGTGGACGAGCAGCACACCGGTGACGCGGCTGCGGCCGACGAGGCCCGCCTGCTGCTGGAGGTGCTGACGCCCATTGCCAAGAGCTGGCCCAGCGAATGGTGCCTGGAGGCCAATTCGCTGGCGATCCAGATCCATGGCGGCTACGGTTACACGCGCGACTTCCCCGTAGAGCAGTATTGGCGCGACAACCGGCTGAACATGATCCACGAGGGCACCCACGGCATCCAGGCGACCGACCTGCTGGGCCGCAAGGTGCTGATGGAAGGCGGCAAGGGCCTGATGCTGCTGGCCGCGCGC
>JBEIPU010000057.1:0-22900 GCA_040376925.1 Caenimonas sp. | reverse complement strand
GGGCCGGTGCGCGCGGCGCGGGCGCGGCGGCGCGGCGCGGGGGCGCACCGCCGCCGTCTTCGTCACCACCGCCCGGGCCGCCCATGCCTTCACGGCCGCCCAGCAGCTGCATTTCGGTGGCGATGATGTCCACCGTGTTTTTCTCGATGCCGTCCTGACCGGTGTACTTGCCGTACTTCAGACGGCCTTCCACATAGATGGGGCGGCCCTTCTTGACGTATTCGCCGGCGATCTCGGCCAGGCGGTCATAGAACGTGACGCGGTGCCACTGGGTGTCTTCCACCGTTTCACCGGTGGTCTTGTCCTTGCGGCGGCTGCTGGTGGCCACGCTGACGTTGGCCACGGCCTGGCCGGACGGCAGGTAACGGATTTCAGGGTCGCGGCCACAGTTGCCGACGAGGATGACTTTGTTGACGGATGCCATATGTCGGGGCTCCAGATAAGAGACGGACGATTATGCCGCTTTGCGCAGCGGCGACGCGATGGGTTTCATGGGCCATGCCACCAGCAGCCACAGCGTCATGGCGGCGGCGCAGGCGGCAAACAGGCCGGCCGATCCGGTGGTTTTCATCAGCAGGCCGCCGGCCGCGCCGCCAGCAAAAAAGCCAAGCGACTGCATGGTGTTGTAAAAGCCCAGCGCCGCGCCGCGCGCATGGGCGGGTGCGGCGCGTGAGGCGATGCTGGGCTGGCTGGCCTCCAGGATGTTGGAGCCGCAGAAAAACGCAAACAACAGAACCGACAGCGCCGCGATGCCCGGCGCGCTGGCCGACAGCGCCAGCCCCACCTGCACCAGCGCAATCAGCGCGATGGCGCCCAGGAACACGCCGCGCAGGTAGCCGCGCCGCTCCAGCGGAAACAGCGTCGCAGCCATCACGATGAACGAGGCGAAGACCGCCGGCAGGTACACCCACCAGTGCTCGGACTTGGGCAGGCCCGCGTCCACCAGCATGGCGGGCACGGCGACCCACATGGCCAGCAGCACGCCATGCAACACAAACACGCCAAAGTTCAGCCGCAGCGTGGGCACGTCCTTCAACACATCGGACAGCTTGCCGCGCGCCACGTTGACCTGCCGCGCGGGCTCGGGCGGCACCAGCCACAGCACCACCGCCACGCCGGTCAGCGCCAGCACACCGGTCAGCACAAACAGGCCGGACAGGCCCACCAGCGAAGTCAACAGCGGCGCGGCTACCAGCGAGAGCGCGAACATCAGCCCGATGCTGGCACCGACCAGCGCCATGGCCTTGGTGCGCACACCGTCGCGCGTCTGGTCCGCCAGCAGCGCCGTCACCACCGCCGAGACGGCGCCCGCGCCCTGCAGCATGCGGCCCACCATGAGCTCCATCAGCGAACCAGCGGCGCCGGCCAGGAAACTGCCGGCGGCAAACACCAGCAAACCAAAAACAATGACACGCTTTCGTCCCAACCGATCAGAGGCCATGCCAAATACAAGCTGGAGCAGCCCCTGCGTCAGGCCGTAGATCCCCATGGCAAGGCCCACCATCGCGGCATCATCCCCTCCGGGGTACTTCTGCGCCTCCAGGGCAAACACGGGCAAAACCAGAAACAGCCCCAGCATGCGCAGCGCATAGATGAAGGCCAACGACAGGCTTGAGCGGCGCTCGGTCGCTGTCATCGTGGTGGCGGGCGGGTAGGCCAAGGGTGGCGGGCCGGAGGGAAGGGAATGGGCAGACACGCGGGCGCAGGGCTTGAAGGGGGTGGGCAAGAGAGCCGCAATTGTCCACCATCGCGCCGCCCCCGCCCGCGGCCACCCGCTCGCAGGCGGGTTACCCGAGCGCTTTACTAGACTGCAAGGTAAATAAATGACCTGTTCGGTATCTTTGGTGGCATCATCGCGGTGGCAAAGCTACAAACAACAGGAGTTCCCCATGATTTCATCCAATCGCCGCGTTTTCATGATGCAGGTCGCCGCCGGCGGCTCTGTGCTGGCCGCCACCGCCGCCGCGCAGGCACAGGCCCCGATGGTTGACGAAAAAGACCCGCAAGCCGTCGCCCTGGGCTATGCCAAGGACACCACCAAGGTGGACGCCAAGAAGTACCCCAAGCACAAGAACGACCAGCTATGCAGCAACTGCCAGCTGTTTGCCGGCAAGCCGACGGACGCCGCGGGCGCCTGCCCGCTGTTTGCGGGCAAGCAGGTCGCCGGCAAAGGCTGGTGCAGCGCCTGGGTCAAGAAGGCCTGATCGCGCGCGGCTGGCGCCGCCAGCGGCGCCAGATATCGGCCCCATGTGCCAAGCCGGCCGCCGCCAGCGCGGCGGCGCACCAGTGCCAGGCAGCGCCGGCCATCACGCTGCGCAGGGCCAGCATCAGGCACAGGCCCGACACCAGGTTCAACGCGTAGTCGCGCGGGGCAACGCCGCGCCCGCTGGCGCGGTGGTACAGCGCCAGGGCAATGCCCTCCACCACGGTGAGCGCGATCACCAGGTCCACGAGCAGGCCGGTCTGGAACAGTGCCTCCATGGGTGAGCGCCTGATCAGAACGGGCCGTTGAGCCGCACGGTGGCCCAGTTCAGGGCTGCGGCAAACAGGATCCACACCAGGTACGGCGCCAGCAGCGCGCTGGCCTTGCGCGAATAGCGGCCCGTCACCACCATCAGCAGCAGCACCGACAGCCACAGCAGGCCCACCTCCAGCAAGGCCCAATCCGGGCGGCGCAGGCGGAAGTACAGCAGGCTCCACAGCACGTTCAGAAAGCCATTCAGCGCAAACAGCGCCAGCAGCCATTCGCGGTCGGCCCGGCTGGGCGCGCTGCGCCAGGCCGCCACGCCTGATGCGGCTGCCAGCGCAAAGATGACCGTCCAGGCCGGCCCAAAGGCCCAGTCGGGTGGTTTCCAGGCGGGCTGTTTGAGGCTGAGGTACCAGGGCCCGATGTCGGTCATCAGCCCGCCCAGGCCCGCCACGGCCATGGCCGCACCGGCAGCAAACACCACCGGCCGCCAGCCGCCGCGTGAGCTCATACGCGCGCCATGCCCAGCAGGTGCGCCATGTCCTTGAAGAAGATGCGCACATGGGCCAGCGGCTTCTTGCGCACCAGCTGCTTGTTCATGTAGGACTCAAAGGTCAGCTGCTGGACGTCGCGGTCCTCGCAGATCTTCACGAAGCGCTCGCGCCGACGGTCGCTGGAATACCAGAACCATTGCATGATGCCCAGCACCCGGAACACCATGCCGTGCGCCTTCATGAAGCGCTTGCGCGCCAGCTTCAGTGCGCTGGCTTCACCGGTGCGCAGCAGCTCGGCCACCGCCTGCGCGGCCAGCTCGCCACCCACCATGGCGTAGTAAATGCCTTCGCCCGACGCAGGCGCCACCACGCCGGCGGCGTCGCCCGCCAGCACCACGTCGCGCCCGTTGTCCCAGCGCGGCAGCGGTTTCATGGGAATGGGCGCACCTTCACGGCGCAGGGTCTCGGCGCCGTGCAGGCCCACCGACTGGCGCAGCTGGCCGACCGCCGCGCGCAGCGAAAAACCCTTGTCGGCGCTGCCGGTGCCAATGCTCAGCGTGTCGCCATGCGGGAACACCCAGCCATAAAAGTCGGGCGACAGCGGGCTTTGATAGAACACGTCGCAGCGCGTCGCGTCGTAGCCCGGCGGCGGCGTAGCGGGCTTGCGGATGATCTCGTGGTACGCAAACACGTACTTCGTCCTGTCGGCGCCGGGCACAGCCTGGCGGGCCACCTCCGAGCGCGCACCGTCGGCGCCGATCACCGCGCGCGCGCGCACCCTGCACGCAATGCCTTCGCCCTGGCGGTGGTGCTGGCGCGCATGAAAGTGCACCACGCTCACGCCGTCATCGTCACGCGTCAGCCGGTCAAAGCTGCCGCTGCGCCGAACGGCGCCACCGGCAGCCGCGCGCTCGCGCAGCCATTCGTCAAAGTCCTCGCGGTTGACCATGCCGACAAAGCCGTTGTCGATCGGTATGTCCACCCGCTGGTCCGTGGGCGACACCATGCGCGCCGACTGTGCCCGCGCCACCAGCAGATGGTCGGGAATGGCGAAGTCCTTGATCAGCCGCGGCGGGATCGCACCGCCACACGGCTTGACGCGCCCGGCGCGGTCCAGCATCAGCACCGAGTGGCCCTTGCGCGCCAGCTCATTCGCTGCCGTGGCGCCGGCTGGCCCGCCGCCGACCACCACCACGTCAAAAGTTTCGGTCTGGCTCATGGGATTCACCCCTGTTTTGCATGGGCGACTCGGGCGTCGCGTACCCCGGGGAAGATACCCCCTGCGGCAAACTCACGCGGCGCGGGCTGCACGCTGGCCGCCAGCACGCGGTCAGCCTGCGTGCCGGCCGCCAGCACGCGGCCGATGCGCCAGGCCATCAGCGCCGACATCACAAACAGCAGGCCCTCCAGCGCAAACACGGCTGCGTAGGCCTTCGCCGGCGCGCCCATCAGCCAATGGGCCAGGTCACTGGCCGCCGTGCCCACCAGGCCGCCCAGGCCGAAGGCAATGGCCTGCGCTGCGCCCCACAAGCCCATGCGTACACCCTCGCGGGACGCGCGGCCCTCGCCGGCCAGCCGCATCATCGAGCCGATGGCCCCGATGGAAAACGCGCCGTTGGCCACGCCCAGCACAAACACATTGGCCTGCAGCGGCCAGCCCGGCCCGGCCAGGCCGCCCAACGTGAGCCCGAACAGCGCCAGCGCAGATGCCAGGCAGCCGCCGACCGTCCACCCACGCAGCGAGCCCACATGGCGCAACACGGCGCGCGCCTGCCAGCGCTGGCCCAGCTGGCCGGCCAGGGCCACCAGGATCATGCCCACCAGCACGCCGCCATGCTGCACGCCCGACAGCTGGGTCGAAGCCCCGGGCGTCAGACCGAACACCGTGCCGGCAAACGGCTCCAGGATCAGGTCCTGCGCGCTGTAGGCCAGCATGGACACAAACACAAAAATCGTGAAATGCCGCGCGGCGCCTTCGGCCCACACCTGGGCCAGTGCATCGCGAAAGGACACACGGGCACGCGGCGCGTCGCCCGTCAGCGGCGCCGGTGCCCCCGCCGGCCCCACCGCGCCTTCCACACCCCACAGCGCCAGGCAGGCCACCGCCACCGCGGTCACCGACACCACCGCGCTCACGGCCAGCAGCCGCAGCGGGGAATACGGCTCCAGCAGCTGCCCGGCCACGCCCGCAGTGACGGCAAAGCCGGCAATCATCATCATCCACACCAGCGTGGCGGCACCGGCGCGGCGGCCCTCGGGCACGCGCTTGGCCAGCATCACCAGCAGCGATGTGCCGGCAGCGCTGACACCCAGGCCCACCAGCGCAAACGCCAGCACGGCCAGCGCGATGCCGGCTGCGCGGTGGCTGGCCATCCATACTGTGGCCGTCGCGGCCAGCAGCCCCCCGGCGGCCAGCACCACCATGCCGCCCACAATCCACGGCGTGCGGCGCCCGCCCCCATCCGAGCCGTGCCCCATGCGCGGGCGGGCCACCTGCACCAGGTAATGCAGCGCCACCAGCACACCCGGCAGCAGCGCCGGCAGCGCCAGCTCCACCACCATCACGCGGTTCAGCGTGGAGGTGGTCAGCACCACCACCGCGCCCAGCGCCGCCTGCACCAGGCCCAGGCGCGCAATGCTGCCCCAGCCAAATGGCGTCATGGCGCACCCCCTGCCGATCGCAGCGCAAAGGCGCTGACCATCATGCCGGCCACGAACAGGGGCACGCCAAAGCCGCTGTACCACAGGGCCCGCTGGCTCACGCTGGCCAGAAAGTGTTTCATCATCACCAGCTGCAGGCACAGCAGCGCGGCCACGGCCAGCGCATGCCAGGGCTGGGCCCACTGCAGCAGCAGCACCACCACGGCCACCTGCGGCACCGCCATGGTCCAGCAGGCCACCTGGCCAGCGCGCTGCACGCCCAGCTGCACGGGCAGCGAGCGCACGCCCATCTGACGGTCGCCCTCCACCGCCTTGAAGTCATTGAGCGTCATGATCCCGTGCGTGGCCGCGCTGTACAGCGCGGCCAGCGCCAGCGAGCGGCCGTCGGGCATGACGCCGCCCGCCATGACGGCCGCGCCGGTGGCCCAGGCAATGCCCTCGTAGCTGATGCCGCAGGCCGCGTTGCCCCACCAGCCGTTTTCCTTCAGGCGCACCGGCGGCGCGCTGTAGGCCCACGCCAGCACCAGCCCCACCGCCGCAGCCGCAAAACCCCAGGGGCCCAGCAACGCTGCCACGCACAGCGACACCAGCGTCCAGAAAACCGCCAGATAAAGCCCCCAGCGCCCCGGGATGCGCCCCGAGGGGATGGGCCGCTGCGGCTCGTTGATCGCGTCCACATGGCGGTCAAACCAGTCGTTCACCGCCTGGCTGGTCGCGCACACGAAGGGGCCGGCCAGCGCCACGCCCACTACGGCGAGAAGCCATTTGCCGTCCATCGAAACGCCCGAAGCCACCACGCCGCAGGCAAAAGCCCACATGGGCGGAAACCAGGTGATGGGCTTGAAAAGCTCGGTGACAGCAGAAAGCGCAGGGCGTGCCATGGACACGAATATTGAACCTGACAACGTAATGTGTCAACTTGAACTTACACAAATTGAAATTCAGTCGAAAACAGGCCCCAACAAACAGGCACGATCACCTGTGCAGGCCTAAAATCCGTGCATGTTCCCGCCTGCCCACCGCCGCCTCGCGGCCCCTGACTGCTTCACCGCACACACACCATGAACCCGCGCACCGGCTTGCCGCCGGACCTGAGCGGCCTTTCGGGGTGGGCACCCGAGCTGGCGCAGACCTTTGTTTCCCTGGCCAGTGACATCGCCCTTGTGCTGGATGACGAAGGCGTGATCCGCGTGGTGGCGCAGGGCAACGGCGCGCCGCTGAGCAGTGCCGCACAGGACTGGGTGGGCCGCCCGTTCGCAGACACCGCCACCGGCGACACCCGGGCCAAGATCGAGCAGCTGCTCGATGAAGTCAACAGCACGGGCCTTGCGCGCAAGCGCGAGATCAACCACCCCTCGGCCAAGGGCGGCAACGTCGCGGTGGCCTACACCGCCATCCGCCTGGGCGAAAACGGCCCGCTGCTCGCGGTGGGTCGCGACATGGGCACCATTGCCGCCATCCAGCAGCGCTTCCTGGACGCGCAGCAGGAAATGGAGCGCGGCTACTGGCGCGTGCGCCAGGCCGAGGCGCGCTACCGCCTGCTGTTCCAGGTGGCCACCGACGCGGTGTTGCTGGTGGACTCCGGATCGCTTGAAATCCTGGAAGCCAACCACGCTGCGGCACGCCTGTTTGACATGCCGATCGAGCAGATCACCGGCCGGCCCGCCGCGTTTGCGTTCGAGCGGCATTCACGCAATGCCGTGGACGAGCTGCTGTCCACCGCGCGCGAAAGCCACCAGCCAGGCGAGATTCGCGCGCGGCTGGCCGGCAAGATCAGCACCACCAGCGTGGCAGCCACGCCATTCCGCTCCGAGGACGCCATGCGCCTCCTGGTGCGCATCCGCGCCATGGACATGCCCGGCACGGTGGCTGACCTGAGCACCACGCTGGCGCGCCTGGTCGATGGCGCCAGCGACGGCGTGGTGGTGACCGACCCGGGCGGGCGCATCCTGATCGCCAACCCGGCGTTCCTCAAGCTCGTGCGCATGAACACCGAGGCCGCCGTCAAGGGCCGGCCGCTGACCGACTGGCTGGGCCTGCCGGACGAGCAGTTTGCGCGCCTGATCGTGCAGGTGCGCCGCCAGGGCATCACGCAACGCGTGGCCGCACGCCTGCTCGCCACCGACGCCCAGGTGGCGCAGGTCGACTTCTCCGCGGCGCTTCTGACCGAGGGCGACCAGGAGTGCATCGGCTTCACCATCCAGCCGGTGGTGCGCCATGGCCCCGAAGCCGACCACGGCCTGGCCGACCTGCACACCACGGTGGCCCAGCTGTCGGGCTACATGGGCAGCGAGCCCCTGCCCGAGCTGCTGCGCCGCGCAGCCGCCTTGCTTGAGCGCCACTTCATCCGCATCGCCATGGAGCGGTCCGACAACGATCCCGACGCCGCGGCCCAGCTGCTGGGCGTGGGCCGCGAGCGGCTGGACCTGCCGTCCCAGGACAAAGGTCCTTCGTCCGGGGGTCAGTAAGTGCAGGCAAGCCCTGCCTTCGGCCAGGCGGACCTCACCAACTGCGAGCGTGAGCTGATCCACCTTGCGGGCTCGGTGCAGCCCTTTGGCGTGCTGCTGACCCTGCAGGGCGCGCAGTTCACCGTCGTGCAGGCCAGCACCAGCGCGCAGGCGCTGCTGGGCGCCGCCGCCGATGCACTGCTGGGCCGGCCGCTGGCATCGCTGGGCGGTGACGCCACGGCTTGCCTGCAAAGCCTGTGCACTGGCACCGAGCTGATGCAGCCGCTGGCACTGAAATGCAGCCTGACGGCCCACGGGCAGACGGCCGCCTTCGAAGGAACGGTCCACCGAGTGGCGCCGGACCTGCTGGTGCTGGAGCTGGAGCCGCTGGCCGGTGCGGCGGTAGAGACGGTGGACTACCCCAGCGCCCAGCTGCTGGACCACCTGGGCGCGTCAATCCAGCGTTTCAGTGCCGCGTCCAGTCTCAATGCGCTGGCCGACACAGTGGTCAAGCGCTTTCGCGACCTGGTCGGTTACGACCGCGTGATGGTCTACAAATTCGACCCTGACGGCCACGGCAAGATCATTGCCGAGGCACGCAACCCGCGGCTGGAGTCCCTGCTGGGCCACCACTACCCGGCCACCGACATCCCGCAGCGCGCGCGCGAGCTGTACATCCGCAACCGCCTGCGCGTGCTGGTGGACGTGGATGACCCACCCGCAGCCCTGGTACCGCGCCAGCTGCCCGGCGGCACCGGTGAGCTGGACATGTCGATGTGCCACCTGCGCAGCATGTCGCCGCTGCACCTGCAGTACCTGCGCAACATGGGCGTGACGGCCACGCTGGTCATCTCGCTGGTGCGCGAAGGCAAGCTCTGGGGCCTGATCGCCTGCCACCACTACAGCGCGCGCAACCTGCGCATGGCGGTGCGCGTGGCCTGCGAGATGCTGGCCGAAGTCATCGCCACGCGCATCGCCGCCATCGAGAACTACGTCCATGCCCAGGTGGCGATCCAGGTGCGCCGGCTGGAGCAGCGCCTGATCGAGGCCACCTCCACCGAAGGCGACTGGCGGCTTGCCCTGTTTCGCAGCCCGCACACGCTGCTGCAGCCGCTGGGCGCCACGGGCGCCGCGCTGATCCATGAGGGCGAGATCCTCACCACCGGCGAGGTGCCGTCCACGCCCGAGCTGCGCGCGCTCACGCAGTGGGTGCACAGCCAGCAGGGCGACGGCCTGTTCAGCTGCGCGTCGGTGTCGCGCGCGAATCCGGCGCTGGACTCGCTCACACCCACGGCCAGCGGGGTGCTGGCCGTCAAGCTGTCGGCGCAGCGCGCCGACTACCTGATGTGGTTCCGCAAGGAACAGCTGCTGACCGTGACCTGGGCGGGCGACCCGAGCAAACCCGTGGTGGGCAACGACCCGCTGGAGCTGTCGCCCCGGCGTTCGTTCGCGGCCTGGTCGGAGATCGTGCGCGGCACGGCGCTGGCCTGGACCAGCGCCGAGATCGCGCTGGCGCGTGCCTTTGGCAATTCGCTGGTGGACATCATCCTGCAGGTCCATGCCGTGCGTCTGCTGATTGCCGAGCACCAGCTGGCCAAGACCCGCGCCACGGTGGCCAGCTCGCAGGAGCCGGTGGTGATTGCCGACGCCAGCCAGCGCGTGCTGTTCGGCAACGACGCCTTTTACGCGCTGGTGCGCCGCGCGCGCGGTGAACACGCCACGCTGGACGAAATGGCCACGCTGTTCAGCGACGCCGCCGGCGCACGCGCCATGCTCAACGCGCTGGCCGAAGAACGCCAGCCCTGGCGCGGCCCGATGGAGCTGCGCCTGGGCGACGGCGGCCTGCTGGCCGTGGCGGTTCGCGCCGAAATCGTGCCGCACCGCGACGGGTCGGTGCTGGGCTACTTCCTGATCCTGGACGACCTGACGCAAAGCCGGCGCGCCGCCGCCGCGCGCGAGCGGCTGGAGCAGTCGCTCGCGCGGGCCAGCCTGGCCGACGCGCCCGCGGGCGCGCTCGCGGCCGGTGGCGCGCAGCACCAGGAGCTGCTCAACGCCGTGCTGGCCAATGCCAGCCTGGCCGCCATGGACGTCATGGACGGCCATGCCGCGCCGTCCATGACCACGCTGCTCGAGGAAATCGACAGCTCGGCCCAGCGCGCGGCGGCGCTTTACAAGCGCATCCGCGACTTCAGCGCGGAAGGCTAGGGCCTGTTAACTGGCCTGCGGTGCCAGGGCTTCGAACAGCTGCGCGTGCAGCTCGAAAGCCGCCTTGGCCTCGTCCACCAGCGCCTGGGCTGCGTCCTCATCGGCGGCCACCGCGTCCAGCCCGGCACGGAATGCCGCCGCCAGCGCAGCCACCTGCGCCTGGTCGCCAAAGTCGTAAAACGACAGCCCCTGCCCGGGCGGCAGCTGCAGGCTGCGCGCCACAATGCCGCTGAGCAGTTGCCCCCCGCTCAGGTCGCCCAGGTAGCGCACATAGGCATGCGCGCCCAGCAGGGCCGGCCGGCTGCGCGCCAGCTCGTGCAGCCGCTGCCGGTAGCGCTCGGCGGGCGCCAGCACCGCCAGTCCGGCCTCCCAGCCGGCGCCGCACAGCGCCTGCAGGTCCCGGGCGATGGCCTGGGCGCGAAACAGCCGCGGCTGGTACAGCGGCGCCAGCGCGGGCAGCCGGGCATGGCGGGCCAGGCCCGCCTCCAGCTCGGCATACACCGGGTACAGGTTGCGCAGCAGCAGGCTGTAGCCCTGCAGGCCCATACGGCCCTTGATCAGGGCGGCCATGAAGGGGCTGCGTTCGACCTGCGTGTGAAGGGTTTGCGTTTCTGCCCGCAGGCGCCCCGCCAGGCCCGGCTTCACCGGGCGTCGCCTTCGGTCAGGGCGTCGCCAATGCCGAAGCGGCGCAGCTTGACGTACAGGCTCTGGCGCGACAGGCCCAGCATCTCGGCCGCCGAGGCCCGGTTGTCGCCGGTCAGCTCCAGCGCCGCCTCGATGCACAGCTGCTCGATCAGGTCGGTGGTCTCGCGCACGATGTCGCGCAGCGGCACACGGCCGACCAGCTCGGTCATCTGCGAAGCCGAGCGCGGCAGTTCCTTGGCATTGGCCGGCTCGTTGGTCAGCCTGCGGGCCACGTCGCGCACGGTAAAGCCCAGGCAGGGCTGCTCACCGGCGGTGACCGCCACCGCGGAGATCTCCACGTCGGTGGTGGAGCCGTATTCACCGCGCATGCTGGTGGCAAACAGGCGCACCACGTTGTGCTGGCGCAGGTTGGAAATCAGCACGCGCAGGTCCACGCCAGCGCGGCCCAGCCATTTTTCAAGCGACTGCCCGCGCGCCAGCTCTTCGCTGGCCAGCTGCGCCATTTCAAGAAAGGCCCGGTTCACCGTCAGGATGTGGCCGTCCAGGTCGGTCACCACGAAGGCATCGGGCGCGCTTTCCATGACGCTCAGCAGCATCTGGCGTGCATTGCCGTAGCTGCCCTGCTCGGCCTGGCCTGCGGGCGTGAGGCGGATCAGGAAATGCGGCGCGTTTTCCTGGCGGAACAGCGACGCGGACAGCACGAAGTCGTCGCCCCCGTCGGCCAGCCGCACCAGCAGCGGCTCGGCGCGGCCATTGGCGCGCAGGCGCTCCAGCAGCTGGCGCACCTGGGTCATGCTGGCGCTGCTCAGGCTGCTGGCCAGCGTCCAGCCCGAGCGCTGGACCGCTTCGCCCAGCAGCTTGTGGGCCGCGGGGTTGGCTTCTTCGAGCTTGTCGGTGGTGGCGTCCAGGATCAGCACCGCCTCCGAGGCGATCTGGAACAGCAGGCGGTAGCGCGTCTCGACATGGCGCAGCCGCCAGTAGTCGCGCTCCATGGACAGCTGGGCGGCCACCAGGCGCTGCTGCAGCGTGGCCTGGGCACGCAGGTCGCGCCCGAAGGCCACGGTGTAACCCTTGCCGGCAGCGGCAGCAGCCTTGGCACCTGCCTTGCCGCCCGCTTTGGCGGCGCGCTTGAGCGGCACCACCGAATAGGACATGGGCAGGTTGAGGCCATCGGCGCACGGGTGGTTGACCTGGCGCTCGCGCGCATCGGCGCTGGCGGCGTCGCGCAGCATGGCCTCGACCTTGGGCTGGCTTTCCAGCGTGACGGTCTGGGCCCAGGGCTTGCCGAGCCATTCGTTGCAGCCGTGGGTAAGGAGTTCGTTGTTGCCGAAGGCAAGATCGCGGATCACGCCGGCATCGTCCACGATCAGGACGACATCGGCGGCGGCGCTGATCAGCCTGGCAGCGGCGCCAGCGTCAAGGTCGGATAGAAACAACTCGGGCGTTGCAAAGCGTCCATCGATCCGATCCTGCAAGCCGAGCGCCATTCCATTCTTTCTTCAGTTTCTTGCGGTGCCGGGCAGGGGCCCCGTCAGGCCGGAAGGCCGGAGCGGGCCGCCAGCTCGTCGGCCAGGCCGGGCGCGTCACGCCCGTTCAGCGCGACGGCGTCCGCCGGGACGCGCGATGCGTAGTCGGGGTTGGCGACGAACGCGGGTCCGCCGGCAATTATGCCCACATTGGGGTTGCGGCTGGCGTTTCGCACGCTGCGTATGCATTCGCACAACGCCCCCAGGTGGGTTTCGCTGCCCACCGAAAAGCCGACCACGTCAAACCATTCGCGCCGCACCATGTCCTCGGGGTCGACCGCGGCCTGCGCCGGGCCGCCGGCCACGTCCCAGCCGGCGCGATGGAAGAACTCCGCCACCATCGCGATGCCGAAGGTGTGCTGCTCACCCGGGCAGGGCAGGAGCAGCACGCGCCGCCCGCTCATGGGCCGCTGGGCCGCCTGGCCAAACGCCGAGCTGGTCTCGTGCAGCACCTGCTGCAGCCGGCCCAGGCCGATCGTGACCTCGGTGAAGTCGCACAGGTCCTGCTCCCAGAGCTCGCCCAGGTAGCGGGCCACGGGCGCCAGCAGGTCCAGGTAGATGGTTTCCACGGAAATGCCCCGCACCCGCATGGCGTCCACGCAGGCCTGGGCCACCGATTCGTCCTGGAACAGCACCAGCTTGGCAAACTCGGTCACGTCCAGCTGCGTCACCACATGGGTCTGGATGACCGGCAACGTCAGGCATTCGTGCTGGGTACGGTGGGCCAGCATGAGGCGCGGAATGATTTCGTATTCAATGGCTTTGGCCAGCAGGGTCATGCGCAGTTCGGCCTCTTCGCGGGTCTCGTCGGCGCGGACTGCCTCGGCGCCCTCGCGCGAGAAGGTGTCCACCCGGGGCGGGGACAACGTGCCCCTGTCCTGCCAGTGCTCCGGAGGCGTTTCAGCCTCCGCTGAACTGCGCTGCGATAACGAACCCATTTCTGTCTCCTTGGCGCCAGTGACGCCTTGTACCGTTACGCACGGGCTTCGGTACCTGCCGGAGCTCATTACGCAGCCAATTTCTCCGCCGCCTTCCTGCATGTGCCCCGGACCCAACGACATAGACCGTCGGCACTTTGACACAGAACCAGCTTTTACGCCGCAGCGGCAGCACCGTCAAAACATTTCTGTCGGGCTTTAGCAAAAAACTCTACTCTCATAAAAATTATTGTCAATTTTAATTTACGTCAAGATAAGTTGACATATTCTGGGTGCGGGTCTAAATTGGCCCCCATGGTGAGACATAAAGAGACAAGCACAGGCCCCGCCCTGTACACGCCCGAAGAGCGCAAACGCCGCGACGCGAGCGGCTGGACGCTGGTGCAGGGCATCCTGGCGCCGGTGCAGTTCGTGGTGTTCCTGGTCAGCGTGGGCCTGGTGCTGCGCTATCTGGCCACCGGTGCAGGCGAAACCGCGGCCACCGTGTCCATCGTCATCAAGACGCTCACGCTGTACGCCATCATGGTCACCGGCTGCATCTGGGAAAAGGTGGTCTTTGGCCGCTACCTGTTCGCCCCGGCCTTCTACTGGGAAGACGTGTTCAGCATGCTGGTGCTGGCCCTGCACACGGCCTACCTCGTGGCCCTGTGGGGCGGCCTGCTGGGTACGCGCGAGCTGATGTACCTGGCGCTGGCGGCCTATGCCACCTACGTCATCAACGCCGGGCAGTTCCTGTTGAAACTGCGCGCCGCGCGGCTGGACCAGGCCCGCAACGACGCTTTGAGGCAGGTGACTGCATGAGCGCCGCCCGGCCGCCCGAAGGCGCTCGCACCGCAGTGCGCAGCACGGAGGTTACCCAGTGACCCCTGTCATACCTATCCGGTCTGAAACTGCCACCGGCTGCGGCGACGCACCCGTGCTGCGCGAGCGCGGCCAGCGCGAGGTGTTCTGCGGCCTCACGGGCATCATCTGGCTGCACCGCAAGATCCAGGACGCGTTCTTCCTGGTGGTGGGCTCGCGCACCTGCGCCCACCTGATCCAGTCTGCCGCCGGCGTGATGATCTTTGCCGAGCCGCGCTTTGCCACCGCCATCATCGACGAGCGCGACCTGGCCGGCCTGGCCGACTGCAACACCGAGCTGGACCGCGTGGTCACGCGGCTGCTCGAGCGCCGCCCCGAGATCAAGCTGCTGTTCCTGGTGGGCTCCTGCCCGTCCGAGGTGATCAAGCTGGACCTGTCGCGCGCGGCATCCCGCCTCTCGGCGCAGTTTTCGCCCGACGTTCGCGTACTCAATTACTCGGGCAGTGGCATTGAAACCACGTTCACCCAGGGCGAAGACGCCTGCCTGGCCTCCATGGTGCCCAGCCTGCCCGCTGCGCCGGCACAGACACCGCCGGCCCTGATGGTGGTGGGCGCGCTGGCCGACGTGGTCGAAGACCAGTTTGCGCGGCTGTTTGCCCAGCTGGGCATCGGCCCGGTGCATTTCTTCCCGCCGCGCAAGGCCACGCAGCTGCCGCCGGTGGGCCCCAACACCCGCTTCCTGCTGGCGCAGCCCTTTCTGGCCGACACCGCACGTGCGCTCGAATCGCGCGGCGCGCAGCGCCTGGCGGCACCATTCCCGCTGGGCGTGGAAGGCACCACGCAATGGCTGCAGGCCGCCGCCAGCGAGTTCGGCGTGACGGCGCAGCTGTTCGAGCAGGCCACCGAACCCGCACGGCAACGCGCCGGCACCGCCCTGGCGCGCCAGCGGCTGCAGCTGGCGGGCAAGCGCATCTTTTTCTTCCCCGATTCGCAGCTGGAGGTGCCGCTGGCGCGCTTTCTGTCGCGCGAGCTGGGCATGACGCTGGTAGAGGTGGGCACGCCCTATCTGCACCGCCAGCACCTGGCCGAAGAGCTGGCCCTGCTGCCGGCAGGCACCGTGCTGTCTGAAGGCCAGCATGTGGAAAACCAGCTGGACCGCTGCCGCGACGCCAGGCCCGACATCGTGGTCTGCGGCCTGGGCCTGGCCAACCCGCTGGAGGCCGAGGGCCTGACCACCAAATGGGCCATCGAGCTGGTGTTCACCCCCATCCATGGCTACGACCAGGCCAGCGACCTGGCCGAGCTGTTCACCCGCCCGCTGGTGCGCCGCCTGCGGCTGGCGGCCTGAGGCACACGCCATGCAGCTCACGCTCTGGACTTATGAAGGACCGCCCCATGTGGGCGCCATGCGCATTGCCACCGCGATGCAGGACGTGCATTACGTGCTGCATGCGCCCCAGGGCGACACCTACGCCGACTTGCTGTTCACCATGATCGAGCGGCTGCCCAGGCGCCCGCCGGTGACCTACACCACCTTCCAGGCGCGCGACCTGGGCGGCGATACGGCCGAGCTGTTCAAGACCGCCGCGCGCGAAGCGTTCGAGCGCTTCAAACCCAAGGCCATGATGGTCGGCGCGTCGTGCACGGCCGAGCTGATCCAGGACGACCCGGGCGGCCTGTGCCGCGCGCTCGATTTGCCAGTGCCGGTGGTGGCACTGGAGCTGCCGTCGTACCAGCGCAAGGAAAACTGGGGCGCGTCTGAAACCTTCTACCAGATGGTGCGTGCGCTGGCCGGCCCCGCAGCGGCCAACCCACCCTGTGACCCGGCGCGCCGCCCGCGCTGCAACATCCTGGGCCCCACGGCGCTGGGCTTTCGCCACCGCGACGACCTGCGCGAGATCACCGGCCTGCTGAACCAGCTGGGCGTGGACGTGAACGTGGTGGCGCCGCTGGGCGCCACGCCGGACGACCTGGGCCGCCTGCGCGACGCCGACTTCAACGTGGTGCTGTACCCCGAAATCGCGTCGCTGGCGGCGCAGTGGCTGCAGCGCAGCTTCGGCCAGCCGATGACGCGCACCGTGCCGCTGGGCTCGGGCGCCACCCGCGACTTCATTGCCGAAGTGGCGCAGCTCGCCGGCATCGACCCCACGGCCGTGTTGGCCGACGCCGACGCCCGCGCGCCCTGGTATGCGAAGTCAGTGGACTCCACTTACCTCACGGGCAAGCGCGTGTTCGTGTTTGGTGACGCCACCCATGTGGTGGCGGCAGCACGAATCGCCAGCCGCGAAATGGGCTTCACCGTGGTGGGCCTGGGCACCTACAGCCGCGAATTTGCCCGCGAAGTCCGCGAGGCCGCCAAGCTGTACGGCGTGGAAGCGCTGATCAGCGACGACTACCTGGACGTGGAGCAGAAGATCGCCGAGCTGCAGGTCGAGCTGGTGCTGGGCACCCAGATGGAACGCCACATCGCCAAGCGCCTGGGCGTGCCCTGCGCGGTGATCTCGGCCCCGGTGCATGTGCAGGACTTCCCCGCGCGCTACTCGCCCCAGATGGGCTTTGAAGGCGCCAATGTGATGTTCGACAGCTGGGTCCATCCACTGATGATGGGCCTGGAAGAACACCTGATCGGCATGTTCCGCGGCGACGCCGAATTCCATGAAGACGCCGCCCCGTCGCACCTGGGTGGCGCGACAACGCCCCGGCCCGCCGTCCAGGCCGCGCAGGAAGCTGCCCCCGAAGCCGCCGCCATGCCGGCCACGGCAACGACCAGCTGGGGACCGGACGCAGAAAAAGAGCTGAAGAAGATCCCTTTCTTCGTGCGCGGCAAGGCCCGCCGCAACACCGAAATCTACGCCCGGGACAAAGGCCTGCCCGTCATCACCATCGAGACCCTCTACGATGCCAAAGCGCACTTCAGCCGCTGATTCGCAGGCGACGCCCATGCGCGTCGTACTGGTCACGATGGACAGCCACCTGGCCGGTGCTGCGGATCGCGCCAACACCACGCTGGCGAAGCTGCTGCCCGGTGTGTCGCTGCACGTGCATGCCGCCTCTGAATGGGGCAACGACGCCGGCGCCCTGCAGCGCTGCCATGACGACATCGCCCAGGGCGACATCGTGATCGTCACCATGCTGTTCATGGAAGACCACTTCCTGCCGGTGCTGCCCGCGCTGGCGGCGCGGCGCGACCACTGCGACGCCATGGTCTGCGCCATGTCGGCCGGCGAAGTCATGAAGCTCACGCGCATGGGCAAGTTCAGCATGGACGCGCCTGCCAGCGGACCGATGGCATTCATCAAGCGCCTGCGCGGCAAGCCCGAGGCCGGCTCGACCGAATCGGGCGTACGCGCCACCGCCGGTGCCCAGCAGATGAAGATGCTGCGCCGCCTGCCCAAGATCCTGCGCTTCATCCCCGGCACGGCGCAGGACGTGCGCGCGTACTTCCTCACGCTGCAGTACTGGCTCGCGGGCTCGGAGCAGAACATCGCCAGCATGATCCATTACCTGGTGGACCGCTATGCCGACGGCCCGCGCCGCGGCCTGCGCGGCCTGGTGAAAACCACCGAGCCGGTGGACTACCCGGAAGTCGGCATCTACCACCCGCGCCTGCGCCAGGTGGCCGCCACCCGCCAAGGCATGTCCGACGACCCTGCCGCCCTGCCACTGGTGGCCAAAACCGGCCAGCGCGGCACCGTGGGTGTTCTGGTGATGCGCTCCTATTTGCTGGCCGGCAACACCGGCCACTACGACGGCGTGATCACCGCGCTGGAAGCACGCGGCCTGCGCGTGATCCCCGCGTTTGCCACCGGGCTGGACGCGCGCCCCGCGATTGACGCGTTCTTTGTCAGGGACGGCCGCGCGCAGATTGACGCCATGGTGTCGCTGACCGGCTTTTCGCTGGTGGGCGGTCCCGCCTACAACGACTCGCAGGCCGCCGAGGACACGCTGGCCAGACTCGACATTCCCTACCTGGCCGTGAGCCCGGTGGAGTTCCAGACACTGGAGTCCTGGGGCGGCTCCGAGCGCGGCATGCTGCCGGTGGAAAGCACCATGATGGTGGCCATCCCCGAGCTGGACGGCTCCACCGGCCCCATGGTCTATGGCGGCCGTGCCGACGCCACCGGCGCGGCCTGCACAGGCTGCTCGCGCCAGTGCAAGTTCACCGTGGCCGACGACGCGCACGACATGCATGTGTGCTCCGAGCGCGCCGACGCGCTGGCCGCGCGCGTGGGCAAGCTGGTGGACCTGCGCCGCAGCGAGCGCGCGCAGCGCAAGGTGGCCGCGGTCATCTTCAACTTCCCGCCCAACGCCGGCAACACCGGCACGGCCGCGTTCCTGTCGGTGTTTGAATCGCTGTACAACACGCTGCAGGCCATGCAGCGCGAGGGCTACACGGTACAGCTGCCCGCCTCGGTGGACGCGCTGCGCGAACGCGTGATCAACGGCAATGCCGCCACCTTTGGCGCCACCGCCAACGTGCATGCACGCGTCAGCACCAACGACCACGTCAAGCGCGAGCGCTGGCTCAAGGACATCGAAGCCCAGTGGGGCCCGGCACCGGGGCGCCAGCAGAGCAACGGCGAATCCATCTTTGTGCTGGGCGAGCGCTTTGGCAATGTGTTTGTCGGCATCCAGCCCGCCTTTGGCTACGAAGGCGACCCGATGCGCCTGCTGTTTGAAAAAGGCTTTGCGCCCACGCATGCGTTCTCGGCCTTTTACCGCTGGCTGCGTGAAGACTTCGGCGCCCACGCGGTGCTGCACTTTGGCACCCACGGCGCGCTGGAATTCATGCCCGGCAAGCAGTCGGGCCTGTCGGGCGCCTGCTGGCCGGACCGGCTGATCGGCGACCTGCCCAACTTTTACCTGTATGCGTCCAACAACCCGTCCGAAGGCACGATCGCCAAGCGCCGCGCCGCCGCCACGCTGATCAGCTACATGACGCCGCCGGTGGCCCAGGCCGGCCTGTACCGCGGGCTGGCGGACCTGAAGGGCTCGATCGAGCGCTTCCGTGGGCTGGAGCCTGATGCGGCGCATGAGCGCGGCGACCTGGCGGCGCTGATCCAGGCGCAGGCGGCTGCGGTGGAGCTGGCCCCGGCCGAGCCCGCCTGGCAGTGCGACATGGACGGTGATGTGGACGCACGCGTGAGCGCCCTGGCAGACGCCGTGCTGGCGCTGGAATACACGCTGATCCCGCACGGCCTGCACATCGTGGGCGACGTGCCTGGCGAGCCCGAGCGCGTGGACACGCTGCTGGCCTGCGCCGAAGCATCCCACGGCACCCGCCCCGAGCGCCACCTGATCGAAGCACTGGTGGCCGGCCAAAGCCCGCAGCAGATTGCCGGCGGCGACGCCGCGCTGGCCACCCTGCTGCAGTCGCTGGCCGGCATGAACACACTGATGGCGCAAGACCACGAGCTGGCCGGCATCATCCGCGCGCTGGACGGCCGCTTTGTGCGCCCGGCCCCGGGTGGCGACGTGCTGCGCACGCCCGCCATCCTGCCCACGGGGCGCAACCTGCACGGGTTTGACCCGTTTCGCATCCCCAGCGCGTTTGCCGTGCAGGACGGCGCACGCCAGGCCGAACGCCTGCTCACCCGGTACATGCTGGACGGCCACCCGTTTCCTGAATCGATCGCGCTGGTGCTGTGGGGCACCGACAACCTCAAGAGCGAGGGCGCGCCGATTGCCCAGGCCCTGGCCCTGATGGGCGCCAGGCCCCGGTTTGACAGCTACGGCCGCCTGGCCGGTGCGCAGCTGATGACGCTTGAGCAACTGGGTCGGCCGCGGGTGGATGTGGTGATCACGCTGTCGGGCATCTTCCGCGACCTGCTGCCGCTGCAGATCAAGCTGCTGGCCGAGGCCGCCTTCCTGGCCGCCAGCGCCGACGAGCCGCTGGAGCGCAACTTCATCCGCAAGCACGCGCTGGCCTACCAGGCCCAGCACGGCGGCGACCTGGAAACCGCGTCGCTGCGCGTGTTCGGCAATGCCGAGGGTGCCTACGGCGCCAACGTGAACCACCTGGTGGACAACAGCCGCTGGGAAGACGAGGACGAGCTGGCCGAAACCTACAGCCGCCGCAAGGGCTTTGCCTACGGCCGCAGCGGCCGCCCGGTGCAGCAGGCCGCGCTGCTGCAAAGCGTGCTGGCCGGCGTGCAGCTGGCCTACCAGAACCTCGATTCGGTGGAGCTGGGCGTGACCACCGTGGACACCTACTTTGACACCCTGGGCGGCATCAGCCGCGCCGTGCAGCGCGCCAAGGGCAAGGGCGCCGCCATGGCGCCGGTGTACATCGGCGACCAGACCCAGGGCGAGGGCACGGTGCGCACGCTGAGCGAGCAGGTGGCGCTGGAAACCCGCACCCGCATGCTCAACCCCAAGTGGTACGAGGGCATGCTCAAGCACGGCTACGAAGGCGTGCGCCAGATCGAGGTGCATGTCACCAACACCATGGGCTGGTCGGCCACCACGGGGCAAGTGCAGCCCTGGGTGTACCAGCAGCTCACAGAAACATTTCTGCTGGACCCGGCCATGCGCGAGCGGCTGGCCCAGCTGAACCCGACGGCCTCCGCCAAGGTGGCCAGCCGGCTGCTGGAAGCGTCCGAGCGCAAGTACTGGAAGCCGGATGCCCGGATGCTGGACGCACTCAAACGTGCCGGTGAAGAACTCGAGGATCGCCTCGAGGGCGTGTACGAAGGAGCAACTGCGTGAGCACCACAACCATCCCCTTTCCCGATATCAAGACGCCCGGCGTGCGCCGCAACCTGCGCGCCGACGGCGAGGGCAGCGTGCAGGTCCAGCTGGACCCGAACCTGAAGATCGGCAACGCCAAGGTCTTTGCCATCTATGGCAAGGGCGGCATCGGCAAGAGCACGACCTCCAGCAACCTGTCGGCCGCGTTTTCGCACATGGGCAAGCGCGTGCTGCAGATCGGCTGCGACCCCAAGCACGACTCCACCTTCACGCTGACCAAGAAGATGCTGCCCACCGTCATTGACGTGCTGGAGACGGTGGACTTCCACGCCGAGGAGCTGCGGGTGGAAGACTTTGTCTTCCCCGGCTACAACGGCGTGATGTGCGTGGAGGCGGGCGGCCCGCCCGCGGGCACGGGCTGCGGCGGCTATGTGGTGGGCCAGACGGTGAAGCTGCTCAAGGAACACCACCTGCTGGAAGACACCGACGTGGTGATCTTTGACGTGCTGGGTGACGTGGTGTGCGGCGGCTTTGCCGCGCCGCTGCAGCACGCCGACCGCGCGCTGATCGTCACGGCCAACGACTTTGACTCGATCTTTGCGATGAACCGCATCGTGCAGGCCATCGGCGCCAAGGCGAAGAACTACAACGTGCGCCTGGGCGGCGTGATTGCCAACCGCAGCAAGGACACAGACCAGATCGACAAGTACAACCACCAGATCGGCCTGAAGCTGGCCGCGCACTTCCCCGACCTGGACGTGATCCGGCGCAGCCGGCTGAAGAAGTCGGTGCTGTTCGAGATGGAAGACTCGCCCGAGCTGGACGCCGTGAAGAAGGAATACATGCGCCTGGCCGCCGCGCTGTGGCTGGGCACCGACCCGCTGAGCGCCGTGCCCATGAAGGACCGCGACATTTTCGACCTGCTGGGTTTTGACTGAGCCGCCTTACCAGAGCACCCCATGAACGACATCACCCACGACGCAGCCCAGGCCCGCTACACCCAGCGGCGCGGCCAGATCGAAACCTATTTCGACCGCACCGCCGCCGACGCCTGGGCGCGCCTCACGTCCACCGCGCCGGTCAGCGGCATCCGTGCCACGGTGCGCGCCGGTCGCGACCGCATGCGCGCCACCCTGCTGGACTGGCTGCCCGCCGACCTGCGCGGCATGCGCCTGCTGGACGCGGGCTGCGGCACCGGCGCACTGGCGGTGGAAGCCGCCCACCGCGGCGCCGACGTGGTGGCCATTGACCTGTCGCCCACGCTGGTGGCGCTGGCGCGTGAACGCACGCCGCCGCTGCAAAACGGCGGGCGCATTGAATTCCTGTCGGGCGACATGCTGGACCCGGCGCTGGGCAGCTTCGACCATGTGGTGGGGATGGACTCGGTCATTCACTACACACCGCGCGACGTGGTGCGCGTGCTGTCCGGTCTGGCCCAACGCACGCACGGCTCGGTGCTGTTTACTTTTGCACCGGGCACACCGCTGCTCAAGCTCATGATCGGCGTGGGCCGCCTGCTGCCGCGCGGCGACCGTGCACCGTTCATTGAGCCCGTGGCCGAGCAGCACCTGCGCCGGCTGATCGCGCAGGACGCGGGCCTTGGCGCCTTTGCGCCGGGGCGCACGCTGCGCGTGTCCAGCGGCTTTTACAAATCGCAAGCCTTCGAGCTGGTGCGCAAGCAAGCCTGAGCCACACCATGGGCCGCCTGAACAACAAATTCGCGCAAGGCTGGACCCGGCTGGGGTCGCAGTTCCTGCCGTTTGCCGACGCGGCCACGCCCGGGCTGCCGCTGTTGCAGCTGCTGCGCCTGTCGCTGTTCCAGGTGAGCGTGGGCATGGCGGCGGCGCTGCTGGTGGGCACGCTCAACCGCGTGATGATCGTGGAGCTGGCCGTGCCGGCCTGGCTGGTGGCCATGATGGTGGCGCTGCCGCTGCTGTTTGCGCCGTTTCGCGCGCTGGTGGGCTTTCGCTCGGACACGCACCGCTCGGTGCTGGGCTGGAAGCGCGTGCCCTACATCTGGATGGGC
>JBEIPU010000081.1:0-17461 GCA_040376925.1 Caenimonas sp. | reverse complement strand
GCGCATGGATCGTGACCTCGTCGCCCTGCTGGGCTTTGTGGGCATGTTCGCGCTCATGGCCATCCGCGTGCCCATCGGCATTGCCATGGGCATTGCGGGCGTGGGCGGCTTCGCCGTGCTGTCGGGCATCAAGCCGGGCTTGAACCTGCTGGCCAACGTGCCGCTGTCGGTGGTGACGGATTACAACCTCAGCGTCATCCCGATGTTCATCCTGATGGGGGCCTTCGCGTCCAAATCGGGCATGAGCAAGGAGCTTTTTTCGGCCGGGCGTGCCTGGCTGGGGCACCTGCGCGGCGGGCTGGCCATGGCCTCGGTGGCGGCCTGCGGCGGCTTTGCGGCCATCAACGGGTCGTCCGTGGCCACGGCGGCCACCATGACGCAGGTGGCGCTGCCGGAGATGCGCCGCGCCGGCTACCACCAGGGCCTGTCGGCCGGGCTGATTGCGGCGGGCGGCACGCTGGGCATCATGATCCCGCCGTCGGTCATCTTCGTGCTGTACGGCATCATGACCGAGACCGACATCAAAAAGCTGTTTGCCGCGGGCGTGATACCGGGGCTCATGGCCATCACGTTCTACTTTCTGGTGGTGCAGCTTATTGCGTGGCGCCGGCCCGACATGCTGCCGCGCGGCGAGGTCCATACCTGGGGCGAGCGGTTCTTGTCGCTGCGCGACCTGTGGGCCACCTTGCTGCTGTTCGCCTTTGTGCTGGGCGGCATCTATGGCGGCCTGTTCACGGTGGAAGAGGCCGCGGGCATGGGCGCCTTCGGCACGCTCGTCATCGGCATCCTGCGCCGCCGGCTCGGCCCGGCCGAGATCAAGGCCGCGCTGATCGACACGCTGCGCGTGTCGTCGGCCATCATGATGATCGTGATCGGCGCGTTCCTGTTTGGCTACTTCCTGACCATCACGCAGTTCACGCAAAAGGCGGTGGACTTCCTGGTGCACCTGCCCATTGGTGCCTACGGCGTGCTGGCGCTGGTGATGGTGGGCTATTTCATCCTGGGCGCCATCATGGACGAGCTGGCGATGATTTTGCTGACCGTGCCCATCGTCTATCCCGCCATGATGCAGCTGGGCTTTGACCCGGTGTGGTTCGGTGTGATCATCGTGATGGCGGTGACCTTCGGCATGATCTGCCCGCCGGTGGGCATCAATGTGTTCGTGATCAATTCCATCGCGCGGGACATCACCCTCACGGGCATTTACCGCGGCACCATGCCGTTCATCGCGGTGGACGTGGTGCGGCTGGTGATCCTGTGTGCCTTCCCGGCGATATCGCTGTGGTTGCCCAGCTTCGTCAAGTAGCCTGACGGCCCAGGCTGCATGCAGCCTTGGGGCCGGGCGCAGCGCCAGCTCAGGCGCCGTGGCACTTCTTGTACTTCTTGCCGCTGCCGCAGGGGCACGGGTCGTTGCGGCCGGGTTCGGCTTCCTTGCGCACGGTCTCGATGCGCGGGCCCAGGCTCTTCCAGAGCTGGCGCAGGTCATACACCGCCCAGATCGCGCTGCCGAAATCGTCCACCCGGTCCTGGCTGACGCTGGGCGGGCCGTCTTCGGCGTACATGGACATGGCTGGTGGGCCGGTGTCGTCCTCGGTCAACGCCACGATGGCGCCCAGCGCCTCGTCCAGCATCTTCGCCGCGTCGGCGTCGCGCGGGGGCTGCCAGTCGTCGGGCCAGTTTTCCACCGCAAACATGAAGCCCAGCGCCCACACCTGCGCAAACGAGGGCAGCGTGGCCAGGTCGGGCGTGTCGGCGTCACGCTCAGCTTCGGGCAGGGCCAGGATGGCGCCGCGCGTGTCCAGCACCTCGGGGTGGTAGGTTCGCTCGTCGTCCATGGTCTCTACCGGCGCGTCCAGCGCGGCCACCACCTCGGCCCAGCGGCGCCGCCAGCGCAGCACAAACTCCATGTGCTGCATGGGCTTGAAGCTGTCGCCCAGCAGCACCGGCCAGTACTCGTCGGCCTGGATCTCGCGGCGCGTGCACACCAGCGCGGCCATGAAGCCTTCACAAAACTCCCACTGCGGGATTTCTTCGTCCTGCTCGCGCAGCGCGTCCAGCACGGCGTCCTGGGCGTCGAAATCTTCGGGCGTGAGGGGTTGCGGCGGGGATGTGGATTCGGCGATCTCTGTAGACATGGCAGCGCGTCGTGGATGTTGGAATTGATATGGTGTATCCAAAGTGATACAGTGCACAAATGAATTTGCTGCAGCAAACCAGGGAGTTTTCTGAATGGCTACAGGATTTGCGGGGCCTGAGGGGCAAGGCCCGTATTGTTGCTCGATTGTCGGCGGCCGCTGTCGGTAACTTTGGTGAATGCGCGCCTGTGGGCGAGGTCGTCAGTGAAATGAAGATCCATTTCGGTCCTGGCTACCGGGTGTATTTTGTGCGCAGCGGTTCAGTATGTGTTGCTGTGCGGCGGGGACAAGTCCACGCAAAAGTCCGACATCAAGCGCGCCAAGGCGATGGCAGCGCAGATGCCAAAGGAGTGAAATCATGAATCCCAACGAACAAGCTGTTGAACTCACGCCCTTTGACGCGGCGCAGTACCTGACCGACGAGACGGCGATTGCCGAGTTCTTGACCGCGTCGCTTGAAATCGGCGACGAGCAGGTCCTGCTGAACGCCATCAGCACGGCTGCGCGTGCGCGCGGCATGAGCCAGTTGGCCAGGGACAGCGGCCTGGGCCGCGAGAGCCTGTACAAAGCGCTGGCGCCCGGCGCCAAGCCGCGCTATGACACCTTGCTCAAGGTCATCCACGCACTGGGCGTGAACATCACCTTCAGCGCGGCCAGCCAGCCCGCGGACCATGTGGCCGAACCGGTGGCCGAGTACCGCGTTCGCGCGCCGCGCAAGAAAGCCGCCGCGCCATGAACCTCACCCCCGAAGAATCCCGCCGTCTGCTGGCTGCGCTGTATCGCATGGGCCTGCTGGCGCCGGGTGAAACACCTGTGCTTACACAGCTCACGGGCGGCGTGTCGTCGTTGATCGTGCGGGCCGACGCGGCGCGCGGGCCTCTGTGCGTCAAGCAGGCGCTGGCGCAGCTGAAGGTCGCCGCCGTATGGGAGGCGCCGGTGGAGCGCAACCGCGCCGAGGTGGCGTGGATGCGTACGGCCCACCGCATCGTGCCCGCTGCGGTGCCCGCCATCCTGGGTGAAGATGCGCAGGACAACGCCTTTGCCATGGCCTGGCTGCCGCCGCAGCAGTACCCGGTATGGAAGGCGCAGCTGCGCGACGGCGTTGTGGACCCAGCCACCGCCACCGCCGTGGGCCGCAACCTGGTGGCCATCCATGCCGCGACGGCGGGTGACGAGGCGGCGGCGCGGCAGTTTGCCAATGACGCCGACTTTTACGCCATCCGGCTGGAGCCGTACTTTGTAGCCACGGCGCAGCGGCACCCTGAATGCGCAGATGCATTGCATGCGCTGGTGCGCACCACAGCCCAGACCAAACTGGCGCTGGTGCATGGCGACATCAGCCCCAAGAACATCCTGATCGGTGCGGACGGTCCCGTCTTCCTGGACGCCGAATGCGCCTGGTACGGCGACCCGGCGTTTGACCTGGCGTTCTGTCTGAACCACCTGCTGCTCAAGAGCGTATGGCGGCCTGAATCCACAGCCGGCTTCATGGCCTGCTACCACGCCCTGTGCGCGGCCTACCTGGGCGGCGTGACGTGGGAGCCGCCCACGCAGACCGAAGCGCGCGCCGCCGCGCTGCTGGCCGGCATGCTGCTCGCGCGCATCGACGGCAAGTCCCCCGCCGAATACATCACCGCCGACGCCGACCGCGACCGCGTGCGGCACTTCGCCATACCGCTGCTGCTGCAACCCGAACGCAGCCTGCGCACCATGGCCCAACGCTGGAGCCCCGCATGACCCGTACCGTGATCGAAGCTGTTGTAGCCCGCCGCATCTGGGACTCCCGAGGGCGGCCCACGGTGGAGGTGGACGTGACGCTGGCCGGCGGCGCGCGCGGGCGCGGCATGGCGCCCGCCGGTGCGTCGCGCGGCAGCCGCGAGGCGGTGGACCTGCGCGATGGCGGTACGCGCCTGGGCGGCTTTGACGTGCAGGCGGCGCTGGGCCATGTGAACGGCGCCATCGCGCAGCGCATCCGCGGCATGGACGCGATGGACCAGGCTGCGGTGGACGACGCGCTCATTGCGCTGGACGGCACGCCCGTCAAATCGCACCTGGGCGGCAACGCCATCATCGCCACGTCGCTGGCCGTGCTGCATGCAGCAGCCGCTGCGGCAGGCCTGCCGCTGTGGCGCCACCTGTCGGGCGGCCAACCGGTGCGCATGCCGCTGCCGCAGATCCAGATCTTTGGCGGTGGTGCCCATGCGGGGCGGCGGGTGGATGTGCAGGACTTCCTCATCATGCCCATTGGCGCGGCCACGTTTGACGAAGCCATGGTCATGACCGCCGAGGTGTACCGCACCGCCGGCGAGCTGATGGACAAAATGGGCCGGCGCGCCGGCGTGGCGGACGAGGGCGGCTGGTGGCCCGATTTCAAGTCCAACGAGGAAGCGATTGAAACGCTGGTGCGCGCGATTGACGCCGCGGGCTACCGGCACGACCAGGTGGCCATCGCGCTGGACATCGCCGCGTCGGAGTTTGGCAGGGGTGGCCGCTACACGCTGGGCCTGGATCAAAAGACCTATGACACCGCTGAATGGGTGGACGTGCTCAAAGGCTGGGTGCAGCGCTACCCCATCGTGTCGGTCGAAGACCCGGTGGCCGAGGACGACACCGAAGGCATGCGCCTGTTCACCGCGGCCGTGGGCCGGCGCATCCAGGTCATTGGCGATGATTTCCTGGTGACCCATGCGGCGCTGGTGCGCGCGGCGGCCGCCGGTGGCTGCTGCAATGCCGTGCTGCTCAAGCCCAACCAGGCCGGTACCATCACCGAAACCGTGCAGGCCATGCAGGCCGCGCGCGAAGCCGGCTGGGGCATGGTGGTGTCGGCGCGGTCCGGCGAGACCGAAGACGTGGCCATCGTCCATCTGGCCATCGGATGGAACACGGGGCAGCTCAAGGTCGGCTCCTTCGCCAGGTCCGAGCGCATGGCCAAGTGGAACGAGGGGCTTCGGGTGGAGACCGAGATGGGCGCGGCGGCAATGTACGCAGGCCGCACCGTCCTGCCGCGCTGAGGGTTTACGGCGCGCGCGAGCGCAGCGCGCGGGCAAACCACCAGCCCGTCAACGGCAGGCCCACGGCGGGTACAACCAGCAGCACGGCCGGGTCCAGATGGTCCCAGGCATAACCGGCCAGGCTCACACCGATCGCCTGGCCGGTGAACAGGCAGAACGCAAAGGTTGCCACTGCCGTGCCGCGCGATGCAGGCACCATCTGCGTGGCATGGGTCTGCAGCGTGTTGTGCAGCAAATAGGTGCCAAACCCCACGGCCAGCGCCACCGGCCCGGCTGTCCAGCCCAGCGGCGACAGCCACCACGCGGCAAAACCCGCGCCCATGATGACGCCGCCAATTGCCACCATGCGCCCCTCGCCCAGCGCCTGCACGATGCGCCGCGCCAACACCGAATACACCAGGCCACCCACCGCATACAGCGCCACCAGCGCCGACGCCGCCGACAGCGTGAAGCCGTGGCGTGTGTGCAGGTACGCCGGCAGGTACGCCATGGGGCCGAGCATGAGAACGCCCTCGGCCAGCACGGCCAGCAGCACCACACGCGCCCAGGGCGTGCGCAGCACCGACAGCACCTGCGACATGAATGACGCGCCGCTGCCCGCAGACGGCACGGCTGCTGCCATGCCGCGCACCCGCAGGCCCAGCAGCACGGCCACCACGCAGTAGCCCGCCGCCAGCGTGAAGAACGCCCCGCGCCAGCCCGCCTGCGCGTCGGCAAACAGGCCGCCCGCCAGCTGGCCGGCCATCATGCCGCCCAGCGTGCCGGTCAGCAGCTGGGCCAGCGTGGCCTGGCGCTGTTCGTATGGCACGGCGTCCCCGATCCAGGCCATGGCCAGCGGGATCACGCCGGCGGCCGCCATGCCCCACACCACGCGCAGGGCTACCAGCGCGTCAAAACTGGGCGCCAGTGCCGACACAAAGGCCCCCAGCGTGCAGCCGGCCATGGCCAAGCTGACCATGCGCGCCTTGCCGTAGCGGTCGCCCAGCGGGCCGAACAGCAATTGCATCAGGCCATAGGCAATCGAAAAACTGATGATCACCTGGCCCGCCTGGCCCGGTGTGCGGCCAAAGTCGGCAGCCAGCCGCGGCAGCAGTGAGTCGCAGATGCGCAGCGCGGCGCCGCTGAAGAACGCCGCACACGACAGCAGGAGGATGGTGGCAGCGTTGCCGGATGCCGCGTGCGCCGGGGAGGGTGTTGTCACCCGGACGATTATCTGGCGGAACTATTGCCCTTGCTGCCACACTCACAACCATGAAGCGCCGCACCCTTTTGCAGCTTGCACCCGCCCTGGCCAGCGCCGGTGCCTGGGCCCAGCAACCCAGGCCGCTGCTCAAACGCATCCCATCCAGCGGCGAAGACATCCCCGCCGTTGGCCTGGGCACCTGGATCACCTTCAACGTGGGCGACGACGCGCAGGCGCGCGCCACCAGCGCCGAGGTCATGCGCCAGTTCTTTGCCGCAGGCGGGCGGCTGATTGATTCGTCACCCATGTACGGCTCGTCGCAGGGCGTCATCGGCGAAGGCCTGCACAAGCTGGGTATGCCGCGCCAGGCATTTGCGGCGGACAAGGTCTGGACCTCAGGCAATGGCCCCACGCAGATCGAGGCATCACGGCAGCTGTGGCGCGTGCCGCGCTTTGACCTGCTGCAGGTCCACAACCTGCTGGCCTGGGAACGCCAGCTGCCGTTGCTGCAATCCATGAAAGCGGCGGGACAGCTGCGCTATGTCGGCATCAGCACGTCCGAGGGGCGGCGCCACGCCGAGCTGGAGCAGATCATGCGCACCCACCGTATCGACTTCGTGCAGCTCACCTACAACCCGCTGGACCGCGACGCCGAGCAGCGCCTGCTGCCGCTGGCGCAGGAGCGCGGCATAGCCGTGCTGGCCAACCGCCCGTTCCGCGAAGGCGCGCTGGTGCGCCAGCTGCAGCGCCACCCGCTGCCCGCCTGGGCCCAAGAGATTGACTGCGCCACCTGGGCGCAGGTGGTGCTGAAGTACATCGTCACGCACCCGGCCATCACCTGCGCCATCCCCGCCACCAGCCAGCCGGCGCATGCGCGCGAGAACATGGCCGCAGCCACGGGCCGTCTGCCCGACGAGGCCTTTCGCCAGCGCATCGCGCAGCACATCGCCAGGCTCTGAGCCATGTCGGAGTGGTGGACCTACCGGCTGTCGGACTTTTTGATGTTCTCACCGGCGGTCTATGCGCGCATGGTGGAGCGGTATCACCGTGAGCTGTGGCCGCTGCCTTGGGTGTTGTTGGGCCTGGGGCTGGTGCTGATCGCGCTCGCAGCTGTGCGCAAGCCGTGGGCGGCGCGTGTGGTGCTGCTAGCCCTGGCCGCGTTGTGGGCCGGGGTGGGCTGGGCCTTTTTCTGGCAGCGGTATGCGCAGATCAACTGGGCGGCGCAGTACCTGGCATGGGGCTGGGGACTGCAGACGGGGTTGCTGGTTGCGGTGGCATTACCTGTGCAGCGCACGGCCCACCATGCGCCGTACTGGGCAGCGGCCCTGGCGGCAGGTGGCGTGCTGCTTCACGCGGTACAGATCCAGGCGTTTGGACTCATGCCCGGCCCCACCGCGCTGGCCACCCTGGGTTTGCTGTGGATGGTGAAGCCACGCTGGCATGCGGGGCTGTGCGTCATACCCGCAGTGGCTTTGGTTGCCGAAGCGTTGACGTTGTGGATGCTCCGGGGCAGTTGATCACCCCTTGCCCAGCGGCGGCTTGCCAAACAGGCTGGACGCATTACTGGCTGGCCCCAGCTGGCCGGCCGCGGCCAGCAGCGCCGGTGCCAGTGCGTGCATGCGATCGGGGCTCAGCCGGGTGCGCGGGCCGGCGATGCTGATGACGCCTATCACCTCGTTGCGGCGCATCACCGGCGCGGCCATGGCCGTCATGCCGGGGGCAAACACCTCGTCAATCATGGCGTAGCCGCGCACGCGCCCGGCGTGCAAAAAGCCCAGCAGCGCCTTGATGGTGGTGGGCGCCTTGGGGCCGTAGCGCTCCGGCGTGCCAAAGCCCTGGCGTGACACCAGCTCCAGCGCGCGTTCGTCGCTCATGGTCATCAGCCAGGCGTGGCCCGACGAGGTGCATGACAGCTGCACGTCCTGCCCCATGTCGGGGTCATAGCGCTGGCCGGCCTGGCGCGTGCCCTGCGATTTGGCCACCCAGGTCAGGCGGTCTTCGTCCACGATGGACAGGCGCACCAGTTCGCCCGATGTTTCGGCCAGCCGCTCCAGGATGGGCTCGGCAATGTCCACAATGCCCGCGCTGCTCAGAAAGCCCAGCCCCAGCGACACCACCTTGGTGGTCAGCACATAGTCGCCCTGTTTGCGGGCCTGGCGCACGTAGTCGCGCCGCTGCAGCTCAGCCAGCAGCCGGTGGCAGGCCGACAGCGGAATGTCCAGCTCCGACGCGATCATCGTGATCGGCATTCCCTGGGGGTGGCGCGCCAGGTGTTCCAGCACGGACAGGCCGCGGTCCAATGCAATGCTCATGATCCTGCTCTCATTGCTGCATTATGAAACGAGTTTCCAATTCGGAAAGTGCTTTCGCCCAGCGCCCAAGAATCAGCGCCCATGAGCGCAACGATCTACATTCTGAACGGCCCCAACCTCAACCTGCTGGGCGTGCGCGAGCCCCACCTGTACGGCAGCACCACGCTGGCGCAGGTCGAGCAGCTGTGCCGCCGCGTGGCGTCCGAGCTGGCCCTGCATTGCGAATTCCGCCAGACCAACCACGAGGGCGTGATGGTCGACTGGGTGCAGGAGGCGCGCGAGAAAGCCGTGGCCGTGGTCATCAACCCGGCCGGGCTGTCGTTTCGCTCCATTCCCTTGCTGGACGCGCTCAAGACGCTGCACCAGCCCATTGCCGAGGTGCACGTGACCAACATCCACCGCCGCGACGAGCTCTACCAGAAGTCGCTGGTGTCGCTGGCAGCCACCGGCGTGATCTGCGGATTTGGCGTGTTTGGCTACGACATGGCCATACGCGCCGTGGCACACCAGCTGGCCGCGGTGCCAGCCTGAACCTGCTTCTATCCTTGCCTGCCTTTTCCCGTTTTCATCACCCATCCATTCCTACAGGAGACAACACCATGAACGCATCCATTGACCGCCGCGCCCTGCTGCGCAAGGGTTCCGCACTGGCCGCGCTGGCCGCCGGCGCCACGCTGCCCGCCTGGGCCCAGACGCCGCCCACCATCCGCTTTGCCGCCGTGTTCTCGGACAAGGACATCCGCGCCGAGATGATGAACATGTTCGCCAAGGACATCGCCGCCGACTTCAAGGTCGAGCAGCACCTGAACTCCACGTTGTTCCGCCAGGGCACCGAGCTGGTCGCCCTGCAGCGCGACAACCTGGAGATGGGCAACATCTCGCCGCAGGACATCTCCAAGCAGGTGCCGGCCTGGTCGGTGCTGACGTCGGCCTACCTGTTCCGCGACGCCAACCACCTCAACGCTTTCTTTGCCAGCGACCTGGGCGCGCAAATGAAAAAGATGGTGGAAGACCAGCTCAAGGTCAAGATCCTGGGCCCCACGTTCTTTGGCACGCGCCACGTGGGCCTGAAGGGCAAGAAGAAGGTGAACGTGCCCGCCGACCTGGCCGGCGTGAAGCTGCGCATGCCCCCGGGCGACACCTGGCAGATGCTGGGCAAATCGCTCGGCGCCAACCCGACGCCCATGGCCTATGCCGAGACCTACACCGGCTTGCAGACCGGCGCCATTGACGGCCAGGACAACCCGCTGCCCAACGTGCAGAACATGAAGTTCTTCGAGGTGATGGGCCAGATCGTGCTGACGTCGCACCTGGTGGCGTTTGACCTGCTGACCGTCAACATGAAGACCTGGAACAGCATGACGCCGGCCAGGCAGCGCGCCTTCCAGGCCGCGGCCGACAAGGCCATCGCCTGGAGCGCGGCCGAGCACACCAGACGCGAGGCCGAGCTGGCCGAGACCTTCCGCAAGGCGGGCCTGGATGTGTACGTGCCCAACGTCAATGCTTTTCGCGACCATGCGCAGAAGATGTACCTGGCCTCTGACGACGCCAAGAACTGGCCCGCTGGTATCGTTGAAAAGATCAATGCATTGAAATGACTCCCACCTGATGTTTGATCGTGTGACCCGGCCGCTGCACCGCTTTGCACAAGCGGTGGCGGCTTTATTGCTGGCGGTGATCTTCGTCGCCTTCATCGTGCAGATCGCCATGCGCTACGTGTTCAACTGGCCCGTGGGCTGGACGACCGAGCTGTCGCTGGCGGCCTGGCTGTGGCTGGTGTTGTGGGGCGCTGCCTTTGTGCTCAAGGACGATGAAGAAATCCGCATCGACACCTTTGCCGACGGCGGCAGCCCGCGCCGGCGGCGCCTGGTGCAGGCCGTGGGGGCCGTCAGCCTCATCGTGCTGTTTGGCATGTCGCTGCCGGCCTCGTGGTCGTACGTGACCTTCATGAAGGTCGAGAAGGCTTCCTACCTGGGCATCCGCATGGATGTCATGTATTCCATCTACATCGTCTTCGTGGTGGCGGTCATCGCACGCTGCCTGCGCCAGCTGGTGCGCGGCCCCGCGCCTCAAACGGCTGACACGCCATCTTCCGCGTCCGCACTGTGAACTTCACCAGCCCTTTCTCACTGGCGCTTGGCGTCATCGTTGGTTTGAGCCTGTTGGGTGTGCCGCTGGGCCACGCCATGATCGGCGGCTCGGTCCTGTACCTGTACCTCAAGGGCATGGACATGGGCGCCGCCGCCGAGCAGCTGCTCAACGGCACCTATTCCAGCTTCCTGCTGCTCGCCATACCGCTGTTCATCCTCGCGGCCACCATCATGAGCACGGGCAGCATCATGGACAGGCTGCTGCGCTTTTGCAACGCCATCGTGGGGCGCTTTCCGGGCGGGCTGGCGCAGGTCAATGTGCTGCAAAGCGTGGTGTTTGCCAGCATGTCGGGTTCGGCGCTGGCCGACGCGGCCGGCTCGGGCAAGCTCATGCAGTCCATGATGACGCGCGACGGCAAATACACGCCGGGCTTTGCGGCGGCGTTGAGCGCCGTGTCGTCGGTGATCGGGCCCATCCTGCCGCCGTCCATCCCGCTGGTGCTGTACGCGCTGGTCTCGGGCACGTCCATCGGCTACCTGTTCCTGGCCGGTGTGCTGCCCGGCCTGCTGCTGGGCGTGGTGCAGATGGTGCTGATTTACGTCCAGGCCAGGCGGCGCGGCTTTCCGGTGGAAGAGCGCGTGCCGCTGGCCGACATGCCGCGCATCACGCGCGAGGCCTTCCCCGCGCTCATGCTGCCGGTCATCCTGCTGGGCTGCCTGTACAGCGGCATCACCACCCCGACCGAGGCGGCGGGCGTGGCGGCCGCCTACGCGCTGCTGATCGCCGCGGGCCTGTACCGCAGCGTGGGCTGGGGCGACCTGTATGACTCGCTGCTGACCAGCGCGCGCATGAGCATTTCCATCGGCATGCTGATTGCGGGCGCGCTGGTGTTCAACTACGTCATCACGTCCGAGAACATCCCCACGACCCTGCGCGGCATGCTGCAGGGGCTGCAGCTGTCGCCGCTGGTGTTCCTGCTGCTGGCCAACCTGATCCTGCTGGTGCTCGGGGCTTTCCTGGAGGGCTCCACCATCATCCTGATCATCCTGCCGGTGCTGCTGCCCACGGCGGTAGCCCTTGGCATCGACCCGGTGCACTTTGGCGTGATGGCGGTGCTCAACATCATGATTGGGCTGTGCACGCCACCCTACGGGCTGCTGCTGTTCATGATGATGAAGATCGCCAACGTCTCGTTCAGCGAGCTGATGGCCGAGGTCTGGCCCTACCTGCTGGTGATGATCGGCGCCCTGGCCATGGTGACCTTCTGGCCCGGCATGGTGCTTTGGCTGCCACGCATGGCGGGGTACACGGGCTGACTTTTTTTAGGGCCGATCCTTTCCCTCCGGCAGGGCGACCGCCGCGACGGCGCAGTGCCCGCGCCACCAGAGCCCGGCCCCCTTCGGGGTGAGCCGCTGCAGTACTCAGCCCGGCGACACACACCGTGCGCTCCGCCATGTCCCGTGCGCCGGGCCTCCGTGCTTCGCGCCCGGGCTCTTGATCGGTGGCGCGTGCACTGCGCCATCACGGTGGTCGCTTCGCGCGCGAAAAGGTGGTGCGGTGATACCCTAGTTTTGGAGGCGCCGCGCTTCAAGCGGTAGCAGTGACTTACTCACTACTCTTCGAAATCCGTAACTCCGGCCAGGATGACGAGGTTGTCTCTCTGTCTCCGGGCGACCTCTAGTGCGCTCCGCGTCATCAGGTTGGCGAAGTGAAGCGCTTCGCTGTACCTGTCCATCAGAGCTTCAGCGCTGATCGCTTGGGTTTTGTGCCTGCGTTGTGCCATCAGGGCGCCAGCAGCAGTACACAAATCATGGACGCGAAATGGCAGATCGACCACAACCATAGTGTTTCCACTGCCTGGGCATTCCAATGGATTAATGGATGACAATCGCGCTTGGAGTTCAGTCAGTCGACGCGAATGACGGTGTGCATCGATCTCGGAGTTGTTGCTGACGGCCTGCTGAAGCCACACGATCTCTGACAGTACGGCGCTAACAAGTACGTGGATTGCCTCGGTTTTTGATAGATCGTCCAAATGGCGCTGACGCGCAACAAGATTGCGCGCCTCCGTTGTCTGATGAACCGCCCAGTAACCAGTAGCGGCAATTGCGACGATGGAGCCCACAGCTTGTACCCACGCTGCCACTTCCTGCGACTTGAAGAATGCAACAAAGCCGGCTTTGCCGAACAAGATGTAGCCGACCGCCAGCACGGCGCACGAACACAAGAGGCCCACAAATACTTTGTCCCTGATCGTCAGTTCCTTTGACAGGCTCATATCACCGCCCTCCATATTGGGGGCAGTATCGCCTCATATGCGCTCAGAAGCGTCGGTTGCGTAGCCGTCATGCAAACGGGTGGTGGCCCAACTTCCTAGGCGCGCCCAAAGCCTGGCGGGATGGGGCGGCGTCTTCGCCACCGATCAAGAGGCCGGGCGCGAAGCACGGAGGTCCGGCGCACGGGACATGGCGGAGCGCGCGGTGTGTGTCGCCGGGCTGAGTACTGCAGTGGCTCACCCCGAAGGGGGCCGGGCTCTGGTGGCGAAGACGCCGCCCCGTCCCGTCAGGCGTGTCAGCCGGAGAAAAAAATCAAGCAGCCTTCAAAGCCAGCCGGCTCGCATGGCGCCAGGCACGGCGCAGCACGGCGGGTGACCATGATTCTTCAGGGATCAGCAGCCAGCCGCCCGAGCGTGCAACGGTGCCCACACCCACGTCACTGGTCAGCACGGTCAGCGGCACGGCCAGCAGCAGCGGCAGCGCTACCGGGGCCAGCCAGATCAGCGCGCCGGGTTCGACGGCGGCTACGCCCAGGGCCAGCAGGCCGATGCCTGCGGTCATGGGGGCCAGGCGGGCGGCGGCATCACCCCAGGTCACGCCTGCGGCTTCACGCGGGGGCGACTTCCATTCCAGCTTCAGGCCGGTGAGCGCCACCGCCACAAACAGCGAATGCCCCAGCATGCGCACCGGCGCCTGCACCAGGGCCAGCACGGTTTCGGTCACTGAACTGCGCAGCAGCGCCGCCGTGCCGCCAAAGGACTTCTGCTCGCCCCGCAGGAACACGGCCACGATGCCCAGCACGCGCGGCATGAACAGCATGCACAGCGTCCACAGCCACAGGCCGCGCAGCTCGGCCGGCACCGCATGCCATTCGGGCAGGATGTGCGCGCCCGAAACCCACAGCGCCGTGCCAAAGGTCAGGAACGCCAGCCACAGCGGCGCCGACAGATACGACATGGCACCGATCAAAAACATGGCGCGGTGCACGCGGTGGATGCCGGGCTCGGCCACCAGGCGCGAGTTCTGCAGGTTGCCCTGGCACCAGCGGCGGTCGCGCTGCAGCTCGCTGAGCAGGTCGGGCGGCTGCTGTTCGTAGCTGCCGGTCAGGTCCGACACCAGCCACACGTGGTAGCCGGCGCGGCGCATCAGTGCGGCTTCCACAAAGTCGTGCGACATGATGCTGCCGGCCATGCCGCCCGTGCCGGGGATGTTGGCCAGGCCGCAATGTTGCATGAACGGTTCGACGCGGATGATGGCGTTGTGGCCCCAGTAGTGCGATTCGCCCAGCTGCCAGTACTGCATGCCTAAAGTGAACAGCCGGCCGGTGACGCGTGACGCAAACTGCTGCGCGCGCGCATGCAGCGTGACGTGGCCGATGGCCTGCGTGGCGGTCTGGATGATGCCGGCCGTGGGGTGGGCCTCCATGAGCTTGACCATGGACACCAGGCAGTCGCCGCTCATCACGCTGTCGGCGTCCAGCACCACCATGTAGCGGTAATCCTTGCCCCAGCGGCGGCAAAAGTCGGCCACGTTGCCGGCCTTGCGGTGGGTGCGGCGCGCGCGCAGGCGGTAGTACACCTCGATGCCGGCGTGGGCCGGATCGGCGGCCAGGGCGGCGCGCAGGTCTTCCCAGGCGGCGCGCTCGGCGGCGGCGATCTGCGGGTTGCCGGTGTCGGACAGCACGAACACATCAAACTGCCTGGCATGACCGGTGCCTGCCAGCGATTCGCAGGTGGCGCGCAGGCCGGCAAACACGGTGGCCACGTCTTCATTGCAGATCGGCATGATGACGGCGGTGCGTGCCTGCGGGTCCATGGCATGGCCCTTGACGGCGCGTGCCGACAGGGTGTGCGCGTCGCCGCGCAGCGTGACCCAAAAGCCCATGAGTGCGGTGGCAAAGCCCGTCATGACCCAGGTGGTCAGCACGGTGTACAGGGCGATCTGGCCGTACTGCAACCAGGCGTTGTCGTAGTCGGGCTGGGCGCTGGCAAACAGGCTGGTGGCGGCGATGGTGGTCAGCACGGTGAACAGCGCGAACACTGCGCGGCGGCGGGCGGCTGCGCGCTCCCAGGGCTGACGCGGTGCATGGACCCGTGGCGAACGCGCACGCGGTGACAGCATCTGGTTGGCCACCGACAGCAGCGCCGTGCCCATGCTGTTCCAGAAGCCGCGCCAGGGGCGCTGTGGCATGGAGCCGCGATTGACCGGCGGCGCCGTCACGGCATTGGGGTGGCGGTCTTCGCGCAGCGGCGAGCGCGTGGCAGCGGCCGCAAGGGCTACTCGGGAAGAATGATGTGGGTCCATGTTTCGCTCACGATGTCGTTGCCGTGTTGAAGGAATGCGCGCAGCTCAACGGGCTGCGCGGGGTTGTCGCGTTGCACGCGCACCGTCATGCGCCAGCCCTTGGGGTTGTGGGCACTGGCGGGGTTGCGGTAGGCGATGTGTTCGATGACGCGGCCTGCGCCGCTGGCCGTGACCACGGCTTTGACGGCAGCATCGGCGGGCAGCGCGTCCAGCGCCGGGCCCTGAAAGTCAATGACGTACTGCACCTGGGCGGCCAGCGCTGCAGCGTCCAGCTTGCTGTAGCCGATGCCGCGGCGCGACTGCGTGGCCCAGCTGCCGGGCGGGCGCTGCTGTGTGTCGCCCTGCCATGACAGCTCATAGGCAAACTCAAGCGGCGTGCCAGGTGCGGGCAGCCGCTGCGGCACCCAGTACGCCACGATGTTGTCGTGCGTCTCGTCCGGCGTGGGCAGCTGCAGCAGCTCCACGCGGCCGGGGCCCCAGTCGCCCAGCGGTTTGACCCAGGCGGACGGACGGCGCTCGTAGCGGGCCTCCACATCTTCGTAGCTGCGAAAGTCTCGGTCGCGCTGCATCAGGCCAAAGCCGCGCAGGCTGGCCATGGCAAACGAATTGACGATGGGGCGTGCCGGGTTTTGCAGCGGGCGCCACAGCCATTCGCCGTCGCCGGTGACCATCATCAATCCGTCGGAGTCGTGCACCTCGGGGCGGAAGTCGCCGGCGCGCGGCTGGTTCTCGCCCGACATGAACATGCTGGTCAAGGGTGCGATGCCCAGCACGTTGATCGGGCTTGCGCCCTCGCGCAGGAACACGCGGGCGCGCACCTGCATGACGCTGGCGGTGCCGGGCGTGATGTCGAACTGGTAGGCCCCGGTGGCGCGCGGCGACTCCAGCAGCGCGAGCACGGTGACCTGTTGCGCACCCGGCGCCGGGCGCTGCAGCCAGAACTCGGAAAACCGCGGAAACTCTTCAGCGCGCGCGCCATGGGTATCGATGGCCAGACCGCGTGCTGACAGCCCGTACTGCTGGCCCGCACCCAGGCCGCGAAAGTAGCTTGCGCCCTGGAACACAGCGAGCTCGTCTTTGTAGGCGGCGGTGTTCAGCGGGTAGTGCAGGCGAAAACCTGCAAAGCCGATGTCGCCCCAGTCTTGCGGGTTCAGGCGGTTCTTGCCGTAGTCGAAATCGCTGCTGCGAAAGCTCAGTGCCTGCACACCTTGGGGCGTGATTTCGTGGATGCGCACGGGCGCCGTGTGGTACGACGCGAGGTGAAAGAACATGGCCTCGAACGGCAGCTGCGCGTCGCGCCACAGCGCGCGCTCGGGCCGCCAGCGGATGTCGCGCATGCCGTCGTAGTCCAACTGCGTGAGTGCGGTGGGGGTGGTGTTGGCGGGCGCCTGCCAGGGCTGCCCGGCCTGTTCGCGGGCTTTTTGAGTGAGGGTGTCGAAGTCAACAACCTGCGCGTGCGCCGATGCGCTGGCGGCCAGCCAGCCCCACAGCAGTACAGCGAAAAAGCGCAAGGTCATGCCCTACTAGGGCAAACCCTGTGCCAACCCTGAAAATCCTTTTTAAATCAATGGTCTTCGGGGTAACCAGGTGTGTTTCTGGCAGGTTGTTGCGTGAAACCCTGGGTAAACCCTTGATTTTTGTCGCCGATAGACGACGAGGCTCCCGGCAAATGACGGCGCTTGAAGGAAATACTGTTTTATTTCAAAGGCTTAGGCGTGTCGCCAGACGGCGACAGTGCCGCCGGCTCGGCCTGGAAATGCCCCGGTGTCAGCTCGTTTTTCTGCAGCAAACGGTAGAACTCGGTGCGGTTGCGCCCGGCCAGGCGCGCCGCATCAGCCACGTTGCCGTCGGTCATCTTGAGCAGCCCCACCAGGTAGCTGCGCTCGAATCGCTGCTTGGCTTCGGCATAGGTCAGCACTTCGGCCGACGGCACGCGCAACGCGCGCTGCACCAACGCCAGCGGCACCAGCGGCGTGGTGGACAGGGCGCAGACCTGCTCGACCACGTTGTACAGCTGGCGCACATTGCCCGGCCAGGCGGCGGTGGTCAATGCCTTGAGTGCCTCTGGTGCAAAGCCCGACAGGCGTTGGCCGTATTTGGCGGCCAGCTTGTGCAGAAAGTGGTTGGCCAACAGGGCGATGTCTTCGCG